>JAKSBP010000285.1 GCA_022361035.1 Clostridia bacterium
ATTAAGTTTGTAAGTCACACATCTATATATATATGCGTTATTGAAAAGCTTAACCTACTCAGTTAACCACTATGCCTCATGTTTTTACCCACAATATATCCAGTTACACTTAAACTATAGATTATAATTATACTTAAAACAACGAACTGTATGTCTGGCAGAGTATCTAAGAAATATTTTAGCCCATAAAGGGGGCCTGCAAAATAAAGAGCAACAGGAATAAAAATAACATAAAGATTACTAAAATAACCTAAAACAAATAATAAAAGCCCTGTCCCCCAGTAAAGTGTAGATAATTTTAAAAAATAATTTACTTTTTTGTTCCCCATATATAAACCGTATAAAAACCATAAAGCTACAAATAATATCGAAAAAAGTAGCTGATATATATTTGGTTTGCTTCCTTTAAGATATGCATTGAAATTTATACGACTAAAAAGGATAGGGGCTATAAATACAACAATTTTAAACATTATAAACTTATTCTTTAGGAACATTATTAGTAACCCTATCTAGGCAATCTATTTGCTTTTTCGGAGTTATACTTTTTCCTGTAGCAGCATTAATCCATAGCATTGTAGTCAATACACTACCAAAAGGCTTTTTGTTTTTTCTCATGTTATTTCACCTCGTCTTTTGCTAATTTGTCTAACCAATTTTGATTTCCTTTAAGGCTATTGGATTTCATGTCTTTAAATAAATCATTACATCCTTAATCATGGTTTTAGCAAACAATATTCTCTATATGGTTAATTTCAATATTTTTAGAGTCATTTAGAAATATTTCAATGGCATCTATCCTCATACTTGAATCATATATCCTATTTTGGGCTAGATAAAAATTAACCGTTTTCAATATCCGACTTATCTTTAATCCATTTATGGATTCTATAGGCCTGCCGTAACTTTTATATCTTCTTGTTTTGACCTCAATAAATACGAAATAATCTCTGTGCTTTGCTATAATATCTATTTCCCCAAATCTACATCTATAGTTACGAGCCAATATTTTATAACCCTTCTTTTTTAAAAATTCTACAGCCCTTTCTTCACCTATATCCCCCACTCTTTTAGTGTTCAAGTACAACTTCCTCCCTCTATTTATTATCTAACTTAGAAATAAATAGTAAAACCTCTGCTACTACCGTATAGAGTTCTGTAGGTATTTCTTCACCAATAGACAAATTGTATAGCTGCCTTGATAATTTTTCATCCTTGTATACAGGAATTCCGTTTTCTTTAGCTAATTCTTTTATTTTTTCAGCTATAAAACCCTTTCCCTTGGCAACCACCTTTGGAGCATCATCGTCCCCTGGCCTATATTTTAATGCGTTAGCAATTGGTCTATTACTCATATGGCTACACCCTTAAGTCTAATGTATTGAATCTATTTTTCCTCTCATTCAAATCAACATCAATTATATTAAGATTATCTGTTGAGAGATTATATTTAAATATAATATTATTAAAATCTTGCTCCTTTAACTTTTCTGATAACATGCTCTCATTAGCTTCAATAATCTTCTTAATTTTCTCATCGTAGACTTTAAAATTTAAGTTTATATCTTTCTTATTTAATTCAATAAGGACTTGAACTAAATCTAGATTGTTAGTATTGAGTGAAATAAATATTTTAGCATTATTAGAGCTTATCTTTTTTCTGCCTTTACTGTCCTTCTTTATATAAATATCAAGATTTTTATGGGTATTATTAATATGTAGTGGAATTTGAACAAAAACCATGTTGTCATTTAATTTATTAATAAAATCAAAGGATGCCTTTATTTCCTCTATATGTTTATTGATAACGGGGCTATTTTCATTATTTAAAACACTGCTTCTTATATCCTCTATACCTTCAAATAGCTCCTTCATTGCTAGTTGAAACTTTTCCTTTTCCCTTATATCTCCTAGGTCAAACTTTTTCAGTAGAGTTAAAAGTTTATCTTTAAAATCAGTATGTTCTATAACCCTATCACTGGACCAATATGATTTGACATTACTTTCTTTGTCAACAACTTCCTTGTCAATTATTTCTTTATTAATTATTTCTTTATCAACAACAGCTTTATCAATCGAATCCCTATTAGCTATATCTTCATCAAGAAGCTTTATAAGGTTCTCAATCTGATTTGTTATAGTTTTTTTACCCTCCAATAGATTATCTACTAGAATAATATCCCTAGGGGTAAAGTCTAGGTTGTTTTTCATCATAAATACTAGCTTTTCCAGAGTAACCCTACTCTCCCCATTTAAAAATTCGCTAGCAAAGGGAAGGTTGACATCTGATGTATTATGATTTAATAAATCGATAGGTATATTTTTCAATGGGGTACTAATTTCATTATTAGTTATATTATTAGTTACATCGTTAGTCATATTTGCAAACTCAATATTCGATGTATTATGATTTTCATTAACACCAGTCTTAAGAGCTTGTTGACCTATTTTATCAGACCCAGTAAAATCCCTATTTTGCATAAGATTTTTAAGAACCTCTTTAATATCATTTATTATAGTCTCAAAATTTATTGGTATGTCATTTTCCTTAATGAGCTGAGCAACTTTACCATAATAATTTTTTGTAGACATTATAGTTGATATATTTTCTTTTGTTATAGGAATTTCATTTTTTAAAAAAAGCTCAATTAGTTCTTTATTTTCTTCATTAAGCTTAATACCAATATCCGAAAGCTTGCTTTCCAATAGAGCAAGCTCAGAAAGATTGCTTTTGAGTAAAAGGGTGTTATCCCTTATATCTGCTACAGTAAATTCAACTACGTCTCCAATATCATAGTTTATCATGGAAATATCCCTTGCCTCAATAGTAAGCTTATCATTCATTTCCAAGGCTATTGTGTCCCCAACCATAGCTAAGATTTTAGCCTTTAGTATATCCCCCACCTTTAGTCTTGAAATTAAGTCATTATTCACTAAATTATTATTCCTATATACGGCATTGAGTAAGTTTTGTATTTCCATATTTATCACCCTAACCTTAACAAACTACTTTATGTTTTTGAGAAAACTCTTCCTATGTAAAGGTGTTATTCCATGTTTTTTAATTGCTTCATAGTGTTCCTTCGTACCATAGCCTTTATGCTTAGAAAAATTGTACTGTGGATATTCTTTGTCATAACTTTTTAACATGTTATCTCTAGTTACTTTAGCAATAATTGATGCAGAGGCTATTGAGATACTTCTGCTGTCACCTTTAACTATGCTTTCTTGCTCTATATTTATATCGGTTATATCTAGTGCATCTATTAGTAAAAATTCTGGTTTTATTTTAAGGGAATTAATAGCTCTTTTCATTGCCAGTTTAGTGGCATTAAATATATTTATTTCATCAATCTTTCTATTGTCAACAATTCCAACGCCTATGGCAAGGGCAGTATCCTGTATTTTCTTATATAGTTCATCCCTCTTTTTCTCCGATAACTTTTTTGAATCATTAACTCCTATAATCAATTCCTCCTTAGGCAATATCACCGCTGCTGCAACTATGGGTCCAGCTAAAGGTCCCCTTCCAGCTTCATCTAAGCCTGCCACTAGGTTATAACCAAGGTCAAAGTAATTCTTTTCAATTTCCCAAAGCTTATTTAATCTCTCTATTTCTTCATTAGCCCTGGCTTCTTCCTTCTTTAGCTTTAAAGCCAATTTATTAACAGATTTTCTAGTATCCTGCTGTAAAATATTTATAAGGGAGAACCTAGCATTACCTTCTACTGAACTAATATATTTTTCAATTTCTTTACAAGACATATTTAAAAAATCCATAATATTTATCCCCTCTTAAAAATTTATTTATGTAGATATATATGACATAAAAATTATAACATAAAAAAATAGGAACTGTCTTTATTTAAAAACATCTCCTATTTTAATTCTATTTGTCATCTTCAGCTTTTTCTCTACTATCTATATCATCGGGAGTTTCAAGGGTTATCCTACCGATTATACCCTTTCTAAACTCATCTAGGACTATCTTAGATACCTTTGTATAGTCTATTTGTCCACGGGAACGTATACATCCCCTATTCTTGCCTATACTTTCCATATTAATAACTTGGTCATCACTTAGCTCATCAAGCTTATATCTGTTAATTAAGTAATCTCCATAGCTACTAGAAAGCTTTTGCAATAATTTTAGACATAGCTCCTCCATATCTAATATCTCATCCTTTATAGCACCGGTAAAGGCCAAATTCAATCCTACCTCTTCATCCTCTATCTTTGGCCATAGGATTCCAGGAGTATCAAAAAGCTCTAAGTCTTTCCTTATTCTAATCCACTGCTTTCCTCTAGTAACACCAGGCTTATTACCAGTTTTAGCTGTTTTTCTCCCTGCTAATTTGTTTATTAACGATGATTTGCCTACGTTAGGTACTCCAACAATCATGACTCTTATGGGCCTAATTTTCCGACCTTTATTCCTCATAGCTTCAATTTTATCCTTTACGGAATCCTTTATGGCATCAATTAGATTTCCCATACCTTCACCAGTTATTGAATTCACTGGAATAGCTTTAATGCCTTGGTTTGCATAGTGATAAATCCAGCTTTGTAATACTTTACTGTCAGATAAGTCTGACTTGTTTAAAATGATTACCTTCGGCTTACTTCCTATTAGTTTATCAATGTCAGGATTTTTACTGCTAATTGGTATTCTAGCATCCAAAAGCTCTATAACAACATCCACCAGCTTAAGGCTATTTTGAATGAGTTCCTTGGTCTTCTTCATATGACCGGGATACCAATTTATAATCATATATATCACCACTTAAAAATTATTTTACCGATTATGTATTTCTTATCGATGAATCCCACATCTTCATATCTGCTATCGATACTGAATTTTCGATTATCCCCAAGGACAAAAATGTGATTTTGGGGAATTATCCTTTTATAAAAATTGTACTGAAAAAAGGATGGATTATAAATTTCATTTAATCTATTTCCATTTATATAAATAATACCAGAAACAATTTTAACTGACTCATATTGTAACCCAATGACACGCTTTATCATGTATTCGCTATCATATTTAGGCAGTTTAAAAATTATTAAATCTCCTCGTTTAGGGTCTGTAATCGAATATGTAAACTTATTAATTAAAGCCCACTCCCCATCCTTTAAGTTAGGATACATAGAGTTACCCTGTACTTTAATAGGTTTAAAAACAGATAAGATAATTATAAAAAAAAACAAAATAGTTATTAATACATATCCAAATACTCTTCTCACCATAGTTTATACACACCATTTTGAATTAATAGATTTATACCTATAATAACGCTACTTTAAGGATTAATACATTCTAAGGCAGCATTATTATATATAGTATTAACTCTAATCCCTAAACTTAATCCTAAACTTAGTTTAGCTTGTAGAAACTTATCAAATAGTAAAAACTAAAAAGGAACTGTCCCCAGTTCCTTTAAATTAGCTAGAAACGCTTTTTTTCCTTAACTTTAGCAGCTTTTCCAACTCTTTCTCTTAGATAATTCAATTTAGCTCTTCTAACTTTACCTCTTCGAACTACTTCGATTTTATCAATCTTTGGAGAATGAATTGGTAAAGTCTTTTCAACACCTACACCGTAAGAAATCTTTCTTACTGTAAATGTTTCTCTAGCGCTACCATTTTGTCTCTTTAAAACAACTCCTTCAAAAATCTGAATTCTTTCTCTTTTACCTTCCTTTACTTTTAAGTGAACTTTTACAGTGTCACCTATACCAAATTCAGGTACATCAGATTTAAGTTGTTCCTTCTCTAATTCCTTAATAATTTCCATATTCATGTTGTTACCTCCCTCCATCATAGACGTTCATTCCACTATATTGCAGAAGAGGACCGTCCGTATTACCACAAGTTATTATATCACAGCATAGACTGCTAGACAACATAATTTAAAAAATATTTTAGATTTTATTAATCTTTAAAGTTATTTATTCATGTGATTTAAGGTTTATTATTTATATCTTCACTGATAATTTCCAATAACAGCTTCTTTAAATCGGATTTCTCCTTAAAGCTAATATCATCTCTTTGAAATAATTTTAAAATTAGGTCCGGCCTTCTTTCAATAGTTATTTTTAGGGATTCTTTCTTTCTCCATTCAGCAATCATTTTATGATTACCAGATAAAAGTACATGGGGCACAGCTTCACCATCGTATACAGAGGGTCTCGTATAATGGGGATACTCTAATAAACCATTATAAAAGCTCTCCTCAAGGAAGGATTCATCCTTTCCCAACACTCCAGGAATCAGCCTAGAAATAGAATCTATAACAACCATTGCAGGTAATTCTCCACCTGTTAATACGTAGTCACCAATAGAAATTTCATCTGTAATCCACCTATCAATGATTCTTTGGTCTATTCCCTCATAATGACCGCATACAAATATTAAATTTTTTTCGGCAGCCAGGGAATTTGCAATCTGTTGATTGAATGTTCTCCCCTTTGGAGTTAAATATAGAATTCTACTATCTTTTTTACCCTGAGTCAATGATTCTAAGGCATCGAATAGGGGTTGATTCATTAAAACCATGCCACTACCGCCGCCATATGGATAGTCATCAACTCTCTTATGTTTATCTTTAGAATAGCTTCGTATGTTTATTGGATTGATTTTTAATAACCCCTTCTCCTGGGCTCTTCCAAGTATGCTTTCGTTAATTATATTGTTAAACATTTCCGGAAATAGGGTTAAGATATCAATAATCATTCTATCATACCTTCTATAAGCTTGACCTTAATTACCTTCTCTTCCATATCTACTTCTTTAATAAATTCTTTAACAGCAGGAATCAATATTTTACTCTTACTGATATGATGTTCAATGATATATATATCTTGAGCTGTATTCTGTATGACATCGACTAACTTACCAATACAAGAATTATCTTCATCAATAATATTTAAGCCAACTAAATCAGAAATATAATAGGAATCCTCAGGTAACTCCCTCATTTTGTCTCTATCTATCGCAATATATCTATCTTTAAACTTTTCTACATGATTTATATTATTTAAGTCCTTAAACTTTAATATAATAAGTTGACCTTTATATCGTACATTTTCAATCTCCAAAATTAAATCTGTATCATCTTCTAGATGTACATAATCTAGCTCTTCAAATCTTTCTTTATAGTCAGTAAATGGATATACCCTAACTTCCCCTCTTAAACCCTGGGTACTCACAATTTGACCTACTCTAACCCATTCATCCACCTAATCATCCTTCCATATCTTGAAATTAAAACAAAGTTATCTATGATATCCTTTGCCAGATTGTAGACAAAGGCTACAAGATGACAGGCTTCCCCGAAACCTGAAGTTCGAGGCGTGCTAAAACCGAGAGGCCGCAGCGTATAAAGAAATACGTAAGGGTTCTTGGTTTTAGCAACAACGAAGAAATTCGGGTTTTCGGGTAGCCTGACAAAGGTATCTATGATATCCTTTGCTAAATTAAGACCTATAATTAAAATCTAAGTCCCTAATCATGATTAAGCTTCTTCAGTTTTTTCCATTACACCTATATTAATTGCCCAAAAACAATATATTTATAACTCCATTATAAATATAAAGGGATTAGGTTCACCTAATCCTTAGATTGTTGATAAAGTCAACAAAATGATAGGCTTTTGACAAATCTGAAGTTCGAGGCGTGCTGAAACCGAGAGGCCGCAGCGTATAAAGAAATACGTAAGGGTTCTCGGTTAAAGCAACAACGAAGAAATTCGGGTTTGTCAAAAGCCTCGGGATTAGGAGAACCTAATCCTTTCATATTTATTGAATAATTTCAACAACAACTCGTTTATTTTCCTTAGTAGCAGCCGCCTTAACAACAGTTCTTATTGCTTTAGCGATTCTGCCTTGTTTTCCAATTACTTTGCCCATATCTTCAGAAGCAACCTTTAATTCTATAATGACCGATTGACTACCCTCTATTTCATTAACCTGTACTTCTTCGGGATGGTCAACTAATGCCTTAGCAATAATTTCAACTAATTCTCCCATAAATTCACCCCCTAGAAGCCAATTATGCTTTTTTAGCTTCTTCAAACTTTTCGGCAATTCCGTGTTTCTTAAACAATTCCTTAACAGTATCAGTTGGTTGTGCACCAGTTTTAAGCCATTTAACAGCTTTTTCATCATCTATCTTTATCTCAACAGGCTCAGAAATAGGATTGTAGTATCCAATCTCCTCAATACATCTACCATCTCTTGGTGAACGTGAGTCTGCAACTACTATTCTATAAAATGGTTTCTTCTTAGCACCCATTCTTCTTAATCTGATTTTTACTGCCATGTAAATTCACCTCCTTTAAAATAGATAAAATATTTATATATAGTCATGCTATATTAAAATCTAAGATAAATTTTCCTAAAATAATAAAGATTATATTTTTTTAGGATAATCTATTAATCTTTAAAGTAGCATTACTATATTGATAACTACCACTAAAGTTTAAAACAAACTTTTATAGTTAGTTATTGCTAAAAGAAAGGCAACTTAAATTTACTACCCTTTTTAAATCCTTTTTCCATTCCGGAAAGTTGTTTCATCATTTTCTTAGTTTGCTCAAATTGTTTAAGCAGCTTATTTACAGATTGAACATTTGTTCCACTACCAGCGGCAATTCTCTTTCTTCTACTTCCCTTAATTATTGAAGGGTTTTGTCTTTCTTCTATAGTCATCGATTGGATAATCGCCTCTATATGAACTAACTCTTTGTCATCAACACTCAGATTTTTAAGTTGCTTATTACTTACACCTGGCATCATCTCTAATATTTGGTTTAAAGGTCCCATATTCTTCATCTGCTGAAGTTGGTCTAAGAAGTCTTCTAAATTAAAATCCTGACTTTTCATTTTCTTTTCCAACTTCTTTAGTTTATTTTCGTCAAAACTAGCTTGGGCCTTTTCTATGAGGCTTAAAACATCACCCATCCCCAATATTCTTGAAGCCAATCTGTCAGGGTGAAAGGGTTCTAAATCCGTTAATTTCTCCCCTACCCCAATATATTTTATTGGTTTATCTGTTACTGCTCTAACTGATAATGCAGCTCCACCCCTAGTATCACCATCTAGTTTAGTTAATATAATTCCATCTATGCCTAATTCTGTATTAAAACTTTCAGCAACAGTTACAGCATCTTGACCAGTCATTGCATCGACAACCAACATGATTTCCTGGGGAGATACCTGGGATTTTATATCCTTTAATTCATCCATAAGTTTTTCATCTATATGAAGCCTTCCTGCCGTATCAACTATTACAACATCATTTCCATATTTTTTAGCATGTTCTATACCTGCTTTAGCTATATTTACTGGACTAACTTTATCTCCCATAGAAAAAACAGGAATATCAAGTTTTTCTCCAACTACATGTAACTGCTTAATTGCAGCGGGTCTATAGACATCACAGGCAACCAATAGTGGTCTTTTCCCAAGCTTTTTAAGCTGGTCACCCAATTTACCACCGGTAGTAGTTTTACCGGCTCCCTGCAATCCAACCAACATAATAATCGTAGGAGGCTTAGAGGAAAACTCAATTTTACTCTGAGTAGTTCCCATTAGATTTGTTAGTTCCTCATTAACAATCTTAATTACCTGCTGGCCTGGAGTTAAACTTTCTAAAACTTCATGACCAACCGTTCTTTCTGTGACTTTTTTAATAAAGTCTTTAACAACTTTGTAGTTTACATCAGCCTCAAGCAATGCAAGCTTTACTTCACGCATTGCACTCTTTACATCCTTTTCCGAGAGCTTACCTTTACCCTTAAGCTTCTTAAAGGTATTTTGAAGCTTTTCGGAAAGACCTTCAAAAATCATTTATTAACCTCCTTAAGAAGTTTACAAGTTCTTATCAAGAATCTCAATAAGCCCTTCTTTTATTTCATCTATTTGATTTAGTGCATCTCTTTTTTTATAATCATTATCAATAACTTTATATAGGCCCTCTACATCTTTAATTAACCCATTTACTCTATTTTTCGTATTTAAAAATTTATCTAGTAATCCAAGCTTTTCTTCATAACTTTTCAATATCTTTCGTGAGCGTTTTAAAGTGTCATAAACTGCTTGCCTACTTATACCTAAATCTTCCGATATTTCACCTAAAGAAAAATCATGTATGCAGTGTAACTTTATGATTTCCTGCTGCTTATCCGTAAGTAGATTGCCATAGAAATCATACAAATCCCCTAACTTGATTTTTTCTTCAAACATTTTAACACTTCCCTAAAACATAACTGTAAAGGTTATATACTTTACAGATGTATTTTATAATACTATTACTTTATTGTCAATAGAAAATGTTTAAAAAATGCTTTTAATTATCACTTAATAAGGCCTTAGCAAAGACTTTAGGATTAAATGTCTGGAGGTCACCTATTCCTTCACCAACTCCTATAAATTTAACAGGTATATCTAATTCCGATGTTATTCCAAGAACTACTCCACCTTTAGCTGTACCATCTAATTTAGTTAAGACTATCCCACTGATATCGGTAACTTCTTTAAAGGTCTTAGCTTGTTGAATTGCATTTTGACCTGTAGTTGCATCTAAAACTAAAAGAACCTCCTTCTTTGCCTCTGGATACTCTCTCTCTATAATTTTAAAGACCTTAGCCAATTCGTTCATCAAATTCTTTTTATTATGTAACCTACCGGCAGTATCACATATTAATATATCAGTCTTTCTTGCCTTTGCAGATTGAATAGCGTCGTATATTATAGCGGCAGGGTCTGAACCCTCTTGCTGATGTATTACATTTACACCCACTCTATCTCCCCATATTTTCAACTGGTCAATAGCCGCTGCTCTAAAGGTATCACCAGCCGCCAATAATACCTTTTTTCCACTTGACTTTATATTGTAGGCCAGTTTGCCTATTGAAGTAGTTTTTCCTACCCCATTTACACCTATAACGATAACAATTGCAGGGGGAGGAGAAATGTTTAAAGAATTGTCCCTTGTAGTAGTCAATAATTCCTCTAAGATTTCTTGTAAAACTAATTTTATCTCTTTAGTATCGGTTAATCCCCTCTTTTTAATTTCTTCCCTGAGTCTCTCAATTATTTTCATCGTTGTATCCATTCCTACATCAGAAACTATAAGTATTTCTTCCAGCTCTTCTAAAAATTCTTCGTCAATTTTTGTATAGGATTTCATTAAGGAGTCAATTTTTTCTATTATTTCATTCCTGGTTTTAGTTAAACCAGATTTTAATTTAGAAAAAAAATGCTGAAATTCATTATTATTTTCTTCTTTTTCAGTTTTAATTTCTGAAGAATTTCCAACACCCTTATTCATTGATTTTTCTTCTAATGCTTCAAGCTGTGGAGCTTCTTCATTATTTACCTCCTCCTGTATTATTTCCTGTTCAGCAACCTTATCTCCTTCAACTATTTGCTCTCCATCATCCTTGATTAATTTTTCAAAAAGTTTTTTTAACATACCTTTACCTCCTGTATATTTCTTACTTTTAATACGTTCTAAAAAATCTATTTATCAAGTTTTAATCTTTCTATTTCCTTTACTCCTTTAAGTAAAATAGGGTCCTTTAATTAAATTTCCAAGTTTATAATTTACTAAAGGAACTCACTTATATCAGTGGTCTCTATCCTAACTGGCTACATCGCTCAGCTTAACGGAAACCACCTTAGAAACTCCATACTCTTGCATAGTAATACCGTATAAGTAATCAATAATCTCCATAGTTCCTTTTCTATGGGTAATAATAATAAATTGAGAATTCTTGGTAAATTCCTTTAAAAAGTCTGCAAATCTAAAAATATTTACATCATCTAGAGCTGCTTCAATTTCATCCAATATACAAAAGGGAGTTGGTTTGGTTCTCAATATGGAAAATAATAGAGCTATAGCCGTTAAAGCCCTTTCCCCTCCTGAAAGAAGGCTGAGATTTTGAAGTTTTTTCCCAGGGGGTTGAGCTATGATTTCTATTTTACCCTCTAAAACATTACCATCTTCTTCTAACTCAAGCTTAGCTTTACCACCGCTAAAAAGCTCCTTGAAGATTACACTAAAGTTTTCATTTATTTCATGAAAGCTTTTAATAAACTGTTTTTTCATTGTATTTTCCAATTCAAGAATTACTTGCTTAAGGGATTCCTTTGCTTTTATCAGATCTTCTTTTTGAGACTTTAAAAATGAGTACCTTTCACTAACCTCCTCATATTCTTTAATGGAAGCTAAGCTTACTTCTCCTAATTTTTTTATTTCTCTATTTAGATGACTTATTCTTTTGGAAGCATCATTAAAATCCCCTATATCCTTTTTGTAATTTAGTGAATCCATATAACTTAATTCATATTTTTCCCAAATCTTCTTTATATAATTATCATATTGAAGCTCAAGTCTCGTTCTTCGTACTTCAATTTTATGCAAACTTTCTTTTAAATCATTGAGGGCAGTATCTATTACCTCAATTTTTTCAATTAAATCCTTATTTTTTTCATTCCATATATTTTTTTCCTCATCAAACTTCTTAACATTATAATCTATTTGCTTGCTAAGGATTTCATTGTCATTAATAGATATAATTATACTATCTAGATTCTCCATATAACTTTCTTTTTCTGCTTCTAACTTAGATAACTCATTTTCCTTATTTATTTTATTGTCTTTCCAAACATTAATAGTACTCTTTATTCTACTTATTTCCTTTAAGACATTGTCTCTCTTTTCTTTTTCTGAAGCTAAATTGACCTTTATTGAAGTAATATATTCATTTAATGAATTTGATTCCCTTTGCTTTTCTTCAATAAGTACTTCTATATCCTTTATATTTTTTTCTGCCTCAATGCTTTCAGATTTAAGGGATGATATGAGGGACTGTTTTTTAACTACTGTTTCTTCCATGTCACTTAGTTCACCTTTAAGTTCCTCAAGTTCTTTCTTCAAAGTCTCCATAGATAGATTAAGTGAATGGCCTTGATTTTTAATATTTGATAATATATTTTCTTTTCTTATAAGCATAAGTCTTATATTTTCAGCCGCTGATGAGTTAATTTTTAATTTTTCATTTATATCTTCAAGGTTATTTTTATATTCTTTTAAATCATGACCATACTGATTGACTAAATTGTTAAGTTTAGAAACTTTGCTACCAAGCTCTACTAATTTCCTCTTCCTGCTAAACACATTTGAAATCTTTGACTTATAGCTACCCCCTGTTATTGTACCTCCAGGATTTATAACATCTCCCTCAAGTGTCACTATTTTAAATTTTCTTACAAGCTTAGATATCTTAAGGGCAGAATCGATATTATCGACTATTAAAGTTTTTCCAAGAAGATAATGGAATAGGCTATTGTATTGCTTAGAACATGAAATAAGATTACTAGCTACTCCAATATAACCTTTAAAATCTTTGACTTTAAAGTTGATTTCTTGATCCCTTTGCCTTGAATGGACATTGGATAATGGAAGGAATGTTACCCTCCCTAAATTGTTTTCTTTAAGATATTTTATGATTGCCTTTGCATCGTCCTCAGCATTGCAAACAATATTTTGCATAGAGTACCCTAATGCCACTTCCATGGCAATTTCATACTCCTTTGGAATACTCATAAGCTCAGCAACTACACCATGAACTCCCTTACCTATTCCCCTTTGGTCTTGGCATAACTGTAAAGTTTTTCTAACACTTGCACTAAATCCTTCATAGGACTTATCCATAGCCTCAAGCAGTCTTCTTTCCGATTGAAGGTCCCTTAAATTATTTCTTTCACTTTCATAGGTTTTTAATAAAGTCTGATACTCATTGTTATATTTATTATTTTCAGCTATTAAATCTTCCTTCTCCAAAGTTTTTTCCTTGAGTGAATTCTTTATTTTATCTATCTCATCCTCTATCAATCTTAAATTTTCTAAATTTTCCCTTTCACTATCTAGTAAATTATGCCTTTCATCCTCAATCTTCTGTATTCTATTTACTATATTTTTTTTAATAGCATTTATGCTATTTATTTCACTTTTCGAAGAAGATATGGAGTTAAGGACCTCGATAACCTTACTTTTATAATCCTCTGACTTCTCCTGATGGGTAGTAATAAATCTAATCATATCCTGTGATTTTTTATTTTCATTGAGCAACAACTCATTATTCTCAGATAATAGATTCTCTAGTTCATCACTTTCAGTTAATAGTGAAGATAATTGTATATTAATATCCTTATCTTGAATTGATATGCTATCTATTTCACCCTTTATTCTTGATATATTATTTTCAATATTTTGTATTTTTTCTTCATAAAGTACCTTATCACCTTCTAATTTTTTTGTTGTATTTATAATTTCAAAATAGTTTTCCTTCATATCTTGAATATCATTCTGCAAGCTTTCAATTTTATTCTGACACTCCAACTGATTATTACCTAAACCTTCTCTTTTGACTAAATAATTTGAATGTTGAGTCTCTACAATATTAAATTGCTCTTCTTCAGCTTTAAGTTTTCGCTTTACATCATCTATATCCCTTAAAAACATATTGATTTCTAAATCCTTAAGCTCCTCAGATAACTCCAAAAATGCTTTGGCTTTTTCACTCTGCTTTTTTAAAGGCTCAACCCTCGACTCAAGTTCTCCTAATATATCTTCTATTCTTATAAGATTTTGATTTGTATTATCAAGCTTTCTTTCAGCCTCAATTTTTCTTGATTTAAACTTAACTATTCCTGCCGCTTCTTCAAAGATTTGTCTTCTATCATCGGGCTTATTACTTAGTATACTGTCAATCTGGCCCTGACCAATGAGAGAATACCCATCTATACCAATTCCTGTATCCATTAATAGTTCTCTGATGTCCTTCAATCTACAAGGAACTTTATTTATAAGATATTCACTTTCACCAGAACGATACAGTCTTCGTGTTATAGTGACTTCACTATAATCTATAGGTAAAAATCCTTGGCTATTATTAAATGTCAATGATACCTCTGCCATTCCCAAGGGCTTCCTGTGGGAGGTTCCATTGAAAATAATATCTTCCATTCTACTTCCCCTTAAGGTTTTTGGGCTTTGTTCCCCAAGAACCCATCTAACGGAATCGATAACATTACTCTTTCCGCTACCATTAGGGCCTACGATACCCGTAATCCCATTTTTAAAATCAATTTCTATTTTATCAGCAAAGGACTTAAATCCATGGGCTTCAAGTTTTTTAAGGTACAATGTATACACCTCTTTTATATAAGTTTACGTATAATTGACATTTAGCTAACTTCATTTTAAGAAATTATCCTAATGCATCTTTTACAACCTAGAAATTAGTAATAGTAACTGCACTTAAACATTTTATCATATCTTTCAAAAAATTAAAATAACACCTTAAGCCTAGGTGTTATTGATAATGTTTAGTATTAAATGAATATTAATTATCTTACTTCCTTGACATGAACTCAACTTTTTCATATGCCTTAATTTTCTTTAATATACTATCATTAAGCTTAATTTTAATTTCATCCTTAGATATGTCTAATGTTTTAGTTATAATTATATCCCCAACATTATATTTTTCTCTAAAAAAGTTTAGGTTCCTCTTTCTAATTCCAACTAAATTAGAAATTGATTTTGGATGCAGAATAAACTCTATTTTGTGTATTTTTTCTTTATAGGAAGAAATGTATTTATCAATTGACTCCTTAAATATTTCAGATTCTACAAGCTGCCTAAAGGATGGATGAAAAGGTCCTGCTATTACGTCCTTTCCCTCCATTATATTATCTGTTGGTTGAAGGCCCATACGAATAATAGGAATACCATGATAATAATATAGCCTATATAGTTCCTTACATATAAAGAGAGCTTCCTCAAGTTTTAAAGGCTTGTAATCGCCATCTAAATACAATTCCTCCAGTTTAGTACCTCTTATGACTAAGGTTGGATAGATTCTAATAAAATCAGGATTGCATGAAATTATTTTCTTGGCAGTAGCCATTGATTTTTTAAAGTCATCCCCAGGTAATCCAACCATCATTTGTAGCCCTAGTTTTAAACCCTCTCTCTTTATTAAATTCGATGCTCTTATTACATCACTAGCCCCATGACCTCTAAGGCTTTTCCCTAGCACATCATTATCTAATGACTGGACTCCCAATTCAATAATTGAAACATTATATTCTTTTAGATATGAGAGTACACCTTCATCTATATAATCCGGTCTAGTAGACAATCTAATATCATCTATGTATCCAGATTTATACCATTTACTCGCAATATATAGGAATTCTTTTTGTTTTTCAATATCTATTCCAGTAAAGCTTCCTCCAAAAAATGCAATCTCAATATGTTTATCAGATTTTTCTCCTATGAATTTTACATAGTTTTTAATTTGTTCTTCAACCTGCTCTCCCTTTAAAACAGTATCTATACCTGTTATTTTCTTCTGATTACAGAAAATACAATCAAAAGGGCATCCATGATGGGGAACAAAGATAGGTATAATGTAATTCTTTTTACCCAATATTAAACACACCTCTCAAAGGGTTGAAAATTTATACTTTAACCTGTCTACTAGCAACTAGATTAAAGTATAAATATAGATTACTTTTAACATTGATCTTCCATATATCCTAAGGCCATTTTAGCGGCATTTTGTTCCGATTCCTTTTTACTTTTACCATTACCAAAACCTAAAACCCTATCATTTTTTTTGACTTGTGTATAGAAGGTTTTATTATGGTCAGGACCTTTTTCATCTATAATTTCATAGCTTATTTTTACATTAGCATCATTTTGAACCAATTCCTGTAGGCGGGTTTTAAAATCAATAAATATTTTTCCAGAAAGTGCGTCCTCAATAACTTTTTTCATTGTAGTAAGAATAAAATTTCTAGAATCATTTAATCCCCCATCTAAATATATGGCTCCTATAATGGATTCAAAGGCATCGGCCAATAGAGATGGCCTTTCTCTACCACCGGTAGAGTCTTCACCTTTACCTAGCATTATATATCTCCCTAAATCAATTTCCTTAGCACAGTTTGATAGTGTAGTTTCACAAACTATTTTTGCCCTAGTTTTAGTTAGCTCTCCCTCGGGTAAACTAGGATAATTAGTAAATAGATAATCACTTATAACAAGACCTAAAACTGAATCCCCTAGAAACTCAAGTCTTTCGTTATGATTATATTTCTTATATTTCTTCTCATTTGCATATGAACTGTGGGTTAAAGCTTCTGTTAAAAAATCTCTATTATTGAACACATATTTTATTAACTGTTCAAACTCACTAATGCTATCATTATTCAAAACTTTCCCTCCCAAACAACAGAAGGAATTTCGAATGTATTTTATAAAAACTGTTAGCTTGTAAATTGGAAACTTAGAGAATTGAAGGTCTTGGTTTTCTATTCCCATTTCCCCATAAAGAAATAACTTTAAAATAAAAAACATTCGGAAAACCTTCTAAAAATCACATTATTATTTTATATTCACTTATCATAATTTAAAAGTAGTACTTAGACAAGATCCTCTAATGAGCTCTTATTACTTCTCGGTTCCTTATAAACTTAAGTTATCCTCTTAAGTCTTAAGTATTCACAACTATTTTCTAAAATTTTATTGTTAATAGCTTATATTTTATAGAAAAGAGTTTGAATTCCTACGTAACAAGATGAAGCGAGCCAATCTTGACTCGCTCTTAATTAAACTTAGTCATTATATTTCTTCAAAAGTATTGATGCATTATGGCCGCCAAATCCTAACGAATTGGAAAGGGCATAATTTACAACTTTTGATTTACCCTTATTTGGAACATAATCTAAATCTAGTTCTGGGTCTGGATTTATATGATTAATTGTAGGATGAACATAGTCTTCGTTGATAGCTAACAAGCAAGCTATTGCTTCTATTGCACCAGCTGCACCAAGCAAATGACCCGTCATAGATTTTGTAGAGCTTACTGATAGCTTATAGGCATGATCCCCAAATACACTTTTAATGGCCATTGTCTCATATTTGTCGTTATAGGGAGTGGATGTACCATGGGCATTTATATAGTCAACATCTTCAGGCTTGATTCCTGCATCATTAATAGCATTTTGCATAGTTCTTGCACAACCTTCACCACCAGGGGCTGGAGTCGTAATATGGTAAGCATCAGATGACATACCATAACCTACAATTTCACCATAAATTTTTGCTCCACGCTTTTTAGCCTGTTCTAGCTCTTCCATCATAAGAATTCCTGCTCCTTCACCCATTACAAATCCATCTCTATCTTTAGTAAAGGGACAACTAGCAATCTTTGGATTATCATTTCTTGTTGACATGGCTTTCATCTTACCAAAACCAGCCATACATGAATGACTTACAGGTGCTTCTGAACCTCCTGCAAACATTAAATCTACATCTCCTCTTTGAATAAGCCTAAATGCATCTCCAATTGCATTAGTAGCGGAAGCACAAGCAGACACAGGGGTAATAGTCGGTCCTTTTGCTCCAACTTCAATAGAAATCCTTCCAGCTCCCATATTACAAATCATCATAGGTATAAGAAAAGGGCTAACCCATTTAGGACCTCTTTCTATAATCTTAGTAAACTCTTTTTCAAAGGTATCAACACCACCAATGCCCGTACCTAAAGCTACTCCAATTCTCTCCTGGTCAATTTCATCAATATTTATTCCTGAATCCTTTAAAGCCATTTTTGAAGCAGCAACTGCGAATTGAGAAAATCTATCCATTCTTTTAGCTTCTTTTTTGTCTATATACTCTTCCGGATCAAAGTCGTTAACTTCTCCTGCAATTTGGCTTTTATAAGGATCTACATTAAATCTTGTAATTCTATCTATACCATTAGCACCATTTTTCAATGCCTCCCAATAATTTTCCTTACCAGTACCAATAGGAGATATTACACCTATTCCAGTTATAACTACTCGTCTCTCACTTATCATACTCAAACTTAACTCCTTCCTATACTTGTTTAAATATTTAGTCTAAATATTTAAACTTTCTATTTAGTTTTTTCTTCAATATACTTTGCAATATCCCCTATGCTTTTAAAGCCTTCCGCATCCTCATCTGGAATTTCAATATCAAATTGATCTTCAAGGGCCATAATTACCTCTACAGCGTCAAGAGAATCGGCTTCTAAATCATTCATTAAAGAAGTCTGTGGAGTAATTTTTATATCACCATCTAAATCTAATTGCTCTATTACAACCTTTACAACTTTATCAAACACCATATTTAACACCTACCCTTTTATATGTTTTTAATATAATTTTTATAATGAACAGTATTAAACCTCGTAATTCTATCAATAGCCATTACGGCTATTTAAGTGTATTCTGCTATTTAAGTGTATTCTATAGATAAACAACATTAACATTCAGAATAAATTTCAAAGAAAATAATGAAGGCTTCTATATTTTTTAAAAGTTGATTACCTATAATAGTTTTCTTTAGTAATATGAAGCAATGGGAGAAATTATACCTATTATAGTTATTAAATTTAATTTCTCCCATATTTTGTTTAAATACTACTTAGTTTTTTCTTCAATATACTTTGCAATATCGCCTATGCTTTTAAAGCCTTCTGCATCCTCATCCGGAATTTCAATACTAAATTGATCTTCAAGGGCCATAATTACTTCTACAGCATCAAGAGAATCGGCTTCTAAATCATGCATTAAAGAAGTCTGTGGAGTAATTTCTATATCCCCATCTAAATCTAATTGTTCTATTACAACCTTTACAACTTTATCAAATACCATGTTTAACACCTACCCTTTCATATTTTAACATAATTCTAAAAATAGTAAAGACTATTACATAACCATGCCGCCATCAACATTTATAGTTTGACCTGTTATGTATTTTGATTCCTCAGAGCATAGAAAGAATACGGCATTTGCCACATCTTCTGAAGTCCCTAAGCTGCCTAGTGGTATACTTTTGCTATAACTTTCCACTAATTCATCCCCAAGCTTTTCAGTCATTTCAGTCTGAATAAACCCAGGAGCAACTGCATTTACATTTATACCCCTTGAAGCAAGCTCCTTAGCAGTAGATTTTGTAAGCCCAATCACTCCCGCCTTTGAAGCTGAATAATTGGCTTGACCTGCATTTCCCATGATGCCTATAACTGATGCAATGTTTACTATCTTTCCACTTTTTTGCTTCATCATTTTTTTAGAAACTAATTTTGTACAAAGGAAGGTTCCCCTTAAATTTACATCCATGACCTTATCCCAATCTTCATCCTTCATTCTCATTAGTAATGTGTCCCTAGTAATTCCTGCATTGTTCACAAGGATATCTATACTTGTAAAGTAATCACTAACTTCTTTAACCAATTTGCTTACATCTTCTGAATTAGAAACATCAGCTTTAATAGCCAGGGCATCCCTACCCATCTTTTTAATTTCTTCTACTACTAAATTAGCTCCCTCTTCTTCAGAGTCAATTGGATAGTTAATAACTACATTAGCTCCATTTTCAGCTAGCTTTAAAGCTATAGCCTTTCCTATCCCCCTTGAACTTCCAGTAACTATGGCAGTTTTATCTAATAAATTCATTTGATTACCTCCAATATATAGTTTTTACTTTAAAGCTTTTAAAGTCTTCTCAAGTGAATCAATATCCCCAACATTTAACAATTTAACCTCACGAGAAATTTTCTTTATAAAGCAAGATAACGCCCTTCCAGGTCCTACTTCTACAAAAGTATCTACTCCATCTTCAACCATTGTTCTCACAGAATCTTCCCAAAGTACAGAGCTACTTACCTGCCTAACTAAAAGCTCCTTTACTGAGGAATTTGAATCATAATATTTAGCTGTTACATTAGCAACTACTGGATATGAGAAGTCACTTAATGGGATTTTATCTAATTCAATCCCAAGTTTTTCCCCAGCACCCTTTAACATGCTAGAATGGAATGGAGCTGAGACATTAAGGACCATTGCCCTCTTAGCACCTAACTCTGTTCCAATCTCAACGGCTTTTTCAACGGCTTTAACCTCACCAGAAATAACTATCTGAGCTGGTGAATTAAAGTTAGCAGGTTCTACGATTCCAAATTCAGAAGCTCTTTCACAGGCCTCAATTACTTTTTCTCTATCAAGTCCAATAAATGCTGCCATTGTTCCTACACCAAGGGGTACCTCTTCCTGCATATATTTTCCTCTTACTTTAACAACCTTTACTGCATCTTCAAATGACATAACACCTGAGGCTACCAGGGCAGAAAACTCACCTAAGCTTAGGCCTGCAGCTATTTCTGGCTTTAATCCATGCTCCTTAAGTACTTCAAAGGCTGCTATACTTACAGTTAAAATTGCGGGCTGAGTATTTTCAGTTTTCTTTAGTTCCTCTTCTGGACCTTCAAAGCAAAGTTTTTTCATATCATAACCTAGAGAATGGGATGCTTTTTCAAAAACATCATTTGCTACCTTAAATTTCTCTACAAGTTCTTTGCCCATTCCAACGTACTGTGCTCCCTGTCCTGGAAAAACAAAAGCAATTTTTTTCATTATATTCACTCCCCGTTAATTGATTAACCTATTAAAATATTATATATGCTCCTAAAAACCTAAAGATATCTAAAATTTACTTTCACAACTATTTTACACTATGCTTTAAGTAAAAACGACCAGCAGATTCATATGCTTCAAATGCTTCTTTAACAATCTCTTCAATGATTTTATCACAGCTTTTGATCTCCTTAACAAGGCCCGCTATCTGACCTGCCATAACTGAACCATTTTTTATATCGCCATCAACTACGGATAATCTTAATTTCCCTGCTCCTAATTTTTCAAGTTCTTCTATCCCAGCTCCTGATTTTTCAAGTTTTTCAAATTCCTTTGAAAGCTTATTTTTAATTACCCTTACAGGATGTCCGGTACTTCTTCCAGTTACAACTGTATCCCTATCCTTTGCCTTTAAAACTGCCTGTTTATACCCATCATGTATGTTACATTCCTTTGAACATATAAATCGTGTCCCTATTTGGACACCCTCTGCACCTAAAGTGAAGGCTGCCGCCATTCCCCTTCCATCTGCAATGCCTCCAGCAGCAATTACTGGAATATTGACTTCATCTACTACTTGTGGTACTAGTACCATAGTCGTTAATTCACCTATGTGACCTCCAGCCTCTGTACCCTCTACGATAACAGCATCGACTCCTGCCTTTTCAACTCTTTTAGCCAAGGCTACTGAAGGTACCACTGGTAAAATCTTTGTCTTTATAGATTTTAACGCGTCTATATACTTTCCAGGATTGCCAGCTCCTGTTGTAACAACTGGAACTTTTTCCTTCACTACTAAATCCATTATTTCATCTGCAAAGGGAGATAACAGCATAACATTAATACCATAGGGTTTATTAGTCAATTTCTTTATCTTTTCAATTTCTTTTTTAATAACATCTGCTGGAGCATTGCCCGCAGCAATAACCCCTAGGCCACCTGAGTTTGAAACCGCCGCAGCTAACTCTGCTGTGGATATCCAGGCCATGCCTCCTTGAATAATTGGATATTCAATATCTAATAATTCGCATATTCTTGAATTCATTAAAAGCACACTCCCCAAATATACTATTTATTACCATTTAATTACACAAGAACCCCAGGTTAAACCTCCACCAAAGGCAACTAGAACTACATTATCGCCTTTTTTAATTTTACCATTCATAAGTGCTTCGTCTAGAGCCACCGGTACAGATGCGGCCGACATATTACCATATACATCGAGATTAACGTAGACTTTGTCCATATGTAATTTGAGACGCTTTGCAGCCGAGGTAATGATTCTAGTATTAGCTTGATGGGGAACGAGGTAGTTTATATCATCTACACCTAAACCACACAGGTCAAGGGCCTTTTCTGCTGCCTCTGCCATTATTCTAACTGCAAATTTAAATACTTCGTTTCCTTCCATATGTATATAATGAAGATCTTGCTCTATGCTTTGGATTGAAGCAGGATTTCTTGAACCTCCTCCTGGCATACTTAAAAACTTTCCACCATTTCCATCAGCTCCTAAATAGGTAGACATAATTCCTCTTTCCTCTTCAGTTGGTCCAAGTACAACTGCACCTGCACCATCTCCAAATAAAATACAAGTGTTTCTGTCTTTCCAGTTCATAATTTTAGAAAGGGTCTCAGCACCAATTACAAGTACATAATTATATACACCTGTCCTTATAAATTGGTCAGCAATTGCCACACTATAAAGGAATCCTGAGCATGCAGCCTCCAAATCAAATGCTGCAGCATTCTTTGCTCCAAGGTTACTTTGAACAAGGCATGCTGTTGAAGGGAATAACATATCTGGTGTAACAGTAGCAACTATAATTAAATCCAATTGTTCAGCCTTAATATTAGCTCTTTCTAAGGCTTGTTTCGCTGCTTCAGTGGATAAATCTGAAGTGGCAATATTTTCATCGGCTATTCGCCTCGAATGTATTCCAGTTCTTGAAACAATCCAATCATGGGATGTATCAACTATTTTTTCTAAATCATAATTAGTCATGACTTTTTCTGGAAGGCTACTTCCAGTTCCTAAAATTCCACTTCTTCTTAAGTTACTCCTCAATATTATCAACCCCTATTCTACTAATCTCTTGTTCTATCTTTTCGATTACGCCTTTCTTACTAAAAATTTCACCATATTTAATTGCATTTTTTATGGCTTTGGCATTTGAACTTCCGTGGGCTTTAATAACTGGTCTTTTTACTCCTAATAGGGGTGCTCCACCATATTCTGTATAATCGAGCCTTGATTTAAACTCTTTGAGTCCACCCTTTAGGAGTAATGCTCCAATTTTACTCATAATATTTCTTGTAAAAACCCCTTTAAGCATTGAAGTCAAATTCATAGCCACACCCTCTGTTAGCTTAAGTATTACATTACCAACAAAACCATCACAGACTATTACATCTACAATACCACTAGGAATATTTCTAGCTTCAATATTTCCATAAAAATTTATACTGGACTTTTTCATTACCTCATAGGCTTCAGTGACAAGTTTATTACCTTTACCTTGCTCAGTACCAATATTAACTACTCCAACCTTTGGTGATGTTATATTTAAAACCATCTCTAAGTAAATTGACCCCATAATAGCAAATTCCTGTAAATTTCTAGGCTTACAGTTGGTATTAGCACCTGCATCTATTAATATGGAGAATCCTTTTTGAGTTGGATATATTGGAGCAAGGGCTGGTCTATCAATACCCTTTATTCTTCCAATCTTTAACAAACTCCCCGTCAGTAAAGCTCCAGTATTTCCAGCTGATACAAAAGAATCAACCTGATTTTCCTTTAATAAATCAAAACCAAGGACCATCGATGAATTCTTTTTTTTACGAATGGCTTGTACTGGTCTATCTTCATTGTTCACTACTTCCTTGGCATCAAGAATCTCGATTCTCTTAAAATCAACTTTTTTATTATCTAATTCATTTTTTATTAACTCTTCTTTTCCAATAAGAACAATCTGTGAATTAATTTCTTTTAAAGCTAAAAGGCTACCTGCAATTATGGCTTTTGGTGAGTTATCCCCCCCCATTGCATCTATTGCAATTTTCATATTATTAAACCCCCTGTAAGTAGGCGTCTATCGACACATTGAAATTTAAAAATTATATGGCTACAAGAATAAATTTTCCTCTAAAAACCTGTTCATCCTTCACACATATTTTAACATGAACAAAATAACTGTTTGCCCTTATTCTTGTAACTTCGGCCTTAGCTATAAGCTTTTGACCTGATAGCACAGGTATCCTATACTTTATATTAGCAACACCTGTTAAAGCTACATTAGTATCAATTACAGCCATTGCCAATGACTCTGCCATAGCAAATATGTAATGTCCTCTAACTATCTTTGTTTTTTTAAATACCATACTTAAATTAGTTTCTAAAATAGAAATCGCCCTTTTATTTAATTCTAAATCTATGAGCTCACCAACTATTTCTGTTTCACCTATAGTTTTCACTTTTTTATAATTTGATTTTGCAACATTTCTTACTCTTTCTCTTAACTCTGGAATATTAAGAGACAATCGATCTAACCTTATTGTTTGTATACTAACATTAAAAAGCTCACTTAATTCTTCGTCTGTTATAAAAGGATTTTCTTTAATTTCATCTTTTAACCTTTCTTGCCTATCCTGCTTACTTAATTTTTTTAAAGGCACAGCTACCACCTCTTTAGTAATTAAAATTAGATTTACCTTTTAACAACTTTTAGTACCTGATGCTAATAATTAGTATAAATGATTACTGCCTTTATTGCAAGGCTTTTTTGCAAGGCATTCAATAAAAAAATCTTAATTTTTTATAAACGAAAAATAGTAATGACCTTATAAATAAACAACTTTGAGGGTTAATAAATGTCCAAGAAAAAAATGTATTATTTTCCATTATTTTCTTAAAAATTTATTTTAAACTTTATCATTGTTTATCTATACAATATCATTACTATTTTAAAACTAATTAATATACTTTTTTGTAATACTAGTCAACTTTAATGACTTCTTTGTCTTTATAATAACCACATGAACCACATACTCTATGGGACACATTTGGTTCGTGACACTGAGGACACTTTACAATATTAGGAGCTGTCATCTTTATGTTAGAAGCTCTTCTTTTATCTCTTCTTGCCTTGGATGTTTTACGCTTAGGTACTGCCATAACTACACCTCCTCATTCTTACTAAAAAAATCCTTCAATTTCTCAAATCTAGGGTCAATTATGTCTTCATCACAGTTACATTTATCTATGTTAAGGTTTTGCCCACAATTGAAACATAAGCCTTTACACTCTTCACTGCAAAGAATCTTCATTGGTAAAGAAAAAGCTAAGGCTTCTTCTAAAATAACTGATAAATTTAAATCTTCACCCTTAAGATAAGTATCATCTTTGTTCTCATCTTCATCCACTGAAATATCAAATTCTATATCATCAAAAACATCTTTCCTAAACTCCTTTAAGCATCTACTGCATCTAAAACTTGCTTCTCCAGAAAAATTACCATCTATAAATAGATTTTCTTCTTCTTTATAGATTTTTCCTGAAAAATTTATAGGGCTTACCTCAATGATGTTATGATCTCGTAAGAGGTCAGAATTACTTAAATCATAATCAAAATTGATATTAATGGATTCAGTTTTTTCAAAAATAAGCTTTGAAATATTAATATTCATCAGTTCACCCCATAACACGGACAGATTTATTATACAAACCCATAAGATATTTGTCAAGTAAAACTACTTGATAATGTAAAATTATTTTATATTATTTACTACATCTATCATAGATAAACTATTGTGAGGTCTGACATTTATTTAAAAACTATCCTATAGAAGTTCAACAGTATCTTTAGCAATCATTAATTCTTCATTCGTAGGAATAACTAAAACTTTAACTTTTGAATCATCGGTACTCACAATAGTTTCCTTACCCCTTATGTTATTCTTTTCTCTATCCAGCTTAACACCCATGAATTCAAGTCCTTCACAGATTTTTTCTCTATTTACTGGTGAATTTTCGCCAAGTCCAGCAGTAAATACAATTGCATCTACGCCGCCCATCACTGCAGCATATGCAGCTATATATTTTTTAACTCTCATATCGAATTTATCTAATGCAAGCTTTGCCCTTTCATTTCCCTCGTCGGCAGCTTGCTCAATATCTCTAAAATCGCTACTAACACCAGAAATTCCAAATACTCCAGATTTTTTATTTAAAAGGTTATTTATTCCTTTAATATCTAAATCTTCTTTTTCCATAATAAATGTTACTATAGCTGGGTCAATATCCCCACATCTTGTACCCATGGCTAAACCTTCTAAGGGAGTAAAGCCCATACTCGTATCTATAGATTTACCATCCTTTATAGCAGCTAAGCTTGCTCCGTTACCTAAATGACAAGTAACAATTTTAAGCTCACTTATATCTTTCCCAAGGAGTTTTGCAGTTCTAGCAGACACATATCTATGACTTGTTCCATGGAAGCCATATTTTCTTATTCCGTATTTTTCATATAATTCATATGGTAATGGATAAATATATGAAAAACTTGGCATTGTTTGGTGGAATGCAGTATCAAAAACTCCTACCATTGGTACTCCTGGTATTAACTCTTGACAAGCTCTAATGCCAATAAGGTTTGGGGGATTATGCAAAGGTGCTAATTCAATACATTCTTCAAGAGCTGCTATTACTTCATCGTCAATAACTACAGAACCACTGAATTTTTCCCCACCGTGTACGACTCTATGGCCAACGGCATTAATCTCATTAAGCTCTTTAATAGCACCATGTTTTTCATCTACAAGGGCATCTAATACAATCTTAAGAGCATCTTTATGATCCTTCATCGGTTCCTCTATTACTATCTTGTCCATATTTGAAACCTCATGCTTTACCCTAGAGCCTTCGATACCGATTCTTTCTGCTAAACCTATGGCTAAAACCTTTTCCTTGACCATATCAATTAATTGATATTTTAATGAAGAACTACCACAATTAATAACTAATACATTCATTTAAAACCCTCCTCGGAATAATTTAGAATTTTGTCTACTAGGCAAATATGTGATAATTATTTATGAATAGTAAAAACCCCTTTTGTCTCTGAGAAATGAACTATAATAAAATAATTAATACATATTTTGCATATCAGTGTATAAGTAACAAGCTGATATTAATATTTTAACTCTTTTCCATACAAAAATATGTATAAATCCATGGACTCATTGTAGGAATTGAATTATAAAATTTTCCTAATCATAATAATTATAAAATAACCAAGAAATTTTTCAAGCTAAAATCGTGTTTTTTTTTATTTTTATTGATTTTTTTGATAATACTGTTAAAATGAACTGTACTTAAGAATAATCAACTAACTATAGGATATAATGAATGCTTCTACTTTTTTATTTTAAATTTATTAGACCTTAAAGTTGTTTATCTTTATAATATAAATTGTATAAAGAATATGAAAATACTTACCCTAGGAGGGCATATGAAGGTAGTAGGATTGATTACAGAATATAACCCATTCCATAACGGGCACAAATTTCATCTAGAAAAATCAAAGAAATTGTCTGGAGCTAGCCATACCATAGCTGTAATGAGTGGTAATTTCCTACAACGGGGAGAACCAGCCCTATTAGATAAATGGGAGAGGGCAAAAATTGCTATTAAGGAAGGTGTTGACTTAGTTATTGAGTTACCAATAGTCTTTTCCTGCAATAGCGCAGAATTTTTTGCCTATGGCAGTCTTAGGCTTCTTAATTCCTTGAATATAGTTGATTATATTTGTTTTGGAAGTGAGCATGGTAAAATAAAAGAGCTTGATATAGTCTCAGAAATATTAACAAATGAACCCCTGGAGTTTAAAAACTCTTTAAAGGCATGGCTTGATAAGGGTTTTACCTTCCCCATTGCCAGACAGAGGGCCTTAAATGAATATTTAGATAAGGATTTTGCAGATACTAGAATTTTGAATTCTCCAAATAATATTTTAGCAGTGGAATATTTAAAGGCTTTAAAGCTTTTAAAAAGCAGAATAAGTCCCCTTACCTTTAAAAGATTTAAGGCGGATTATAATTCTACGGAAATTAAAGGCGAAATCTGCAGTGCAACTGCCATAAGAAATTTACTTATGAAGGATTGGAAAGATTTAAATATTTTAAAAACTGTAGTACCTCGTAATAGCTATGAAATCATTAAAAACGCCATAGAAGAAGGTAAAGGACCTGTTTTTGCTAAAGACCTAGAACAGATTATTTTTTATAAGCTTCGCTCTATACCAATAAATGATTTAAAAAATATCCATGATATAAATGAGGGTCTAGAAAACAGATTAAAGCGAGGGTCTATGATTTCCACAACTTACAGTGACCTTATTGAGTTTTTAAAAACAAAGAGATATACTCGAACTAGGCTACAGAGAATTATTATAAAGACAATTATTGGAATAACAAAGGGTGACATTGCAGCTTCATTAAAAAAGAAGGAGCCTGAATATATAAGAGTTCTAGGCTTTACAGATAAGGGAGCCGATTTATTAAAAAGAATTAAAAATTCAACCTCAATTCCCATCATAACAAACTTGAAAAGGTATACTCCCCAAGGAGAACTTGGGAAAAGAATGGTAGAGCTAGACACTATGGGAACAGATATATATGCACTTTTATATAAAAATTCAAATTTGGCTACAGGCGGATTAGACTATATTAAAGGCCCTTTTATTAAAAAATAAAGCCATCGAACCACAGCCTTTTAGAATCCTAGGACTTAAACTTAATCGGGGGAAAATTCATGGCTAAAAAGTAATAAATTCTAATTCTCTAAATATATATAAATATATATTATTTAGGGAGGAAGCGGTATTGATTAACATCATTATAATTCTGATTATAGTTTCTACCCTTATATTTTTAAAAATAAAACATTCAAATCTTTATAGTAAAATTAAATCAATTTTTTCAATTATAATAATTCTGATAATGGTCTTTTATATTGTTTTGTATCCTAGAGAAATGATTGATGCTACCCGTGATGGTATTATCCTGTGGGCTAATGTGGTTTTGCCATCTCTATTGCCTTTTTTTATTGGAGCCGAGCTCTTAGTTGGACTAGGAGTTGTGAAATTTATAGGAGTTCTTATAGAGCCAATTATAAGACCAATATTTAATGTCCCTGGTGAAGCCTCATTTGTTTTCGCAATGAGTATTACCTCCGGTTATCCTATGGGTGTTAAATTAACTGCAGACCTAAGAAAAAATAATATAATTAATAGAGGAGAAGCCCAAAGAATAATTTCATTCTGTAGTACATCGGGCCCCCTATTTATGATTGGGTCAGTAGCTATTGGAATGTTTAACACTCCCAGCATTGGACCATACATAGTGTTAGCCCATTACTTAGGTGCAATCACCGTGGGTATATTATTAAGATTCCTCAGCTCCGATGAAAAAGTAAACTATAATAGACCTACTGGAAAAATTAATATTTTTAAAAAAGCTATTGCAGACATGTTAAAGGAAAGACAGAAGGATGGGAGACCAATAGGCACATTGCTTAGTAATTCTATTAAAGAATCTATATCCACATTAGTCTTAGTTGGCGGCTTGATTGTTACCTTTTCAGTTGTAACTAAAGAGCTTTATCTAATTGGCTTTGTAGATTATGTAACATCATCTATCAGATTTATTACCAAAGACTTTATTATAATTCCTGATGGTATGATTGAAGCCGTACTTACTGGAACTATTGAAATAACCATGGGATGTAAAATTGCATCGGAAGCCTTAGAGATATCTCCCCTTTTACAGGTTACACTAGCTACAATGATAATCTCTTGGAGTGGTCTATCCGTTCATGCCCAAACAGCAAGTATAATTAATAATACAGATATAAATATAAATTCTTATATACTCTCAAAGTTTTTTCACTCTATTATTTCTGGTATATACGTTTATACATTCTTAAAAGTAACCAATTTTACCTTTGACTCAACCCACAGAGCAGTCTTTTCTGAAGGAATAGAAAATGTACTTAATCATACATGGATAAGCAAATTAATTTTTTCAAGCTATATGTTTATAGGTATATTCCTTACTTTAATAGTAATTGGGGTTTTTATAAACATACTCAAAAAGACTTAGAGGTTCATATTTTTCAGTTCTTCTCTATTGACTTTTAGAAGACTTATTACCTCCAATGTATTTTTCTCTAGTTTCTCTAAAATATCATCGGCATATTGAATTGACGCAACCTTGATGTCCTTTGCACTTTCCTCAGATATAGAAATGATTCCTTCGGCTTTTTCCTTAGCCAACCTAACTATTTCATCCTTTTCAACTAGCTCTTCTGCTCTACTCTTGGCATTTTGGATTAATCTATCTGCTTCTTGCTGTGCCTCAACTAATATTTTATTTCGCTCCTCTTTAATCCATTGTGCTTGCTTAACCTCATCAGGAAGCTGAATCCTGATTTCTTTTATCAATTCAGTTATTTCATCCTTATCAAGTAAAACCTTACCGGAAAAAGGTATAGAAGACCCATTTTCAATCATATCTTCAAGGGTATCGATAAGATTTAATATATTCATAATATATCCTCCTCTTATAGCTTATTTGTCATTTTTTCAATGACAATATCTGGAACTAACTCTTTAATACAGCCTCCAAGTCTATGTACTTCCTTAACAAGGCTAGAACTTAAATAGGAATATTGACTATTTGTCATCATAAATAGAGTTTCAATGTCTTTATCAAGCTTTCTATTCATTAAAGCCATCTGAAACTCATATTCAAAATCGGAAACTGCCCTTAGCCCCTTTATTATTACATCCATGTTTTTTTCCTTTACATAATTTATTAGCAGCCCTGAAAAACTATCTATTTCAATATTGCTTATATCTTTAGTAACCTGCTTTATTATTGCAACCCTTTCCTCAAGATTGAACATAGGATTTTTATTTGGATTGTCGACAACAGCAACTATTACCTTATCAAAAACTTGAGCAGACCTTCTTATGATATCTAGATGGCCATTTGTTATAGGATCAAAGCTTCCTGGATAAACTGCGTTTTTCATATTATTCCTCCCTACAATAAAAGGAAACCATAGTAGTTCCGTATTTTTTTTCCTTAAATCTTACTAAACTCGCCCTTGTCCTCGGTAATATATCTTCTACATCATGCTCTATTACTATTATCCCTTCTACATTTAATAAATCTAGATTCATTATTTCCTCCAAACAAGGAATAATAAAACCTTTCAAATATGGTGGGTCCATAAAGATTATATCAAATTTTTCTTCAGCTTTACTAAGAACCTTTAAGGCAGAATATACATCTTTTATGATTGGTTTTATTTTATCACTTAATTTTGTTTTGTAAATATTCTCTTTAATAATATCATAACATTTTTTATTTTTCTCTATCAAATATGCATTAGCTGCTCCTCGACTTACTGCTTCTATCCCTAGATTGCCCGTTCCAGAAAACATATCTAATACCCTTGATTCTTCTATGTATGGAGCTAATATATTAAAAATTGATTCCTTTACCTTGTCACTTGTAGGCCTAGTGTTAGTACCCTTTAGGGCCTTTAATTTTATCCCCCTTGCCTCTCCACTTATTACTCTCAATTTATATTGCTCCTTTCACGAATATATTTTAGCACAAATGTAAAATATGAACAAATGATTATTTATACTATTTACCTACTTTTTTTATAAAAAAAGAAGAGGTAGCAAAGTTACTACCTCTTCTTTTTTATTTTATTATTGACCTGACATTTGTCTTTCTGCCATTTCTACTAATCTCTTAGTCATGTAACCACCAACGTAACCATTTTGTCTAGCAGTTAAATTTCCCTTATCAGTTGTTTGATAGTTTGCTAATCCAAGCTCGTTAGCAATTTCATGTTTCATTTGATTAAGTGCTTGTCTTGCTTCTGGAACTACTTTTCTATTAGCCATTTTTTTCACCTCCTGTACTATTAATTTCTCCAACATGTACAAGGGATATTCTAGTAATTTTTTCTATTAATGTTAACTTAGACTAACTATTTTTACAGGAGGAAGTATTATATAAAAATATATTTATAATTTTTAAAATTTCAACTGAGATTTTATTGTTTCTTTCCAAATAAAGGACTATACCAGTTCCTTTATATTGAAAAATCCTTAAATAAATCTCCAAACAATTCTTTAACCTTTAATTTCAAATGAAACTTTTCATCAGAATTTAATAATTTATAGTTTTCTAAGGTATTAAATGCCTCTTTTTGGGCCTTGGCTAATATATCTTTATGCTTAAATATATCGGCTATTTTTAATTCAGGTAGTCCATGTTGTTTAGTACCAAAAAAATCACCTGGCCCCCTTAGTTCTAAATCTTTCTCTGCAATAATGAATCCATCATTAGTTTTTTCCATGGTTTCCATTCTTTTACGAGTAGCTTCACCCTTACCTTCGCTCACAAGAAAACAATAGGATTGGAAATTTCCTCTACCTACTCTACCTCTAAGTTGATGAAGTTGGGCCAAACCAAATCTCTCAGCATTTACTACTGTGATTATTGTTGCATTGGGAACATTAATACCTACTTCAATAACCGTAGTAGAAATTAACAAATCAATTTCCCCTTCTTTAAATCTTTTCATAATATTATCCTTCTCATCTGAGCTCATCTTCCCATGAATTAAAGCTAGATTCCATGGATTAAATAGGGATTCCCTTAAATTATTATACAACTCCAAGGCAGACTCAGCGTCAATTTTTTCAGATTCTTCAACCAACGGGCAAACAATATAACCCTGCCTTCCTTTTTTAAGCTCTTCTTTAATAAAATCATAAACTTTATCAATTTTATTTTTTACTACATGATAGGTCTTAATATCCTTTCTTCCCGGTGGAAGCTCATCTATAATTGATATATCTAGATCACCATATAGAATTAACGAGAGCGTTCTTGGAATAGGAGTAGCTGACATTACTAATACATCTGGATTTTCTCCTTTTTTCTTAAGAAAACTTCTTTGCCTAACTCCAAATCTGTGCTGTTCATCAGTAACAACTAACCCTAATTTTTTAAATTGGACCTTGTCCTGTATCAGGGCGTGGGTCCCCAAAATTATATCTATATTACCCTCACTAATATCCTTTATTACATCTTCTTTATTTTTAACGCTTCTTGATAATATCCCAACTTTAATTCCTAGGGGTTCTAACAGGCTTTTAAAACTATTATAATGTTGTTCTGCCAATATTTCTGTTGGTGCCATCAAGGTACTTTGATAACCATTTAAAGATGCAAGATACATAGCAAGCAGTGCAATAATAGTCTTACCTGAACCTACATCCCCTTGAATAAGTCTATTCATCTCCTTGGGTTCTTTCATATCTCCCAAGATATCATTAAGGGTATTTTTCTGAGCCCTTGTCAAGTTAAAGGGTAGGCTTTCAATTAAATGATGAAACTGAGGTAAAATTTGAAACTCTATTCCATCACTACTTTTTAAGTATTTTTTCTTTATCATTATTAATCCAAGCTGCACAAAAAATAGTTCTTCAAAAACTAGTCTGTATTTTGACACCTTTAAAGCCCTAGAAGATAAGGGGAAATGAATATTTTTTATTGCATAATTTATATCACACATCCTATTGCTTTTAAAAACTATTTTTGGTAAATACTCCTTAATCATTATAGATTCTTCAAATAAGATATGTTTTATATAATTTGTTATTTCTTTTTGTGTTAACCCTTTAGTTAAGCTGTATATTGGTCTTATTCCGCAAAAACTCTCTAGGCTGCCTTCTTTAATATTACAATATTCTGGATGGCTCATTTGTATCTCTCCACCAGCCATATGTATACTTCCATAAAAATAAAAGCTTTCATTTCTTTTGAAAACCTTCTTTAAAAACATAGAATTAAAGAAGGTTATATAAGCTCTTCCAGTATTGTCCTTAATAGGTATTTTTAAAATCTTCATCCTACTTCTTGTTCTTATCTCCCTGGCTTCTCCACAAACAGTTCCAATTATTGTTGCCTTTTCCATATGACCCACTGAATCCAATGATTTGGCCTTTTCTCTATTTTGATAGCCATTAGGGTAGTAATATAGTAAATCTATAATTGAAAATATATTTAATTTTGAAAACAAGACACATTTCTTAGGCCCTATTCCCTTGATTTTTGAAATTGAATCCCTTAAAGATAACATCTTAACACCCCATAACAACAAAACAGAATATGAAATTTATTACATGCCAAAAACATCCTCTATTCAATGGAAAAAATATAATAATACAAGGGTTGCCCACCATAATATAATTCCACATCTAAATCAGGATACTCTTCCTCGACTAAGGAAGAAATTTGATTTGCAGCATCTTCACTTATTTCATCTCCGTAATAAATAGTAAGTATTTCATGGTCATCAGTAATTGTTTCCTTTAAAGTATCTATTGCTACAGAAGATATATCATTACCCACCATAACAATATCCCCATCACAAATACCTATTATATCGTCTTTATTTATTTCTAAACCATTAAATTTAGAATCTCTTACAGAATATGTTACTTGTACAGTTTTTACACTCCCTAATACATTTATCATATTTCCTTCATTTTCTTCAATGCTAGAATTTGAATTAAATTGCAACATTGAAGCTATTCCTTGAGGAACATCCTTAGATGGAATAACAATTACGTTCTTACGACTTAATTTTTTTGCTTGGTTAGCAGTTAAAATTATATTACTATTATTAGGTAAAATAAAAATATTTTCCGCATTAATATCATCTATGGCCTTTAATATATCTTCTGTGCTAGGATTCATAGTTTGGCCACCTTCAATAACTTTATCAACATTTAAATCCTTAAAAATATTGCTTAAACCTTCACCCATAGCTATGGAAATAAAACCGTATTTCTTAAAATCCTTCTCTACAATTTCATCAGCCATGACTATATGACTATGTTGGTGTCTCATATTATCAATTTTTACATCAATTAATTCTCCCATATTAAGTCCATATTCAATCACTTTTCCAGGATTGTTTGTATGAATATGAACTTTAATTAAGTCATCGTCTCCAACTACTAAAAGGCTATCTCCAAACCCTTTGATTTTTGTCTTAAGCTTTTCAGTATTCAATTTATTTCCTTGTACCATGAACTCAGTACAGTATCCAAACTCAATATTGTCATGGGTAAGCCCTTGAATATGGGCAGCTTCATTAGGTTTCCATTCCTCCAACTTGACCAATTTTTTGCCAGAGAGTACTTCCCAAAATCCCCTTAAAATAAAAACTAAGCCCTTACCACCTGCATCGACAACCCCTGCTTGTTTCAAAACATCTAACATTTGTGGAGTTCTATCGAGGACAGATTCAATATGTAAAATGATTTCATAAAAGAAATCACTTAAATCAATATCTTGATTTGATAATTCCACAGCTTTTTCACTAGCTTCCCTAATGATAGTAAGAATAGTACCTTCAATCGGCTTCATTACTGCCTTATAAGCAGTATTTGAAGCTTCTGTAAGGGCATTGGCAAAATCTACTTTTGTAAGGATTTTCTTTTTTCTACAACCCTTTTCAAATCCCCTAAGTATTTGCGATAATATAACCCCTGAATTTCCCCTAGCCCCCATTAGAGAACCCTTCGCTGCTGATTTTGAGATGTTTGAAATAGAAGGATTTTTGATTTTCCAGATCTCATTTACTGCTGATTCAAAGGTTAATGCCATATTTGTCCCTGTATCACCATCGGGAACTGGAAAAACGTTTAACGAATCTATAACATCACGATTCATATATAGTAAGCTATTACCTTGTATAAACATTTTCTTGAGTACTTCACCATTTATTTGCTTTGTCTTCAAGGTCAACCCTCCCTTAAACTTCCTGAACTCTTATTCCTTCAACATTGATATTTACCTTATTAACCTTCATACCAGTTTGATTTTCTATATTGTATTTAACCTTACTTATTATATTATTGCCAACTACTGAAAGTTTTGTACCAAACTGAACTATAACATATAAATCGATTATTATTGAATTTTCTTCTAAATGAATTTTTACTCCCCTATCCATATTATCTTTCTTTAATAGTTTAACCAATCCATCGGTAGCAGATTTTGACGCCATACCGACAATACCATAGCATTCCATAGCAGAAACTCCTGCGATTGTTGAAAAAACATGGGTACTTATATTAATTGTACCTATTTTATTTGTAATTTTTGCTGACATTTATTAAACCTCCCTTTTAACTTCTCTCAGCTTTATCTTAAATTATAAATTATTCCATAAATAGATATCTAAGCTATTCCTCCCTTTTAACTTTATCTAAACTAGTTTATTCAGTTTTTTGTTAGTATTATGTTTTATGTTTATACATATTATATTTTATAGTAACATAAAATTATATTCAATTAAATACAAAAAAATAGCAATTTAATAGAATAATTTATATTTTTGTTGCATTGTTCATAAATAATGTGATAAAATAAATATTGTTTTCCTAGGATAATTAATCACTCGAGGAGGTGTTATATATGGCAAAAGAATGTGCAGTATGCGGAAAAGGTAAAGTATCTGGAAATAAAGTTAGCCACTCAGTTCGTCGTACTAGAAGAACTTGGGCTCCTAATATCAAGAAGGTAAAGGCAATCGTTAACGGTTCACCTAAGAGGATAACTGTTTGTACTAGGTGTTTACGTTCTGGTAGAGTTGAAAGAGCTATCTAATCTAATTAATTAAGGCCTACTTACTTTGTAGGCTTTCTAGTTTTTCAAAGTCTTAATCTAACATAAAAATAATTTATATCCCACTATAATTAGTATAATCCCTAATATTACAATCCACAAGCTGTATGGAAGTAGTATAACAGCTACTATTGTGGAACCTATAGCTACTAATATAATACCTAGTATCTTATCATTTTTTATCCTTATCTTAAAAAGTCTTTTTTTAAAACCCATTAGAACACCTCATATTCCTTATAAATATAGGAAAAAAATAATAAAAAAAAGTATTATCAATAAAAATAATAGTACATACCAAAATTGTAAAGGAATAAATTCTATTACTATTATTGCACCTGCTAACCCTAGAATTACGCCAAGAATTTTCCGCATCAAAATCTTCTTACGTATCATGACAATCACTCCCTAGGTTTATTAATATATATTATTCCTGTTAACAATTTTATGACACAAAAAACACCTGCACCTATGCAAGTATTTTTATAGATTTACAAGTTACAGACTTCATTCTTCAAAAAAATCCCCTGAATCTTGGGGCTTTTGAAATCCATAGCTTATAATTATCCATAGGACTAAAGTTCCCTTTAGTATTCCTAGTCCCTAGTCTTCATAACAAGGAGCAACCCCTCTTTAATCCTTACTTTTGCCCTATTCTTAATGAATTCATTGCTAATACCTATAGAGGAACCTAGTGGGATTTCCGCATCAATTAAAGGGTATTTTAAACCTTCAAGATTAATACCTTTAACTTTATAGGATAGTGGAATAAGGGATATATAATCCTTTTCTCCACCAGTTAAAGACAACTCATTAATCCTACTATTTAAAATATATATTTCATTATTTTCATTAATTACCCTCCCCTTTATTCCCTTGTCTAAAAGTTTTTTCAATAATGTTATATTCCCTATTGAATGGTCCATCCTATTTCCAATTACACCTAGAAGGACTACTTCAGAAGGGTTGAGAGACATAGCGAAGTCAAGGGCTAACTCAGTATCAGTGGCGTTTTTATTCCTAGGAAATTTTAAAAACTCTACCTTCTTTTTTAGAAAAAACTTTTTAGTCTTTTCATCAATAGAATCTAAATCGCCAATTATCACCCTTGGAGTGATATTCATTCTCACTAAATGTTTTGCACCACCATCGACACAAATAATATAATCTGTATTTTCAATTATCTTACTATAATAACTATAATTCAAAATATTTCCATTAGCAACTATTGTACATTTCATTATTTATTCACCAAAGCTCCTTTAAATTTTTCTTTAAAGGCTTTAACATTTTCCTTAACATTATTACCAGTAAATACCGCAGATCCAGCTACAATTATGTTAGCTCCCGCCTCTATCACACTCTCTACATTATCTATCTTTATACCACCATCAACTTCTATATCAATATCTAACCCTCTATTATCTATCATTTTCCTAAGTCTGCTTATTTTTTTCAGAGAGCTTTCTATAAATTTTTGTCCTCCAAATCCTGGATTAACAGACATAATTAACACCATATCTAACTCTTCAAGAATCTCCTCAATTGTATATAAGGGGGTTGCAGGATTTAAAGAAACAGATGCCTTTACACCATGGGACTTAATATTTTGTATAGTTCTGTGAAGATGATGACAGGCCTCAACATGCACAGTTAAAATATCTGCACCTGCCTGAGCAAACTTTGTAATATATTTATCAGGCTCCTGAATCATAAGATGTACATCAAAGGGTAAAGAAGTTTTGCCCTTTATGCTATTTAATACAACTGGCCCTAAGGTAATATTCGGGACAAAATGGCCATCCATCACATCTATATGTAAAAACTGGGCTCCAGCTTCTTCTACATCGATAATATCATTTAAAAGGTTTGCAAAATCTGCTGAAAGTATGGAAGGAGCAAGTTTTATCATATCTAATACCTCCTATTTCTCGTCTCTTGAATCTGTTCTAAGAAGTAAACATAATTATTATACCGATTCTGTTTTATATACCCTTCTTCTAAGCCTTTCTTTACTCCGCAATCGGGCTCGTTTATATGAAAACAGTTACTAAACTTACAGTTCTCTAAAAATGGTTTGAATTCTGGAAATAAATATCCTAGTTCTTCCGCATCAATATAATCAATACTTAAGGATGTAAATCCAGGAGAATCAGCCACCCACCCTCCACAGGCTAGCTGAAGAAGCTCAGAGTGACGTGTTGTATGCTTTCCTCTTTTTATTTTACTGCTTATCTCACCAGTTTTAAGCTCTAATCCCGATTGGACTTGATTTAATATACTTGATTTTCCAACTCCAGATGGTCCTGCAAACACGGATATTTTATCCTTTAATATCTCTTTAATCCTTTTAATCCCAATATTCTCTTTAGTACTGCAGGGTATCACTTCATATCCAGCAGTTTCATAAATTTCTGATATTTCCTTAAGTAATTTATCATCATTGAGGTCAATTTTGTTGATACATATTTTTAATTCAAGATTATGATATTCCGACATAATTAAAATCTTGTCTAATAATGTAAAATTAGGGTCAGGATTTTTTAAGGCAAAAACAATTATAGCTTGCTCAACATTTGCAATAGGGGGTCTTACAAGTTCTACATCTCTATCAAGAATATGGTCAATCACCCCTTGGTTTATATTTTCATCGAAGGTAAATAATACATAATCACCTACCAAGGGGGTAATTTTTTTATTTCTAAATTTACCCCTGGCTTTACATTCATAAATATTATTTTCATAGCTTATATAGTAAAATCCTCCTATTCCTTTGACTATAATGCCTTTCTTCATTCAATTCCTCCTTATTCAAATTCCCTTGTTAATGACTCTTTTAACTCACCACCGAAATAAACCTCAACTTTAACCGTACCTCTACCAGAAACATTTAATCTAAATTCCTTTTCTTCTTTTTTATGTATCCCCTCGTGGATTACTGTAGACACACCATCCTGAATCTTAACAACCTTCACTACTTCCTCGTCCTTTTCAAAATTCAGAATTATTCTATATGGCCTCACTATTTCAGGTAATTCCTGTTCCTCAGGAGCCTCTTCTACTTCTTCTGGTCCTTTACTAACAACAACACTAAATACGGAATTCTCTTTAATCTCCAGGCCTGGAGAAATACTTTGGGAAATTACTAAACCCTTTTCGTGCTCATCACTAAACTTATGACTGGTACCTTGTATAATTAGATTTAATTTTTTAGCAACTTCCTGAACATCCTTCACATCTTTGCCTATTAAATTTGGCATAATAATAGTCTCGACTCTACTACCTTGGCTAACAGTAATATCAACCAATTTACCCTCTTCTATTTCAACGCCGGCTTCAGGAGTTTGTTCAACAATGATGCCAATAGGTAAATCATCATATACATACTTTATGTTTCCAACCTCTAAACTTTCATTTTCTAAAAGTATTTTTCCAGCATCAAGTTCTTTATTGATTATATCGGGTACCTTAACTTTTTTAGGGCCTTTACTCAATATTAGTCTAACTGCAAAGCCCTCCTTTACAGGCTCACCAGGAGCGGGCTCTTGACTAATCACAAAACCCTGTGGTACTTTACTATCATGAAGTTCCTTTTCTACTGTGGCTTCTAATCCCAGTGTTCTTAAACTGTTCTCAGCAACTTGTTGAGATGAGTTAGTTATATCTGGTACTTGGACTTCCTTTACATCAAATTGATCCTTAAATAGACTGTGAAAAACTGCCCATACAAATATAACTGAAATTATTAGTGCTGACACTATTCCAACTGCTAGGGTGAGCTTGGTCGGCCTCTTTTGCTCATCTGATAACTCCTCTATTGCATCAATGTCATTTATTGATGGCATTACCCTAGTAGGAGATTCATCATCGTCAAGAATAATTACACTGTGTTCAGGATTATTTAAAGCATTTTCTAAGTCATTATAAAGTAAAGTCGCATTATCATATCTTTTATTTTTATCTTTTTGCATAGCTTTCAAGATTATATTTTCTAAACCGTTACTTATGTCTGGATTAATCATTGAAGGAGGTAAAATCTCTTCCTTTAAATGCTTTAAAGCCACAGTTATAGGAGTATTTCCAGAAAAAGGTACTCTTCCTGTTATCATTTCAAACATTGTTACACCGAGGGAATATATGTCGGATTTTTCATCTACAAAACCACCTCTAGCCTGCTCAGGTGAAAAGTAATGGACAGATCCAATTACATTTCCCGTATTGGTTAGAGTCGATGAAGTAATAGCCCTAGCTATACCAAAATCTGTTACCTTAGCCCTTCCATCCTCTGTAATAAGAATATTGTGAGGTTTAATATCCCTATGAACTATATGGTTATCATGGGCATGTTGAAGAGCTAATGCTATCTGTTTAGATATATTTATAACCTCGTCATTTTTTAATAAACCCTTCTCCTTGATATATTTTTTTAAAGTTTTACCATCAACGTACTCCATTACAATATAGTGTACATCGTTATCAGTCCCCACATCATAAATATTTACTATATTAGGATGGGATAAACTTGCTGCGGCTTGAGATTCCTTTTCAAATTTATTTATAAAATCTTCATCACTTATAAACTCAGGCCTTAAAATCTTAACAGCTACATATCTATTTAAAAGACGACATTTGGCCTTATATACTAAAGCCATACCGCCCCCACCAATTTTTTGTATTATTTCATATCTTTGACCTAGTATTTTTCCAATCATAGTTTCAACTCCCTCTTAACTATGCCTATATCTGATAGCAATTAATGTAATATTGTCAAATCCGCCTCTATCATTAGCTTGATCAACTAAAAAGTCACAAGCTTCTTGAAGCTTAGATTTATTTTCAAAACAGCTCTTTATTTCATAATTGTCTACTATATTTGTTAATCCATCGGTAGCAAGAATGATAAGGTCCTCATCATTAACATCATAATCAATAATATCTGGCAATGGACTAACTTCTGTTCCAAGGGCCCTAGTTATAACATTTCTCTTAGGATGAGTTTTTGCTTCTACCTCTGTAATACTACCGTTTTTTAAGAGTTCACTTACTAAGGTATGGTCCTTTGTTATTTGAGTTAATTCATCTCCCCTTAGTAAATATGCCCTACTATCACCTATATGTGCAAAATAAACCTTGCTATTTATAAATAGAGCCATAGTTATTGTGGTTCCCATTCCATCCCACTTTTCATTGGATAGGGATTGCTTATATATCTCATCATTTGCTTTTTTTACAGCATTTTGAATTAAATTTACTATATCAACCTCATTCGATAGTGATATATTATTAATATTACTGTGGATAAATCTACTAACCTTTTCGATAGCTAACTTACTTGCAACTTCTCCAGCATTATGTCCACCCATTCCATCGGCTACAATAAAAACTTGCCTACACTTATTGTCTACATAAAGGGAATCCTCATTCTCATTTCTTATTCTACCAATATCTGTTTTTGATGCCCATTCCATTAAATCACCCCAAAACTTAATTAACAATTGAGAAAATCACACAGTTTATATAAATATAATAGCTTATTTTCTCCCTATATCTTCCCTATAAATAAACAAATTATTATACAAAGCTACTATTTATTATATAGGCTTTCTCAAATTAATTATAAATTCCCATAATAATTAAGTTTATCATAATTTCATCTAGTCTTAAACTAGCTATAGACGAGTGAGTTGCAAACTTAATAAACGAAAGCAGACTCTGAGGTTTCCTTTTGAGCGATTTTTATAAATCTGTTTTACCTTTTTATTATCTACTTAAAAACAGATTTATAGCATGAGCCTAAAGGATTCTCTGTGGCTGATTGAGTACGTTAATATTCTCTATCACACATCTATATAGTTATGATATTCTAAAAGCTTTAACAAATATAATAAAACCTAAGTGGTATTTAACTCTTTCCATTTTGTAAGATTTCTTTTAGGGAAATATACAATAATATCTCTACACCCATAAAATTTTTTTATAATAAAAGAATATGTATATTTAAATTTCTATTTTACTCTTTTCATTTTACAAATAAAAAATCCATCACTCCCCGAAATATGAGGATATAACTGTAAAAATTTATCATTTAATTTAGTGTAATCTAAAAAATTATTATTAATACTTAATGGGACAAAATTATTATTTTCTTCTAAAAACTTTTCTACAACATTTTTATTCTCATCATCCTGAATAGTACAGGTACTATAGACGAGGATTCCACCATCTTTAACGTATTTAGAGGTAATATTTAATATCTTAATCTGTAATTTTGACAGCTGAGTAATATCACTAGCTTCCTTAAAGTACCTAATTTCTGGCTTACGCCTTATAATTCCTAACCCAGAACAGGGGGCATCAACTAAAACTCTATCTGCCCTATGTAAAAGTCTTTTATCCAATGTCAAAGCATTAAATTCTTCAGTTTCAATTATTGAAATGCCTAACCTTCTTGAATTTTCTTTAACTAGGTTAAGCTTATGGTCATAGATATCCCTAGATAATATTCTTCCCCTATTATTCATTAATTGAGCCATATGGGTAGATTTCCCACCGGGGGCACTACAAACGTCAATGATAAATTCATCTTCCATGGGCTCTAGCACATGACTAACTAACATAGAACTTTCATCTTGAACTTGAAATAGACCCCTTTTAAAAGATTCTAAATTATCCAATCTCTCCTTCATTGACTCAAGAATAATTGCCTCTTCTGCCATATTCCCCCTTCTACAGCATAAGCCTTCATTAGTCAAATGTTCAATTAGATTATCTCTACTTATTTTTAATGTATTGGTTCTAATAGTTAATTCTGGAGATTCATTATTGGCTTTTAGCAATTCCTTAGTAAATTCTACACCATAATCATTAGCCCATCTACTAACTAACCATTTTGGATGTGAATACCGTATAGATAAATAACTAATAGGGTCTTCTTCATATTTTGGAAATTTCATGTCATTTTGTTTTCTCAAATAATTTCTCAATATTCCGTTTACAAAGCTAGAAAGTCTATAATTTATTTTTTTTGCCAATTTTACCGATTCATTTACAGCGGCTGAGTCTGGAATCTTATTTAGAAAAATCATCTGATATAATCCCAATCTTAAAATATTTAAAATTTCTATTTGAATCCTATGTATTCTAGTTTTAGAAAGATTCTTTATTATATAATCTAAATATAGTTTATTCTCTAAAACTCCATAGACTAACTGACTGATAAAGCTTCTATCCAAGGACGACACTTCATTCTTCATTAGATATTTATTAATAGTTATATTAGAAAAGGCTCTATTTTCTTCTATATCAACTAGTATACTTAAAGCAAGTCTTCTTGGGTTTACCTTATTCATATTTTGCCTCCCCAACTACTTTTATATAAGGTAAGTTTTTTAAGTGAAATTATGAGATTAAAGGGTCATATCCTTTAGGCTAAAAAGAATCTATATCTAAAAGATATGACCAATATAACTATTTATTATTAAATAGATTTAATAAACCTAATCCCTGTTTCTTAGAACAAAAAGTCTTAATAATTGAGCAATTGATACGGCAACAGCAGCCACATATGTTAGAGCCGCAGCATTTAGTACAGATTTGGCAGACTTAACCTCTTCATTATATACTAATCCATTAGAAGTAAGCTGTTTAATCGCACGGGAGCTTGCATTAAACTCCACAGGTAAAGTTATTACATGGAAGGCTATTGCTCCAAGGTATATATATATCCCCAGTGTTATCAAAAAATCAGTTCTAAGGAAAAATCCTAAAAAAGCTAAGGGTATAGCGAATTGCGAAGAAAAAGATGCTATTGGTGCTATTTGATTTCTAAAGGTAAGTGCCGAATATCCCGTTGCATGCTGTATAGCATGTCCTACCTCATGGGCTGCTACACTAATTGAAGCTATTGAAGTACCATTGTACACATTGCTTGAAAGCCTAACTACCCTTTTTCTTGGGTCATAGTGGTCGGAAAGATATCCTCCAATAGATTCAATATTAACATCCCTTAGTCCATTTCTATCCAATATCATTCGTGCTACTTGAACACCGGTATAACCCCTCATACTTCTTACCTTTAGATAGCGATTGAAACTGCTTTTAACTTTACTTTGAGCATAAAAGGCAAATATCATTGCCGGTATTAACAATATCATACTCGTATAATACTCTATCATGTCATTACCTCCTTAAATAATGTTTTATGGCTTTTTCTACCTCCCGAATATCTACACAAGTATTGCGGCAAGGCCCTTCTGGTCTTTCATTTTTTATACCAATTACTGGTATACCCTTCACATCTAGTATACCATGGGATAAGTCCCTCTCACAGGCTACTGCTATAATTCCCTTAGGGTTATAATCTTTAATTACCTTTCTAGCTAATGTTCCCCCTGTTACAACTTCCAGCTTCACATTATAGCTTGTACATAGCCTTAAAAGCCTATCTACGTCACAGGCCCCACATCTCTTACAATTATCAATATCCCCAGTAACCTTATGTTTACAAGAGGATTTCTGTAAACAGTGAGGAGTAACAATTAGTATATCCTCACTGTTTATTTTATCACTTTTTAGAACTACTATTTTATTATTAATCTCAGAAAAAAATCTTCTAATTGGATCCTTGTGGATTTTCAATATACTTGAAAACATTATCATAATCGGATAGATAAACTTTATTGATTTCTCAAAAATAGGTATCAAAAACCTAGGTATAGTTCCATTTTTTGTTATTGAAATTATTAAGGCTAATAATCCTAGTAAATAAATAGTTCCAGCAATAAAGAAAAAAATCATAATAATTAATAGAATTAAATATAAATGTAATACATTATTTTTAATCAACAGGATTAAACCTAAAGCTAAAAAAAACATAGCCAGAATTATTATATTCAATAACTTTAAAAAGATGCTCTTATCTTTACTTAGCATTATATTTCTCATATTATTCTCCTAATAATATGCTATCTTCTATAGTATTCCCTCTTATATATTCATCTACCCTCATTTTTCTACTATTGGGAAACTGAATTTCTTCAATAACAATACTTCCTTTACCAGTAATTACATGGATACCTTCTTTATTAACTTTAGTTATTTGTCCAGGCTCTCCATTAGTATCTTCATGGGTTATAGTGCATTTCCATATTTTCATCTTTGTTCCTTTGTACATAGTATAAGCAACAGGCCATGGATTTAAACCCCTTACTAAATTATATATATCTTGAGAATTATTTTGCCAATCAATAAGGCCAAGTTCTCTATCCAGCATTGGTGCATAGCTGCTTTTAGAATCATCCTGTGACATTCTAGGTGCCTTGCTTGACTCAATAAGTTTTAGGGTTTCAATAAGAACTTTAGCACCTAGGTTTGAAAGAATATCATGCAGCTCACCGGTAGTCATTTCTTTACCTATACTTACTTCTTCTTTTAAAATCATATCCCCTGTATCCAATCCTTCATCCATATACATTGTAGTAATTCCCGTCTTCTCCTCCCCATTGATAATAGACCAGTGAATTGGAGCAGCACCCCTAAATCGGGGTAAAAGAGAAGCGTGTACGTTTATACATCCCTTTTCAGGTAATTGTAATATACCCTTTGGTAATATTTGTCCATAGGCCACTACAACAATGCAATCAATCTCTATAGATTTAATAGCTTGTATAAACTCTTTTTCTTTAATTTTTTTCGGCTGCAAAACATCTATACCAAACTCCATAGCCTTTGCTTTTACAGGAGAAGGTAAAACCTTCTTACCTCTGCCTTTGGGTCTGTCAGGTTGAGTAATTACAGAAACTACTTCATAGCCATGGTTGACCATTGCCTCTAAACACGGAACTGCAAAGTCAGGAGTTCCCATAAAAAGAATTCTCATGCTCTATACACCTACTCTTCTATAATTTTATCTATAAATAGTATTCCATTCAAGTGGTCTATTTCATGGCAGAGAACCCTTGCTAAAATATCTTCACCCTCTATAATTACTTCTTCACCCTTTCTATTAAGACCCTTAACCTTCACATAAAATGGTCTTTCCACATTACCGGACCTATCAGGTAAACTCAGACAGCCTTCTATATCAATTTGACTGCCACGCTCCTCCAATATCTCTGGATTAATAAGTTCGATAATTCCTTCACCAATATCTATAACTATTATTCTTCTCAAAATACCTATTTGAGGAGCGGCTAACCCAATACCATTTCCTATGTTATGGAGAGTATCAACCATATCATCAATTATTTGAATTATTCTATCATTAACTTCCTCTACAGGTCTGGAAATTTTTCTTAATACGGGGTCATCTCCTGTTCTGATTTTTCTTATAGCCATCTAAAATACCTCCACTATATAAATTTTAAAGTCAATCCTAAAATATATTGTATGGTTTTAAATCAAAAATCAAATGTACATTATTGTCTAAATACTTACTTCTATTAATTTTACATATATAATTTATTATACCCTTTATAATCTCATGGTCAATACTTTGGTACTTCAATAATATCTGCCATCTATAAAAACTTTTAATCTTATTGTGTATTGCAGGATTTGGTCCTAGAAGCTGAAAATCATTTAGATTTTTATTGTTTAAAATTTCATTCTGTATTTTCTGAAATATTATATTACTAGATTTGATTACTAAGGATTCCTCCTTTCCCAAAACTATAATATTTATAATCCCATAAAAGGGAGGATAACAAAATTCTTTTCTAAGGTCTATCTCTTTATTGTAAAACTCCTTATAGTTATGCTGTTGAGATGAAGTAATCGCATAGTTATCGGGGGTATATGTCTGAATAATAACCCTTCCTTTAAAATCATGCCTACCAGCCCTTCCAGCAACCTGAGTTAATAATTGAAAGGTTCTTTCATTAGCTTTGTAGTCTGGTAAATTTAATGTTAGGTCCGCCGATAATACACCCACAAGAGTTACATAGGGAAAATCCAAGCCCTTGGCAACCATTTGTGTACCTATAAGAATGTCGATTTCTCTTTTTTCAAAGGCCTCGATAATTTTTTCAAGCTTTCCTTTTTGTGACGTCGTATCAATATCAAGTCTTTTTGTCCTATAACTAGGAAACAACTTTTTAACATATTCCTCAACCTTTTCTGTCCCTGAACCAAAAAATTTTATATATCTACTGTTACATAGGGGACAAGTTTGAGGAACAGTACTTCTATAGCCACAGTAATGACACTTAGCCACATTGTTTTTATGATGATAGGTCAAAGATATATCACAGTCTTTACACTTTAAAACGTATCCACAGCTTCTACAGGAAACAAAGGTAGAGTGACCCCTACGATTTAAAAATAAAATAATTTGCTTCTTGTTGAGTAGATTATCTTTCATTAATTCATAAAGCTTTCTACTGAATATACTTTTATTCCCCTCTTCAAGTTCTACTCTCATATCGACGAGATCTACCCTTGGTAGAGGTTTACTATTAAACCTACTATTTAGCTCCAATATCTTATAGTTACCTTTTTTAGCTTCATAGTAGCTCTCAATTGAAGGAGTAGCCGATCCAAGAAGCAGAACTGCACTACTCTCTTTACATAGATACTGGGCTACATCCTTTGTACAGTACTTAGGATTCATTTCCGATTTATAAGATGACTCATGTTCTTCGTCAATAATAATCAGACCCAGATTGTGGCATGGTGCAAATATTGCAGACCTTGCCCCAATTACTATAGAAATCTCTCCATTATTTATTTTCATCCATTGATCGTATCTTTCACCTAAAGAAAGCTTACTATGAAGAACAGCTACATTATTACCAAATCTTTTAAGAAATTTCTCTACTATTTGAGGAGTAAGGGAAATTTCAGGCACTAAAATTATTACTTGCTCACCATTTCCTATAACATAATCAACAAGATGCATATATACTTCAGTTTTTCCGCTTCCTGTGACTCCATGTAAGAGAAAGATTTCATTCCTCTTACTTCCTATCATTTCTATTATATTATCATAGGCTGCTCTTTGTTCATGATTAAGGTCATTAGGTATATCTCTTTTTATTTTCTTTAAATTTACTGGACTCCTATATTCTTTTTCATCAGTAATTGAAATTAAACCCTTTTTTATTAGGGCATTAATCACAGACCTTGAAGTCTTAGTCCTTTTAAGGATATCTCTTAATACCATTTGCTCAGCCTGGGCAAGAACCTTTAAAACTTCAATCTGCTTATATGCACTTTGAGACATACTAGATATTATCTGGTCCAGTTTATCTGGGTCAAAATTAACCTTAACAATCTTTTTATATTTAGCATTTATATCACTATAAAGCTTTTCTTCCACTATTATAATATCTTTTTCAATTAAGCTTTTTAATTCTTTACTAAAATCATAATCAAGCTTTTTTCTTAAGTCATTATCACTAACCCTTGGGTTTTGAGATAATAAATCAAGGACCCTACTTTTCTTTCCTAAGTGATTTTCTAATAGGTTATCTCTATTTAAAACCCTATCATTTATCCTATATATTTTCTTCTTTTTTAAGGCTGTACCCCTAGGTATTAAGCATTGAATGGCTTCATAATAAGTACATAAGTATGTACTCTTAAGCCATTTACATAAATTTACTTGCCTCTGTGTCAAACTTATATCATCATTTAGTAAATCCTTTATCTCCTTTATACCTTTAACTTTCTCAATGCCCTTGCCTGAATCAAGTTCAAATACAAATCCCTCAAGCAACTTATTTCCTTTTCCAAAGGGCACAATAACTTTATCACCAATTTTAATCTCTTCAAGTAAGCCCTTAGGAATTTTATAGGTATATAACATATCAGTCACTTTGGTTCCCGTATTCACAACTATATTACAGTATTTTATGCAATCCATTGTGTTTGCCTCCAAGAATCTAATTACAAAAGAGTAGGTTGCCCTACTCCTTTAATTTTATCAAATCCTGTACCTTATCAAGGATAATATTTGATACCTCTTCTTTTTTCATTTTATCATACTTTTCTATATTTCCCAAACTATCTATAATACTTACGATATTAGTCTCCTCTTTAAATCCAGCTCCCGACTGGGATATATTGTTGGCTATTATAAAATCTAGATTTTTTCTATTTATTTTACTTTTTGCATTTTCTATCAAATCCTTTGTTTCTGCTGCAAATCCAACTAAGATTTTATCCTTCTTCATCCTCCCCAGTTCAAGGAGGATATCGGGATTTCTTGAAAGCTCTATATTTAAATCTGTATCACCCTTCTTAATTTTATCCTTTGAAATCTCCTTTGGCTTATAATCGGCAACGGCAGCAGCCTTGATTATTATATGGGATTCGTCAAAATGCTTTAAGACTGCCTCATACATGTCCTTAGCTGTTATTACATCTATAACTTCTACTCCCCTTGGCTTTTCAATGTTAGTAGGACCAGAAACCAATGTAACATCTGCCCCTCTATCCCTAGCTGCTGCAGCTAAGGAATAACCCATTTTCCCAGAAGAATGATTAGTTATATATCTTATAGGATCAATAGCTTCTTGGGTAGGCCCAGCAGTGATTAAGACCTTTTTATTCCTTAATGACTTTTTTAAGGGTTCTTCAAAAACCTTGATTATCTCTTCCACTATATCCTCTGGGGAAGCTAACTTTCCAATGCCATAATCTCCACAGGCAAGTCTCCCTGAAGCAGGGTCAATAAAGTTATATCCAAAACCTTTAAGAATTTTAATATTTCTTTGCACAATAGGATTAACATACATATTTGTATTCATGGCTGGAGCAATAAGTACAGGGGCTTTGGTTGCCATCACTGTAGTTGATAACATATCGTCTGCGATACCATTTGCTACTTTGCCTATTATGTTGGCAGTGGCTGGTGCAATTACAAAGAGGTCGGCTTTTTGTGCCAGGGATATATGCTCTACATCCCAGGTTTTAGGCTCATCAAACATATCTGTAACCACGTAGTTCTGAGATAAGGATTGAAAGCTTAGGGGCTGTACAAACTTTACAGCAGATTTTGTCATTATTACATTTATGTTTGCACTTAGCTTTTTTAGCCTACTTATCACATCTAATACCTTGTATACCGCAACGCCTCCAGTAACACCTATAACTATATTTTTATTAGTTAACATACTGCACCCCTTAATATTTCTTTTCAACTATATTTATTATATCTCGCCCTCAGATTCAATCTTTTCGTAGGAAATTTTATCTTTAAAAATTTCGTTTGTAGCTACTGTAACCGGCTTATTAGATTCTATATCTATAAGGCTATCACTACCTTCTATTAATTGCCTAGCTCTTTTGGCAGCAGCGATAACTAAAGTATATCTACTGTCAACTTTTTCTAATAACTGATTAATTGGGGGTTTAAGCATTAAACTTCCTCCTTATACATTTTTATTAACTCATCTACATTTCCCTTAACTCGACAGCCTTCTGCTTCGATAATTGAAACAAGACTATTTACAGCATTACTTAAATCATCATTTATTATATAATAATCATATTCCTTAATAAAGTCAATTTCTTTATAGGCACAATTCAGTCTCTTTTCAATGTTGTCCTCATCATCTCTTCCTCTGCTAATAATCCTGTTTCGCAACTCCTTCATACTTGGGGGCAATAGAAAAATAAATATTCCCTTTGGAAACTTTTCTTTTATTTGCATCGCTCCCTGGGGATCAATTTCTAATATAATATCATACCCCATATCAAGTTGTTCTAATACATACTTTTTAGGAGTTCCATATAAATTATTATAGACCTCGGCATATTCTAAAAAACCACCTGATTTTATCATGTCTTGAAAATTGCTTTTACCTATAAAATAGTAGTTTACACCCTCTATCTCTCCCTTTCTTCTTTCCCTCGTAGTAGCGGAGATAGATAGTTTCACTTCTGGTTTAACCCTTAAAAGCTCTTTACACACTGTTCCCTTTCCTACACCCGATGGACCACATACAATGAACAATGCTCCTGTTTTTTTCATACCGATTCTCCTTCTTTTAGCCATTGTTATCAATTATTTTGTCATCTGTTTCCTTTGAATTAAACCTATTAGCCATCGTCTCAGGCTGAACAGCCGATAATATTAAGTGACCACTATCGCATATGATAACTGCCCTTGTTCTCCTACCATATGTAGCATCAACTAGTTTACCCTCTTCTCTAGCTTCGTTAATAATTCTTTTAATCGGAGCCGATTCCGGTTTAACAATAGCTATAATCCTACTAGCTGAAATCATGTTTCCAAAACCAATGTTAACTAACCTTAATTGCATTCTTATCCCCCTGTTACTCAATATTTTGAACTTGCTCTCTAATCTTTTCCAATTCACTCTTTATCTCTATAACCATACTAGAAATATTAATATCAGAAGACTTTGAACCGATTGTATTAATTTCCCTATTCATTTCTTGAATTAAGAAATCTAACTTTCTTCCTACCGCACCAGATTCACTGGTAATCGTATTTAGCTGATCTAAATGGCTAAACAATCTAACAATTTCTTCTGTTATATTACTTTTATCTGCATAGATTGAAACCTCTAAAGCAATCCTATCTTCATCAATTTCAATAGTATCTTCGGTTAATTCCCTTACTCTCTCCAATAATTTTGCTCTATACTCCTTTACAATTATAGGAGTCCAAAGCTCTATTTCCTTAACTATTTCATATATCTTCAAGCTTCTACTTTTTATGTCTTCTGCTAGCTTCAATCCTTCTGCCTTCCTCATTTCAATCAGTGAGGATAGAGCCTGTCTAAGTGCCAAGCTCAAGGATTGCCAAATAACATCCTCTTCTTCTTCCCTATTTTCAATCCTAAAGATATCAGGAAAACGCGTTAATTGGCTTATAGATATTTCGTCCTTTAAATTAAAATTTTCTTTAATTTCCTTTAAGGAATTATAATATTGCTGAACAATGTTTAAATTTGGTTTTATTACAATATCTTCATTTTTAGATTCGTCTAAAGTAATATAAACCTCAATCCTACCTCTTTTTACTGAATCCTTAATAAATTTCCTGATTTTTTCTTCAAATGAAGATAATTTTTTTGGCATTCTAATAATAATATCATTATACCTATGGTTTACCGATTTTATTTCTATAAGGAAATTCCTTAATTCATCATTTGATTCTCCTCTACCATAACCCGTCATACTACTAACCATAAAACTAATCCTTCCTCCCCAGAGGTATTCACAGACACCTCCATAATTCTAACATTTCAACCAATTCTTCACAATACTTTTCTAAATATATATACAACTTGTCAAAAATTAACCTGTTAACAACATATTATATCATTAATATTCTAAAATTTTAAGGATTCCTCTAAATAATATTTTCCATCACATATAAACTTTGCTGTACCTTTCATAAAAACTCTATTATCATCATCTATATGGATATTTAGTTTACCACCGGGCACCCTTACCTCTGCTTTTCTAGCAACATAACCTAATAAATTTGCAACATATACAGACCCACATACTCCAGTACCACATGCCAATGTTTTTCCAGACCCTCTTTCCCATGTATCAACCTTTATCAATTCTTTATTGACTACTTGAACAAAGTTAACATTAGTTCCTCTAGGATAAATATTATACCTTTCAATCTGAGGCCCAATTTCATAAACAATATTTTCCCCTAATTCTTCAACAAATACTATTGTATGGGGAACTCCCATCAATATACTTGACACTACTATATTTGAACCATTAAGCTTTATATTTTCATTTATATAGCTTTCCTTTTCTGTTACAACAGGTACATCCTTAGCTTTAAGGCTTGGACTTCCCATATCAACTAATATACTTTGAACCTTTCCCTCTTCTGTTACTTCAAGTTTTATATCTTTTTCACCAGCAAGGGTTTCCACTGTAAAAACTTTCTTCCTTACTATTCCCTTTTCATAAACAAATTTTGAAAAGCATCTTATACCGTTGCCGCACATCTCACCTATAGAGCCATCTGAATTATAGTAATTCATTTTAACATCCTTTGATTCAGAATTTTCAACTATCATCAACCCATCGGCCCCAATACCAAAATGTCTATCGCAAACTTTCTTAGCTAAAATCCCATACTCAATTCCCCTAACTTCCTCCGCCATAATAATTATAAAATCATTACCCGCCCCCTGCATCTTACTAAATCTCATGACTTTTACCTCCTTATATTGTATAAATATATCCAGTTAAAATTTATTAAGGTCTAAAAGGGATTGTCTTTATAAATAAACAACTTTAAAGATTGATAAATTTGAAAGAAAAAATGTAGAAGAATTCATTGTTTTCTTTCAAATTTATCTTGAGTTTTAATGTTGTTTATCTTTATATGATTGTACAATCATATAAAGACAATACTATAGCTATATAGTATTATATACAATATTCATAAATATCGTCTTTTAAATTTTATAATTTAATGTTATACTTTACAAAGAATTTTCACATGTTGCAGTTAGTAATTCTATGTCTAATTGCTAAAGCTTCAAATTACTTTTAATGGAGGGATAATATGCCGTTTGATGGCCTTGTAATAAATTCATTAGTCTCTGAGCTAGGGGAACAGTTGATAAACAAAAAAATTGAAAAAATATATCAGCCTGAAGATGACGAAATAATTATTAAGTTTAGAAACCTTGACAAACGTAATAAATTGATGATGTCGGTAGATAGCAGTCTACCCCATATATCCTTGACTAGTTTACAAAAAAATAATCCTTTAAATCCACCTATGTTTTGTATGCTTTTAAGAAAACATCTACATGGGGGTAAGGTTGTAGATGTCTATCAGGTGGAATTTGAGCGTATACTGGTTCTCTCCATTGAAAGCTATGACGAACTGGGAAACGTCAATATCAAAGAATTAATAGTTGAAATAATGGGTAAACACAGTAATATAATTCTCATTGATAAAGATACTAAAGTTGTTATAGATAGTATTAAAAGAATTCCTTCCAGTATTAGTAGACAAAGACAAATCCTCCCTGGGCTTCAATATAGACAACCACCTGGTCAGGACAAAATTAATATATTTAGCATAGACTATGACACCTTCAAAAATCAAATGAATAAAGCTTCGGAAAACACCCAAGTATATAAAGCTATATATAGGTTATTCCAAGGAATAAGCCCCGTTATTGCAAAGGAAATATGTCTTAACTCTACTGTGGATATAGATACTCCAGTTTCCCATATTTCAGAAGCTACCTATAGAAGCTTTTGGAGCAACTTTTCAAATATATTAATGAAAATTTGTAACAATAGATATTCACCAAATATAATAGTCGATTCAAAGAATAATAGGACTATAGATTTTTCCTCAATCAAGCTAGACATTTATGAAAGTGAACATTTTTCTCATACGTATTTTGACTCCATAAGTGATACTATAAATAAATTTTATTCTGAAAAGGATAAATATAATCGAATTAAACAAAAGTCTACTGATATAATAAAGATTATTAATACTCGACTTGAAAGACTCTTTAAAAAACTACAAAAACAAAAAGAAGAATTAATAACTGCACAAGGGGCTGAAAAATACAAACTTTTTGGAGAATTAATACTATCAAATATGTATCAAATATCTAAGGGCATGAAGGAAATAGAGGTGCAAAACTATTATGACCCTGATATGTCAACTATGATAATTCCCCTTGATTCAAGGTTAGACCCTTCAGAAAATAGCCAAAGGTATTATAAAAAATATAATAAATACAAAAGTGCACAGGATAAAATAAGCAAACAAATTAGAGACACCGATGAAGAAATAAAGTATTTACAAAACGTATTAACTAATATAGAAAATACCGATGATATTAATAATATTAACGAAATAAAACAGGAATTAATCGAACAAAAATACATTAAAAAGAGAAAAAGCACTAAGCAAAAAGAAAAAGCTGCTAAATTTCAACCCTATAAATATTGTACAGAAAATGGCTTCGTCATATTAGCTGGAAAAAACAATAAACAAAATGATTATTTGACCTTAAAATTTGCTTCCAAAAAAGATATTTGGCTCCATACTAAGGAAATTCCAGGCTCCCACGTAATAATTAAAACTGAAGGTAAGGAAGTTCCCCATGATGTCATAATGACCGGTGCTTTGATTGCAGCCTACCACAGTAAAGGAAGGAGCTCTAGCAATGTTCCTATAGATTATACCGATGTAAAATTTGTAAAAAAGCCATCGGGTGCAAAGCCTGGAATGGTTATCTATGAAAATTTTAAAACTGTTTATGTAACTCCCTACGAAGAGGAAGTAAAAAAATTAGAAGTAAACGCAAACTAAAGAGTTTATAGAAAATTTTACCCAATTATAGATGAGTGATTGAGAAAGTTAACTTACTACAGCAGCCACAGAGAATCCTTTAGGCTCATGCTATAAATCTGTTTTTAAATAGGTAATAGAAGGTAAAACAGATTCATAAAAATCGCTCTAAAGGAAACCTCAGTGGCTGCTTTCGTTTATCAAATTTGTAAGTCACTCATCTATAAAGGTCACAGTTTTCTTCTTTATAACCTCACTAAATTAAATATTTAGTGAGGTTACTTAAAGCCATTTTTCAAAAAAATATTATTAAAAATCAGAGCTTAATTTACAATATTTTTATTTTTCATATATTACCACTTGATTTTCTATATCAATTTCATCTAAGCATACACTTATCACTTCTTTTCTTGACGTTGGAACATTCTTACCTACATAGTCGGGTCTTATGGGTAATTCCCTATGTCCCCTATCTACTAACACAGCTAATTGAATTGTTTTAGGCCGCCCAATATCTATCAGTGCATCCATAGCAGCCCTAACTGTTCTCCCTGTGAAAATAACGTCATCAACCAGCACAACATTTTTTTCATTTATATCCACATTAATTTTACTTTTTTTAATCATTGGATTATCATGGGCCTCTGATAGGTCATCCCTATATAAGGTGATATCTAGTGACCCTACTTCCACATCAATATCTTCTATTTCCTTAATTTTTGTAGCAATTCTTGCAGCCAGGGGAACACCCCTAGTATGTATCCCAACTAAAACTACATCTGAAATCCCCTTATTCTTTTCTATTATTTCATGGGATAACCTAGTTATTGACCTATTTATAGCCTTTTCATCCATTATTTTTGCCTTCAATTTCATATTTTTACCTCCGAATACTATTAAATCCTATAATAATTAGTTATACTATATCCTCCTCAGTTTATCAAGTAAAGAATTAAAATAATCGGGAAGTTCGCTATTAAACTCAATATATTCTCCCCTTGTCGGGTGAACAAAACCTAGTACCTTTGCATGTAACATCTGTCCCTTTAACTTGAAATTCTCCTTTTTGATACCATAAAGTGGATCACCTACTAGGGGGTGGCCTAGATAGGACATATGGACTCTAATTTGATGGGTACGTCCAGTTTCAAGTTTAAGTTCCAGGAGATTGTATCTAGAAAACCTTTCAAGGACTTTAAAGTGGGTAACAGCTCTTTTACCATTATTCTCTAGTGCAGCTCTCTTAAATCTATTTACGGGATGCCTTCCTATTAAAGTATCAATTGTAGCACTATCGGCTTTAATATTGCCATGTACTAATGCGTAGTAAATTCTATTTATACTATGGTCTTTTAATTGAGCAGATAAAAAATTATGTGCATTATTATTTTTAGCTACCATTAGAAGCCCCGATGTATCTTTATCTATTCTATGAACAATTCCAGGCCTTATTATTCCATTAATAGAGGATAAGTTTTTTGAATGGTATAAGAGAGCATTTACCAGTGTACCTGAATAATGTCCTGGAGCTGGATGAACAACCATTCCCTGGGGCTTATTTACTATCAAAATATCTTCATCCTCATAAATAATGGAGATTTTAATATCTTCAGGTTCCAAATTTAACTTTTCAGGCTCCGGTATTTTAATCTGAATTTCATCATATATATTTATTTTAAACTTTTTTGAAAGAATTATATGTTTATTAACCTCAACATTTCCCTTTTCAATTAATTTTTGTACATATGACCTTGAAACATCATTTAATGCTTTAGATATATATGAGTCTAACCTAACAGGTTCCTCTATATCCTCTACAATTAACTTAATATCATTCAATCTATCTACTCCCTTATTATTAAGAATTATATATATCCTTATATTTTTTAAAGGTTATAACAGCTTTTAAAGATTTCTAAAGGAAATATAGGTTTTTTAGTATAGTCCTTACCTAAAGGCTAGTAGTATTATAACATAAAAAGAGAAGCAAAACCGAGGCTTGCTTCTATATTTTTATTCCTTTTTCTCTGAATCAGCTTCTTCTTCATAATAATATTCCGAGCTTATATCATCTACATCTTCTACTTTACCAGAAATTTTTGCATCATACATATTATTGTCATACCAGTCTAAGGCCATTTTTTTCTGATCGGTTTTATTATACCTTGCTACAGCCTGCCAGGAATCCTCTCCATCGAAACCATTTACACTGGATTTATCATTAAATGTTCTCCCAAAGGGATAGTTAAGCCCTTCTTCCTCTACCGGTCTTGTATGAATTTTCTCATCTAGGGAAAGGTGAGATTCTCTTTTACTACATTGAAGGCATAATACTGTATATGGTATAATCTCTAATCTTTCCAGGTTTATAGGTTGCCCACATACATCACAGTCTCCATATGTACCCTCTTCAATTTTTCCTATGGCTTTATCTATGTCTTCTAAAATCCTTTTTTCATTTTCCTCCAGGTTAAAATGCATCTCCTTTTCAAAGGTCTCACTGGCTATATCGGCGGGGTGATTATCATAAAGGGAAAGCTCGCTATAATACTCTCTAAATGAGCTGCGAAGTCCATTTTCTTCCTCATGGTCAAGAGCATTCAATACTTCCTTCTTCTCTTTTAAAAGTTTTTCTTTAAAATGTTTTAAGCCTTCTTTATCCATCTTAGCCCTCCTACCTGTAATTTTCTATTATTTCTATCAATTCAGCAATATACTTTCCAATAAGGGGAAGATTTACCATTTGATCAATAATGTAAATTATAATCGCCGCTAGTATTGTAAACCCTATTGCCGTTCCTATACCCCGCGCTATACCAATAATAAAATTGGAAATTAGCAATTTTCTTGGATTATTAATTGTTTCAATATACTCTGATATCTTACTCTTTTCTAAAGCAATTGAATAGGATTCTAGCTTTTTTTCTAAAGAATTAATTTTTTTTTCAATCATTCTGTAACACGTCCTAGTACCATATGTAATAGCTGAAAATATTTAAACTCAGATATACCATAGAATGCTTTAAAAAATTATACTCTATTCATTTAAAATCCAATGTCCAAGCCATAGGATTGAAAGGGCAATAAGCTTCTTATATAGAAAGGAACATCGGAAATATTCAAGGTTTCTATGGATATTCTGATTTGATATTATTTTGCCCCTTTTCAAATAAAATATAAGTAAACTCCTTTTACAAATACCAAACCTGGAAATTTAAATAAAAATCTAAAGTATGACAGTAATATTCTCCATTTCCAAAGGAGTGAAGATTTTTATAATATTCTGCTATACTATCAAAATCCATAATTCATTAATAATAGTTTAATTTTTTAAGCATAAAAAAAACTATAGTAAACACTATAGTTTTTTACTCTATTCTTTATATATATTACAGAAATCTTAAACTTTAAAGGTATATATAATTATATACGATTGACAATATTCCTAACCATATTACTTGAGTTCTGAGCTGCTTCATGTACAAATTCATCAAAGCTTATATGGGCTGTTCCATCGGCCTTATCAGAAATAGCCCTTATTATTACAAAGGGTATATTGTTTAAGTAGCTTGTATGACCTATTGAAGCTCCTTCCATTTCTGTACAATATCCTTTAAAGTTATCCCACAGAAAATCTTTTTTATCAGGGCAAGCAACAAAAACGTCTCCAGATAATATCCTCCCAATCATAGTGTTATGCTTTATAGTTTCTTCTTTACTAGCCTCAAAGGCTATGTCAACAAGCATCTTATCGGCTTTAAATATATGTGTATCCATTCTAGGAATTACTCCTAATTCATGGCCAAAACCCCTTGCATCAAAATCATGTTCAATAACATCCGATGATATCACAATGTCTCCGACATTCAACTCTTCATGGAGTGCCCCTGCAACACCAATATTTATGATATGGGTTACATTAAAGTTACTAGCAAGAACCTGGGTACAAATAGCTGCATTAACTTTTCCAATTCCACAACGAACAATTATAATGTCCTTATTATCTAATTTGCCTATATAAAAATTCATATAGGCTATATTTACAGTTTCTTCAATCTCCATAAGACCCTTTAATATTTCAACTTCTTCCTCCATAGCTCCTATAATACCTATTTTAACCATAGATGCCCCCCCTTTAATTAATGAATTTCCCTAAGAGAACTTAAAATCCTTAACCGTTTTAAGAAAATTTCTCTTAAGTTTTAATGATAACTATAGCTGTTCATTTATAGAAGAATCATTTACTAAATCCAGTTGAGATTCAAGTAAGGTTTTGAATCTAGTCTTAAATATTTGAAAATCTTTTTTTGAGTTTTCATATTCTTTTCTTACGTTTATTACTTCATTATTTGCCTCTTCAATAATCTTCTTACCCTTTTCCTCAGCTTCTCTAATAATCAATTCAGCCTTTTGGTTTGCATTTATAGCTACTTCTTCAGCGGTACTTTGTGCTAATATTAAAGTATCCCTGAGGGTTTTTTCCAAGCTATTATATTTATCTAATTGTTCCTGTAATAATCTAATTTTTTCCTTAGACTCAATATTTTCATTATAAACCCTTTCGTAGCTTTCAATAATCCTATCTAAAAACTCATCAACTTCAATTTCTTTATAACCTCTTAAACCCTTCGTAAATTCCTTATTCTGAATGTCTAATGGTGTTATCATTTTTTCCCCCAATCATATAAATTTTTTTATTAATATTTTATACCTATCTTTTTTTGTTTTACCTAAAACCTTTTCTAAAAGGATTCTGCCCTTACCTCTGTAGGATATTAAATCCCCTTCTTTGACATTATAGGAAGGTGTGAGAATTGGAATAAAATTCACCTTTACCTTTTCCTTTCTTATATCCTCTACAGTTCTATTTCTTGATTCATTAAATCCAACTGACGAAACAGAATCTAATCTTAAGGATTTGACTGTATCGGTTATTAGCTTAAATTCATTTTCCCTAGGAATAATATTATGGATTTCATCTATATAGGCCTTTACTTTGAATCTGCCGATTTGAGTCAAATTCAATTCTATGTAGCTAGCAACTTCTTCTAATACAATAATCTGAAGCATATCTCCACTAATTATAATATCACCTATTTTTTCCCGTTTTAATCCTAATCCTAAAATAGTTCCCAAAACTTCTCTATGATTAAATTCCTTTCCCCTGGGAAAATCCTCTATTTTGAGAACCTTAAGAGGTAAAAGGTCGTGGCTTTTATGGTAATAATCTGGATAGATAATTATTACTTTTCTCTCTGCATCCTTATATCCACCTGTAATAATGTATTTTACATGACTATAGTTATTTTCTAAAACATCATTACAAATTGATGCTATATATGGATCGACAAAGTTTGTATTTTTAAATATATTTTTCTCTATGGATGTCTCAATTCTATCCAATAACCTAAACAACTCTGTTTCATACTTATCTCTTAGGAAAAACCTTGCTGATATATCATTTCGGTTCAAAACATCACACTTTCTATAACAACCTTAAAATTATATTTCTCAGTATATTTAGAGTCACAATAGCAAAAATAGGAGAAAAATCTATCATAAGCCTAATTCCTAACCTTTCTTGAATAGCTCTAAAAGGAGCTAAGATTGGTTCTGTCAATTGATATAAAAAATTATAGATTGGATTTGAATAATCACGGCTAAACCATGAGAATAATGCCCTTGCAATTATAAGAAAGTTTATCACTTCAATAAAGTAGCTAATAGCTGACCTCAACCTCCACACGTTATCACCTTCCAGATATGTTTATTTTTTCCATGGAAAAATCCCTTTATTATTTAGCTCTTCATTGAAATTACCTGATATATCAATATTGTTAGGAGCTAAGATAAATATACCTTTAGATACTTTTTGAATTTGTCCATCCAATGCATAAATAGAACCATTTAAGAAATCAAATATTTTTCTAGCTAATTCCTGATCTAATTTTTCAAGATTTATTATCACTGGCTTCCTATTTTTTAAATTATCTACGATAAGTGGAGCCTCTTCAAACTCTATTGGCTCATATATTACTACATTCATTTGTTTATTAGTATGTATATTTACTATTTTATTCTTTACATTTTGACTTGAACTAATGGAATTATGTAGTGATTCTTCAATCTCATCTTCGTGAACCTCTTCTTCTTCATACTCATCTAATCCCATAAAAAACTTTACTTTATCTATAAATTTGCCTGACATAAAATACCTCCTCATACACTCTTTTATGAAGTTTAATTGCTCTCTACAATTATTTACCTCAAAAAAATCTAACTTTAAAAACAAAAAACTTAATTTCTCAAATTCCTTGGAGCTGTCTCATGAAACCATCTTATAAATTCAGCCCCTGGGTACTTTAGAATAAATGAAGCTTAGGTTCCGAAGTTACAGGGCTTTGTCTAGTACTTACCTACGTGCCAAGCCACTGTAATTTCAAGCAACGCAGAAATTCACCATTCTGAGATACTAGTCTCTTATCTATTATAATCTCTTTCCCCAAATATGCCTGTCCCAATTCTAATCATATTTGAACCTTCTTCAATGGCAACCATATAGTCATTAGTCATACCCATTGAAAGGTAATTCATGCTAACCTTTTGAAAAGAAGAATTTTTCAAACTATCGTATATTTTCTTCATTTTTTTAAAGTAGGGTCTAACAACTTCAGGGTCCTCTACATATGGGACCATCGCCATTAAACCTTGAACCCTTATATTTCCAAGGTCAGAAATCTCTTTTATAGTATTATCTATTTTATTGCTAGATAATCCAAATTTTGTTTCTTCGTCGGCAACATTTATCTGAATCAGTATATCAATAATCTTATTAATTTTTTTTGCCCTTTTATCAATTTCTTTAGCTAAACGAATACTGTCTACAGAGTGTATTAAATCTACTTTGTCAATAATATACTTTACTTTATTAGTTTGAAGATGGCCTATCATATGCCACTGAGTTTCATACTCTATTTTATCATATTTTTCCATTATTTCTTGAACCTTATTTTCACCAATAATTTTTATTCCCATTTTTAGAGCAGCGTTCATTTGTTCTGTATCAATGGTTTTAGTTACTGCAATGAGATTTATTTCTTCTGGATTTCTATTAATTTTCTTACATGCATTATTTATATTATTTTTAATAAAATTAATATTAGTTTCAATCCTATTCATTTCAAGCCTCCTTCTCAAGATCAAAAGAGTATGGATATTCCCTTTTACAATTTAATATTTTTAAATAAAGAATATATGAGCTCCCATTGTTTTCTTTAAAAAACATTATCTTTAAATATCTTTTTTAATAAACAATGTCTCCTTCTTTATATTTTTTTCCATATCTTAAAACTTCATCATATAGCTTTACTGTCCTCACACGTTTTGAAGAGTCGCCTTCTTTAACCTCAAAGTAATTTATCTCTACTATTACATAATCGTCGTCATAGCCTAAAACCTTTATAGGCCTAAATATTGCTTTTCTATTAACACTTAATAAAAAGACTCCCATTTCTCCATCTCTTTCTACAACGGAATCTCTATGAATTTTTAAGCCTTCACGATGCTCCCTTATTACTTTAAAATTGGCCTTTCTTATATTATTAAAACCACTTACATATTGATTTGTCCTTACTATTATAAAGCTTTTAGTATCATCTTGAATTTTATCAGTAATTTTTCCTGTAATTCTCGACTCTAAAATATCTACAGACACTTTTTTACCTATTTCAAAGGAATTTGCATCATCAAAATCAGTAATAATCACAATATACCAAGCTGTATTATCTGTTATTTTAAATATTGACTGGTTAAATATTACTTTATCATATCTTAATTTATCGGAATTAGACTCTATACCTTTAATAAATTCATATTTTATATTTGCAAGATTTTGTGGAGTTAATATTTCTTCATAGCCATCTATATAGTAGCTAATTATACCGGATTCAGGACTATTAATTTGTAAAATAGAATTTTTTATCCTTGTTTCTAATTTATTTTTTTCACCCTTTAGCCTATCTAAATTTGCCCCTGAAAAACTTTTATCCCCACTAACCCTTCTCTTCTTATCTATTTTACTCTCCAGTTTAATCTTTAAATCACTGAGTTTTGTAAAATCATCCTGGATTCTAGCACTTCTTAACTCATCAACAATATTATTTATCTCTATATTTAACCTATCAACATCAATTTTAAATAAATCACCTTTACTAGACTGTATGTCCTCAATTCTACTATTCAACTTTTTTAACTGCTCCCTGTCTTCATCACTAACATCTGATGTATATATTTCACTTACTTTATAATTTTTTTCAACCTTTTCTCCTTCTTCAACGTAATACTTTATAATACCCTCACTTGGAGACTTTACTATCCTTTCATTCCTAACGATTAAACACTCGTACTCTTTTTCAGTACTAAGCTCACCAAATTCAACAATTTGTGTATCAGGTTCCTTGATAAGCAATCCAAAAATAAGCTTATATATAAAATACAATATTACTACTGAAAAAAATAAGGTACGGTATAACCTTTGTTTTTTCTTCATACTATCACCTATGAGTATTATATTAAGTATAGACTGAATTTTCTATATTAACTCAATATAATAAATAATTTAGTCTAACTCTTATTTTATTCTTCAAATATATTATTTTTCCTCTAGGTATTTATAAAATTTCTATAGTAATTTAGTCCCGAAATGTTGAAAAATGTCAAAAAAATGATAAAGACTACTTTCACGTAGTCTAAAATATCTTTCCATATCTACTTATTACCCTTAATCTTCTAATTTTATTAACATTTAGCTCTATAATTTTATCCTCAAGGGTTAAAATACAAAGAGTATTATCATTCTTTTTAGCTCCAAGCACAACC
>JAKSBP010000198.1 GCA_022361035.1 Clostridia bacterium
GATTATAATTAATTACATAATAGATATCGTGGGAGATAAGCTAGGGGAGGAAAAAATATTATGAAACATAAATTTTTAATCATAGCTATATTTTTCGTTATGTTATTTTCAGTAGGGTGCAGTACAAAAAAAGGAGTTCCTTTTACAGACCTAGTCAAGGATGAAGTTGTAAAAATTACTATGCGCCATCCTGGGAATGGTGTTCTTTATTCTACAATAGATTCCAAATTGATAAATCAATTTGTTTTAGAAATGAAGCAAGGCGGTGCTGATTATTACGAAACTAATCCTATGTCTAATGTTGGAAATGGTGTATATGTACTATATAATGCAGATAACACTGCAATTGCTAAAATTGTATTTCTAGAAAAAGGTGTTGTTAAAATTAATGGTACATACTACGGTGTCAAAGCCGATACAGATGGAATTTTGAAGCCTTTTCATGAGGAATTTCTTAAGGATAAAAACATTGTTAAAGAATCATAACAACCCCCCACATAGATTAAGATTTCAGTCTGTCTATAATCTGAAACCTTAAGCTAATGTGAAGGTTTAAAAGCTTAATAGTTATCCTGCTAATGCTGTAATATGAACATTATCAACGTATATAATGGCAGCAGCCAATTCCTCAATAGATACTTCTACAAAATATTCACAGCATCCACAGCAGACTGAGTCATCACAGAAATTGAAATTAAATGAATCAACAATTCTCGTATCGCTATCATCTAGTCCAAGCCTATATATTCCATATGTCCAGCTATTTAGCAATAGGGGCTCTTCTTTATCACAACTCCTAAATAGGCTAAATTTCAAATTTGCTTCTGGACCCAGATTATCATTAATAATGACGGCAAATTCCGTTTGTAAATAAGTAATTATACTAGAAAACTCTATGCTGACTATTGGCTTAGATATATCCCTGGTATCAATAATAACCCGCCCTATAGTAATTGGATCTATATCACGATTTGTAAAGATACCATTTACACTTTGTCCACAGGATAATAGGGATGAATCATCTACTGGAAATTTCACCATAGCTTTACTACAGTCTTCATCCTTTACACAATCCCCTGATTCCCCTGTAAAAGCTGCAATTTGAACGTTATCTACGGATATGGTTTCAATTAATTCCAAACCGCCCACAGATACTTCAACAAAGTAATCACAGCATCCAACATAATCTAAGGATTCACAAAATGTAAAGCTAAAGGACTTAGATAATCTTAAAAGGGGATTAGTAGATTCAAGTTTAAATACTTCATATAACCAGCTATCTAACAAAACCGGTTCCATATCGTCGCAGGCTCTAAATAGCTGAAAATTTAGTGAAGCCTTTTCAAATCCAATACTTGTGGAAGTTATTAAATTAACAATACTTGAGAACTCTATTTCAACAACGGGTTTGCATATGCCTGTTGTATTTATGGTAACCTGCCCTATTCTAGCGGAAGATGGACTGGGAATTACAGGTTCCACTGTATTATTCCCCTGGAAAACAGCACTCATGACCTGTCCACAGGATAATACTACTTCTTTACTATTACGATTTTTCCTTCCACTATCTTTTTTTATATGAGTTGGCATAAATTAAATTCCTCCTTTACAAAATTTTTACACAAATATCAATTTTTAACTACTGAGCTATTGCTTGTATCTGAACGTTATCAATTGATATTCCAGCATTAGCAATATTCTCTGCCGATACCTCTACAAAGTAATCACAAAGTCTAGAACAATTTAGATGATCACAATATATGAATGTAAAGGAATTAATCAATCCTATAAATATGAAACGAGACTCTATTTGAAAAGCTTCATAAATCCAGCTATTTAATTGTATTGGCTGTTCATTATCACAAGCTCTAAATAGAGTAAATATTAACCTAGCTTCCGGGTCAAATGGTGTTCCTACTAAATTAACAATGCTAGAGAATTTAATTTTCACTAAAGGTTTACAAAGTTTTCTTGCATCAACGCTAACAAAGCCAACATTAGCTGGAGTAGTATTAGGTATTGAAAATTGAGCACTGCCACCTTGACCACAGAATATACGGAGTGGTTTACATATATCTCCCTTCGTTTTTTTACTCTCACATGATGCTTTTCCATTACAACCTTTGTCAAAATCGTCTTTTTCTCTTATTTTATTTCCCATAAGATATTCCCTCCTTTGAATCATTGTTATTTTATAAATAGATAAATCCTATGGTCATTATGTCAATGCAGTGATGTGAACATTACTTACTACTATATTAGCTGTAATTAGGTTCTCTATAGATACCTCTACAAAATATTCAAAGCATCCAGGACAAGGTAAAGAATCACAATAATTGAAGCTAAAGGAATCGGTAAATCTCATACCATCAAAGGAATTTTCAATCCTAAACACTTCATAAGTCCAACTGTTCAGCAGTTTTGGAGATGTGTTTTTACTTAATCTAAATAATCTAAATTCTAAACGTCCCTCTGCATCTTCATTTGTAGCTAAGAAACTAACTACACTAGAAAACTCTATGCTAACAGTTGGTTTAATTATTTCCCCTGCATCAACTAAGACCTTTCCTATAATTGCCGCTTGGTTATCTGGACCTACAAATATGGCCTTTCCACCCTGACCGCAGAACAACCTACTTACCTTAACTAAAGAGTCCTTTGTCCCTATATTTTTTGTATAGTCATAGGTTTTTTTAACTGAGCTTGACATAAAAATAGATTCCTCCTTTACTAAAAAGTTTATCTTTTAATTCATAATTGCTAACAACAGATATCTAAACAATATTTTAGCAGCATGACTCTCCTGCCAAAGCTGCAATTTCAACATTGTTAATACCTAAATTTGCATCAAGCAGACCGCCTGCGGATACCTCTACAAAGTATTTAAAACATCCTGAAGTATTTAAGCGTTCACAAAAATTAAAAACAAAGGAAGTCGATAATCTTATAGGGTTAAAAAAGCTCTGCATCTCAAACGCTTCATAGGGCCAGCTATTTACTAATACTGGTTCATCATTATCCTTAGCTCTAAACAGCAAAAAACTTAATGATGCCACGGCAGTGCCACTTGATGTCAATAAATTAACGATACTTGAAAACTCGATTTCAATCACAGGCCTATCCATACCTCTTGTATCGACCTTAACCTCTGCAATCCTGGCAGAAGGAGGTATAGGAACATCAGCATCCAATTCGCTACCTATAAATACAGTGCTAACACCTTGACCACAGAATAATAATAGTGATTTAGTATCATTATTCTTTTTATCATCACAATCAGACTTCTTTTTTAAAGCTGACATAAAAACAATTCCCCCTTATTAATTTCTTGTTAAATTGATTACTTTTTTCTAATCTCATACAATCATTCCAGTTACTGAGCTATAGCTTGAATCTGGACATTATTAACAGTTACTTCAGCATTAACAAGATTATCTATGGATACCTCAACAAAATATTCACACTGTCTAGGACACTTTGAGCGATCACAGAATATAAAAGCAAAGGAAGTATTAAGTTTTAGCAGTGCATCGATTTGATTTATCTGAAATACTTCATATACCCAGTTCTGTAATGGAAAGGGTACTCCACCATCACAGACCCTGAAAAGTCTGAAAGTTAACAGCGCTTCCGGATTTAATGATATACCTGTTAAATCGACGACACTAGAGAATTTGATCTTAACTTGTGGTTTGACCAATGACCTTGTATCTACTTTAACAGATCCTATATTTACCGGTGAATCATTGGGACTTGTAAACTGGGTATTTCCACCTTGACCACAGAATAATAATAAAGGTTTATGGAAAGATGTTTCTCTGCCACAATCCTTTTTAGAGTCATCTTTTCTCTTTAATTTACCCGACATAAATGTATCCTCCTCTTAATACTTTTTATATTAGTAGGCTTAGAAATTCGTTCTATATTTCTTGCACTACATACTATGCTCTAATTTAGATTATGTGCTAAATGAGGAAACAACCCAACAATTGTAATTTTTTACAAAAACCTTTGGGTAATTAGAAATAAAATAAATATATTTTATATTTAATAAATGTAAAAAAATACCGATATAATATTTAAGATAGTTAGATATGATTTATTTATTATAAAAATTTTTATAAAAGGATGTGTTTATAGTGAGTATAGCAACTATAAATATGACAAGCTATAATAGCTTAAAACAATTACTCTATGAAAAGAAAGTGAACAATACCAAGGAAGTATGTAAATCAAAAGCTGAAGAAATTAAACCCTCTGTACAAGATGAGATAAAAGCAACAATACCAGGTGTAAATATTGATATTGGTCAAATGCCTACTACAGATAGAGCTAGAGAATCCTATGCTTTTGGTTGTGCCGCTAAAGGTTTCTCTAAAAATATAACTATACCACAAAATGTATTTGATAAAATGGAAGAAGACCCTCAATTTAAACAAAGGGTTCTAATTAATCTACAAAAAGAATTTAGTCAAAGGATTCCTAATATTCCAGGCATGAAGGTGTTAGCCCACGGTGCAGTAGTTAATGAAGATGGAAGTGTTGGTGGTTGGATAGTAGGTGGTCCAGATGGCTCTCTGGATGATATAAATAGATCTAAGAGACAGAGAAGGAAAGAAGAGGAAAAAGAAATTGAAATGAAGTTTTTACAAAAAAAATATTTAGAACAAGAGCGCTTAAATGAAAATGTACAAATCCAACATGTTCAATCGGTAATTAATCAGAATAGACAGCAACTCCAGACTTTATTTGAACAACCTAAAATAAATATAGAAAATGTGACTTTTGCCTATGAAAAAAACATGGTTATCTCTGACAAAGAGTAAATATTGGTTTTAAAATCACAACTAGAAAACAACATAAAAGCTTATTGACTAAAGTTTCTACCGGCTTACCTGACTAGTTTTTTATACTATGGTTTACAAACAAGCCATAGTAGCTAACGATAATTTTATATAAGGCGGTATATAAAAATGATAAATGGTAAAATAATAAAAAAAATGTTTGCTATACCAATTGTTCTGTATTTTCTTTATGTGATAGTATCTTCTTGGATGAACTATGATGGTTATTCAATATATACTACTATTTTTTTTACAATACTACTATTGTTCATATACCTTCACTTTTATATAGATAAAAAGAACATTCTCACATATATTATTAGTATCATAATAATACTTATCTATACAAAACAATCATTCTACAGCTTTAGACTTCTTTCAGAAGTAATAAGTAATAAAACAGTTTTTGATTTCATAATTTCTACCTATATAGTAGGCTATTTGACTGTAGATTTCTTACAAACATTATTTAGTAAATTAATTAGGCCCTTTGGTAAATAGTGTTGGTAGATAAAGAATCATAAAATTAAAATAAGCTGTTTAATACCTAAAGGTTTTAAATGGCTTTTAACTTTAATGTATTCTGCGTAATAAGTATACTATTTTTAGAATGGAAAAAACTCTTATAGCCAAAAGCAATTCTTTTCATCACCTTAGTTTTATTATTAATATCGATGTTAAAAAGTTGCCAACAACCCTGTCCCCTAGACATGCAAAAAAATGGTATCACCCTATTAGACAATGGAACGAATCTATATCTCAAATAGGAATACATTTTAGCAAAAGACTAGCTCAAGAGTTATCTATATAACCTATAAATTGCCAAAAATATAGGGGTCACTTATCAGTCACCCCTTCTACCATACAGGCTATGTATGCATGTTTTTTAATAAATCATCCATTTACACAAAATAATTTATGTTCTCTATTTTTATCTATAGGATTTTACATCCTTTAATTTAATATCTTTATTAATATTAAGTTCTTTCCTTTTTTCATTAAATTGTTTTATGTCATAGGGACCATATAAAACCATATCCAATGCGTCTAAGATATAATATAATTCTTTAGATTCATCTGGTATTCGGGAACCATTAGAACTTTCAGGATTAATCTTTAAGGAAAATCTTTTTGCTAAAATATACCTATCATTAAATGCTAATTCCACTACCTTTGTAGGTATAGTTGGAATTTCATGGTAATCTTCTCCTTTTATACCTCCTTTAGGTTCTATTTTTATATTGTGTGCTGATAACCTTATAAGTTGATAACCTCCTGGTAAATCAACTGAAAAATCTGCAGGACCAGGGCCAAAACAAC
>JAKSBP010000004.1 GCA_022361035.1 Clostridia bacterium
AGCCTGAATCACAAACACAAGCACCTTGCGCCGATCATCCCCGTGAAAGCGGGGATCCAAGCGTCGTTCGCCAATGGACACCCGCTTACGCGGGTGTGCTCGGGGGGGGCGGGCGGTTCAATACGAGCGTCTGATAATCTAGCGAATCGGCGTTACGAAATTCTCCCATAGCGCCTTGTAAGAGCTTTTGTTTGTCTGTTTGCGCTCCTTGCCGCGTGGTTGAAAGTTCAACAGGTGCTGATGAGCGCATTCTTTGTGGCGGGGGCGAGCCTTTTGACCCGTAACGCTTTGGCTAAATGTCATATCAATCCATCCGATTACTATACTGATTACTAAAGATGGCGGCTTCTCGGCTTGCCGCCTTCATCTATGAATATCAGGTAGTCAGCATTCCGGGATTGAACAGCCTCGAATTAAGGCGACTCTGTGATTTTTTCTTAACAAGTCCGTATCAAGAGGGCTGGAAGAGGAGGCGGCGTAGATAATGAGCGCTGTTAAGGATATTGCGGCGGGACATATGCTTCGCCTATCAGCCGGGTTGCTTTGAATCCCAGGCGGGTTTTTCAATGGTGATAAAAGTCTTGATCTCCGCCGACTGCGGACCAAGCGTGATGGCGTCTTTAACGCCGGGCAGCACGCACACGTCGAAGAGTTCCTGTATGGCGCCGTCAAACCTGATCCAGTGCGCCACAGAGCCGTCGGCGAGCGATATGATCTGAACGCCGCACCAGGGATCGGCGTCTCTTTTCTCTAGGCTCTCGGCGAGCTGAAGGCCGTCAAAGCGTTTGTAGCGCGGCTTTGACAGCGTTACGATTGCATAGCCGTTCATGAAGGCGAGGCCGCGTATAAAGCCAGGGCAGAAAGCAAAAGTGTGAAAGTCCTTTGTTTTCCGGTTGATGTAGCCAATCTCGCCGCTGCCGGAGTTTGCGACCCACAATCTACGATCATGATATCGTGGGGAATGCGGCATGGATAACCCCTCCGCGACAATTTTATCCGTAACAATATCAATAATAATGCCGCCGTCATGGCGGCGGTCTCGCCATCCATCGACAATGTCCGACCGGCAAATGGCGGAGGCGAAACGGGGCTTGCCTTTGTCCATGGCGAGGCCGTTAAGGTGGCACCGGTCTTCCGGCGCCAGCTTGGAGATGAAGTCAGGCTTCCAGATCGGGCGAAAACTGTGAGTCAGGCTGAGTTCGCACAGGCATGAGTATTTCGTATTGATAAAGACGACTTTGCCGTCGGCGCATACGCCAATCTCGTGGAGATCGACGGCGCCGGTTGTCTGGAAGTTCCGCGGCACGTAGACTATATCGTGTTTGTTGTTTGCGATCTGGCCGGGCCCCAGGACGTTTTCCAGCCGGACAATCTGGCTTTGCGAAGCGAGGTAGATCCGGTTCCCGTCGCCGACAACCCCCATGGCTTGAGGGTAAGCCGCCTGATGCATCGCCAGCTTGTCGTCGCTTCCCGGCCCGAACAGATAGAGATTGCCGCTCTGGTACGACGTGAAGGCC
>JAKSBP010000438.1 GCA_022361035.1 Clostridia bacterium
GGAAGAGAAAAACTTCATTTATATAAATATAAGGTCTAAAAGTCCATAAAAACTCAAGAAGTTGTCCCTTCTTAGGAAAATGGGTGACACTGGCTACAGCCAATGTACCAAAGTAACGATTTAAAGAGCAGGTTAACTATTCCTGCTCTCAGGCTTTTGACAAATTCGAATTTCTTCGTTGTTGCTGAAAGCGAGAATCCTTACGTATTTCGATATACGCTGCGGCCTATCGCTTTCAGCACGCCTCGAACTTCAAATTTGTCAAAAGCCTATCATCTTGTAGACTTCGTCTACAATCTGAGACCAGGTTAACTATTCCTGCTCTTTTTTTGACTTAAGCTTTCTATTTTTTTTCGCTACTCGTAGGGTAATTTTAAGGAGTAATTTATACAAATCGTCCATACTAGAGTATATTCAAAATTAAACTATAAATTCCATTCTATATTTACTAAGTCATTTACAGTGATTTTTTTAATAAGCATATTTAAAATATGCTTTCTTTCGTCCTTTGTAGCTTCTTTCCATATTAGCTGAAAATCATCAAAAATCATTAATAGGGTTTCTAATGGTACTTTCTCAATATTATCATCTATAGATAATTTACAATTATTAATGTTTTCTTCAATAGATTTTTTCTCTTGATATAAATTTTCAATCCTATCGGTGATGCTTTGTTTAGATATTTTATCGAATTGATAAAGGTCAATAAGTCTATTTATTTGGGTATCTAAATCTGTTTCTCTATTTTTAAGTGTATTTATTTCATCAAAATTATTCTTATAATTATCATTATAATGTCTATGGTATTCCTTAATAAACCTATCCTTATCTAATTTAATATTGGCAACTTCATTTAAAACTAGGTTTTCTAGATTGGACATCTTCCAGTAACGGCCTAGACACTGTGGGTCTTTGACCATATGTAAGGGTCTTTTAGATACTGAATAACAGACATAGTAATAAAATTTACTTTTACCTTTGCCGGCAGTGGAAAAACTGGCCTTAAGCCTTGCTCCACAATGGCCGCACCAGAGGAGGCCGCCTAATAGATATTTTGATTTACTTAATTTAGTTTTTGACCTATTATCAATAATACCTTGAATTTCAAGAAAGTCCTTCTTTGTGATTATGGGTTCATGGACACCCTGATAAATATCTTTTTTATAATGAATCATACCAATGTATATGGGATTTGCAACAATTCTAGCAATACTTCTACCTTGCCATCTCCCATACTTAGTTTTAAATCCCATGCTATTCATAATTTCGGCAGTTTTATTTTGACCATACTTTTTGTAGAGGTTGAAAACCTTTTTTACTTGCATTCCCTCAAATTCATTAATAATCAACATTCCGTCAACTAAATCATAGCCAATAGGAGGAGGGCCACCATTCCAGTAACCCTCCTTGGCCCTACGTTCCTTTCCAAGCTTAGTACGCTCTACAATAGTTTCTCTTTCAAGCTGTGCAAATACTGCTAGTATACCAATCATTGCCTTACCGAAGGGAGTAGAAGTATCAAAGCTTTCCATAATTGAGACAAAACCTATATTCTTAGCTAAGAAAATTTCTTCAACTAAATATAATATGTCTCTTTGGCTCCTTGAAAGCCTGTCAAGCTTGTATACAAGAACAGTGTCTATATTGGAAAGATTTTGGAGAAGTCTTTGAAGGCCTGGCCGCTCTATATTTGTTCCCGTATATCCAGCATCTAAATATGTATCCTGTATAGTCCAATTACGAAGTCCACAGTATGATTTTAATCTGTCCCCTTGGGCAGCAATAGAGTATCCTTCTGTTGCTTGCTCTGTAGTAGAGACTCTTATATATAGGGCAACTTTCTTCATGAAGTATCACCTTCTTCCATGATCCTATAATAATTATATTCTGAAAGTATTCATAGGATGTTTAAAAATATTTATCATAGGTTTTACTAAGATGTACAAAGGAGTGATTTATGTAATTTATTTTTCTATGTCAAAATCCTATATATTATGGAGAAGCTTAAGAAAGGATAGAGGGAAATTTGTAGATTCCTATTTTTTTATAAGGATTTAGGTAAATAACATTGGTCGATTAAGTCTATTAGTATAAGTTAGTGGTCTTTAAGGTTAGTGTAGAAAAATTATTTTGTAGAAAGATAACTAAAAAAAAAGATTGATATCAATTTAACAATAATTTTGCGATAAAATTTCTTTGTGAAACATATTGATAAGTAGTTAAAGTAAATTATTCCAAATTATAGATATTAAAAGTTAACGAAATTGTAAAAAATATGAAAAAAAAATAATTATTGAACAAATATATTGAAATATTTAACAAAAATGAATATAATTAAATAAGAATGAAAGAAAAAGAAGTATATTTTTTTGTAGATATAGTTAAAAAATTAACAAATAAAATCAATTAAATCTATTTGTGTTTAATTAGGTGAATCAGATAAAAAAATAATGTATACAATATGCAGTATTCAACATCTCCATAAAACTTACGTATAAAATGAAAGTTCCTTTATGAAAGGAACTCATCTTGTTAACAAAGTTAACAAGATGATAGGCTTTAACAAACTTCCAAGTTCAAGGCACGCTAAAATCGAGGAGCGGAGCTTATAATAAAAAGGAAGTCTATTTGCCTTTAGCAAATACCATAAAATTTCCCACGAACTTATCAGTTCGTTCTAAAATTTTATTGACTAAGTGAGCACCGGAGACTTTAGCAGTAACGCAGAAA
>JAKSBP010000132.1 GCA_022361035.1 Clostridia bacterium
AGCTTCATACGCTTTGAAGCCGATAGTACCGCCACATCTCCCGTTCCCCCCATATTTGCCATACACAATCCCGCTGTAATCGCTGCCTCGATTGGATAAAACCCAAATAACCTTCCTACAATACCTGAACCGATTATGGAACCAGCTACTGTAACTGTAACTAGTAAAATATATTGAATAGTAAATGAATCAATAACCGACTGTATATTTGTATATGCTACTCCTATACCTACTAACAGGGCAGGAGTTAAATTAATCATTATAAATCTAAACCATTGGAAGGCCCCTACCTCATATTTTCTTGGAGCTATACCTAATCCCTTGATTATTACAACTGTTATTATCATCAATGCATATGAATGTATAGGTATAAACTTAGCTAAGATTTTACCCCATACAAAGAATGTAGTAGATAATAAAAGACCTATCCCTAAATTTTTGTAATCAATTTCATCTGTAACTTCTTCACTTTTAACCTCTTCCTTTTCTCCCATTAATAAAGAGCCATTACCCGTAAGGTTTTTCTTCACCTTCCCTATTTTATCTAAAACACCTGCGGCAACTATAGATATGGCATTACCAAGGGCAAGGGCAGGAATCATAACAGAGAGCATCTCCTTAGGATCTACCTTTAAAGTTTCACCGAATATCTCTGATAGGGGTACAGCTCCAGCTCCCATACCTCCTCCCATAATAGGTATCCCAATATATAATATGGATTTTTTGACACCATAACCTATAAGTCCACCAACTATACCAACTAAACCTAATGAAACTATAACTCCACCAATAATTGCAGGTAAATATCTTACAGAAGCTTTAATTAATAATCTTCTATCCATACCTAATATACTACCAGTAATAAGTGCTGCAATATAAAAACTTAAAAATCCTTCACCCTTCATAAAGTTTACTACTATTTCTCCTGTTTTTGCCGGTAAAAATCCATAAGTAACTAAAATTGCTGAACCAAATATTATTATAATTGGTCCTCCACCTAGATAGTCTTTGACAATAGGTGTCCTATTACCTATCTCATTGAATATTGCTCCAACTATCATCATGATAGGAAAAGCACCAATCATACCCTTTGGCAATGCTTCCATGTAGGTTGCTACTAAAACTACAATGGTAAGACATGCAAATATTGGAATTGACATCCCCATGATTTTGTAGCTTTCTTGGTCTTTGGCTATACTAGTCAACTGAAATCCTCCTTTTTTGTATTTTGGGGAAAAATCCCTAACCTTTAGGAATATATTCCTCCTTTTCAGTACCTTAGTTAAATTGTATTCTAGTTTCAAAAAACAAAAAACATTTAGAAAGTATTCTAAACGTTTAGTAAATAAAAATATTTATGACATTTTATTAACATTCTTTTTTCGTGTAAATTTAGTCGTTTACAGCTTTTCAAAAAATCCCCCTGAAAATAATTTATATTTTACCTCATTTTGTTACATTTTGTTAATTTTTTCAAAAAGTGTTTTAAAATACAAGTCAGTAAGTTGTATTCACCTAAAAATCTATTAAGTATAATCTCCTACTTACCTAAATACTTATATAGGTATAATGGTCGCCCCACTGAACCATACTCTACCTCAAGCTTTACTTGTCCAATCTCCTCCATGTATTCTAGATACCTTCTTACAGTCACCTTAGATAATGCCATTTCCTCGGCAACCATTTCACTTGAAAGATATTTGTTAGAATTATCCTTCATAAACTTTCTTATCCTCTCAAGGGTCCTCCTATGAAGTCCTTTTTTTAGTCCAATATCCCTCTCTATTTTACAAGCTTTAGTTATTTGATCCAGTTCTTCCTGCTTAACGATTTCAGTACTCTTTAAGACCCTGAACCTGTTTAAATAACCTTCCAGAGAGTTTTTCAACCTTTCATAATCGAAGGGTTTTATCAAATAATCTACGGCTCCTAATTTTAATACCGCATCGATGTTTTGAGTTTCCTTTGAAGCTGTAACCAATATAACATCTATCATCATGAACTTTTTTCTGAGTTCCTTCAAGAAATTTACTCCATCTAGCTTCGGCATATATATATCTAGTATAATTAAATCTACTTTATTTTTTTTACAAAACCCTAGAGCCTCCTCTCCATTAGATACTACCCCTATAACATTAAATCCATCTATGGTCTCAACATATTTTTCATTTAACTTTGCCACCATTGGGTCATCTTCTACTATCAGTACGTTAATCATTTTTTAATCCTCCTTGGGTAGTACAACCTTAAACACTGTGCCTTGGCCTACTTTTGAAGATACGTATATATTCCCCCTTAACATCTCTATGGTTTTCTTAACTATATCTAACCCAACGCCCTCACTTTCTGGCTTCGTTGTATAGCCCCTTTCAAATATCTTTTCTATATCCTTTTCTTTTATACCTACGCCATTATCCTCAATCTCTATCTCAATCCTGTCTTCCATTTCCTCTATTCTTAGCCTTATGAATTGCTCTTCTTTATTATTCCTACTCACCGCTTCAAAGGAATTTTCTATAATATTACCAATTAATGTTATAAGTGCATTACTTCTTATATTTTTATGACTATAGTCTAGCCATGTAGCTTCATCGACTTCTATCTTTATTCCCAATTCCCTTGCCCTACTGAACTTTCCAAGTATTAAACCAGCAACTGTAGGGTCTTTAACCTTTTTCATAACCATACTAAGTATCTGCTGCTGACGTTCCGTAACATTCAGAATGTATTTTCTTGCCTCTTTAATTTCTCCAATATTGAGAAGACCCAAGATAACATGTAGTTTATTTAAAAATTCATGGCTGTTCGCCCTTAGGGAGTCAACTATAAGCTTTACACCGGTTACCTCCTCAGCGAGCCTTGTTATCCTTGTTTTGTCCCTAAAGGTAGCTATAGCACCAACAATTTTTCCGTTATTCTTTATGGGAACTCTATTGGTGACAATAATCGTATCATTTATTCTCTGCTCCTTATCATACTCAGAAATACCAGTCTCTAAGACATGCGGCAGTCTACTTGTCTGAAAAATATCCGTAATCTTTCTTCCCATCAACTCCTTTAGTTTATACTTGTCCTTTATTTGAAGAATATTCAATGCCGAATCGTTAATCAGTGTTATACCTATATTTTCATCAATAGCAATAATTCCTTCATGGATAGCATCGAGGATACCAACCTTTTCGTTATAGAGTTTTATTATTTCATCGGGCTCTAGACCCATAAGAGTGTTTTTTATATTGTTTGCAAGTAAAAATGCTCCACCGATTCCCACTAACATACCAATGCATACCAATAAAATCAAGTTAGATAATGCATCTTTTTTTGCCCTTTCAATGCTTTCTATAAGGGTACCTACCGAAACAAAACCAATTTGCTCTCCCTTATCTAGGTCATAGATAGGGGTAAAGGCCCTTATTGATTTCCCTAGGGTTCCCATAGCTTCAGATATATAGGTTTCTCCCTCTTCAATTACTTTATCTTGATCACCTCCCACAAACCTATGTCCGAGCCTCAGCGGATTTGGATGGGAATATCTAATCCCATTCATATCGGCAACTACAATGAACTCTATATGGTCACTGGATTCCAACAGGCTCCCCACATAGGGTTGAATAGCTTTGTTTGGATCGCCCTTGATTAAGGCCTCCCTCACAGTTCTAGTCTTAGAAACTATTTTAGCTACATTCATAATATTAATTTCGACTGTTTCCTGTACATTTCTTGTAGCACTACTGGTTATAAAAGGTAGAATAATTGATATCGATACAATAACGACTATTGTAATCATTATGGTAATCTTCGTTTGCAATTTCATTATAGGCTTTTTCATTATTTCTCCCTTCTTTAAAAGTCAGTTAATCTCTATTCTATGCATTATCATTATAGTTCTACCCCTAAATTTTTAATTCCTTCTAAAAAATCTCTAGTTTATAAAAAAGCACATAAAATGTGCTCAGATTGTTAACAAAGTTAACAAGATGATAGGCTTTAACAAACTTTCAAGTTCAAGGCACGCTGAAATCGAGGAGCGGAGCTTATAATAAAAAGGAAGTCTATTTGCCTTTAGCAAATACCATAAAATTTCCCACGAACTTATCAGTTCGTTCTAAAATTTTATTGACTAAGTGAGCACCGGAGACTTTAGCAGTAACGCAGAAA
>JAKSBP010000128.1 GCA_022361035.1 Clostridia bacterium
ATTTTCAAAAACCGTTACCTTTAAACCCACGAAAAATTGAATCTATGGATAAATGAAAAAAATTAAAAACCTTGAAAAATCAAGGTTTTAGTTTTGGTACGCCCTGAGGGACTCGAACCCCCGACGCCTAGATTCGAAGTCTAGCACTCTATCCAACTGAGCTAAGGGCGCATGATATTTAGTTTAACATAGATTATATTAACATATTCGTAGGAAATTATCAATGGTTGTTATATAAAGTTAAAAATTTCATAGTTTATTCTCCATGCTGTAAGGCTTTTTCAAAAAAAACATTTTATTAAATTTCTCTATGGCATAGATGCTTTCCTTTAAAAACTTATTGAGTTTCAACAGGGATTATACTTATATAATAAAGGATAGAGACTTAGTCTCCATCCTTTATTATTATTTATACTAACTCTTTTATCATATGACATGCTACATAGTGGCCATTTCCAATGTCCTTAAGCAATGGCTCTGCTGTTGGACAATTATCAGCATAGGGACACCTCTTACTGAATCTACATCCCGGTTCTGGATTGACTGGAGATGTGATTTCTCCCTTAAGAATAACTCGTTCCCTCTTATTAGTTAGGCTTGGCACTGGAATAGCTGAAAGCAATGCCTTAGTATATGGATGGACTGGATTTTCAAACAATTCCTTTGCTGGGGCCATTTCAACCAATTGACCGAGGTACATAACTGCTATATCGTTAGAGAAGTGCTTAACTACTGATAAATCATGGGTAATGAACATATAGGTAAGCCCTAACTCCTGTTGTAAGTCTTGCATCAAATTTAATACCTGGGCTTGAATAGAAACATCAAGGGCCGATACAGGCTCATCGCATACAATGAACTTAGGATTTAATGAAAGAGCCCTAGCAATACCTATTCTTTGCCTTCTTCCACCATCAAGCTCATGGGGATAAGCATTTACAAGTCTATCGGCAAGCCCAACGGTATGCATAAGTTCTGAAACCTTTTTAGCAAGCTCCTTTTTGTCCCTAGTAATACCATGTATTATTAAAGGTTCTCCTATTATCTGACTGACAGTCATCCTTGGATTTAAGGATGCAAATGGATCTTGGAATATAATCTGCATTTCTCTGCGAAGTTCCCTTAACTGGCCTTTATCAAACATTCTAATATTTTTTCCTTCAAAAATAATTTCTCCATCAGTAGCCTCTAAAAGTCTTAGTACTACCCTACCAGTAGTTGATTTTCCACAGCCAGACTCACCAACTACTCCAAGGGTTTTACCTTTTTCTATGGAAAAGTTCAGCCCATCTACTGCATGGAGCATTCCCCTAGAAGTTTTAAAATATTTTTTCAGATTTTTTACTTCTAACATTTTTTCACCCATTACTTCTTCACCTCCGCATCTACAAGACCTTCGTATATTAAACATTTAACCCTATGACCCTCTTCAATCTCAATTGCTTTGGGGTGCTGCTTAGAACATAAATCCGTACCATAGGGACATCTTGGATGAAATTTACATCCTGTAGGAAGGTTAGTTGGATCTGGCATTAAACCCTTTATAGGTTTTAATCTATGGCTTTCTTCCTCTAGATTTGGAATAGAGCCAAATAGTCCTAGGGTATAGGGATGCTTTGGATTTTCAAATAACTGCTTAAGAGTCGCAGATTCAATGATTTCACCTGCATACATAATGGCTACCTTATCACAAACCTCTGAAACAACCCCTAAATCATGGGTAATTAAAATCATTGCTGTATGGAATTCTTCCTTTAAATCATTCATTAAATCTAAAACCTGGGCTTGAATGGTAACATCTAAGGCTGTTGTTGGTTCATCGGCAATTAGGAGTTGGGGATTACATGCAAGAGAAATAGCAATTATAACCCTCTGTTTCATCCCTCCTGAAAATTGATGGGGATAATTATTTGACCTTGTCTTTGAAATACCAACGAGTTCAAGCATTTCTTCTGCTTTTTTCATGGCATCTTGTCTATTTAAATCTTGATGAATCTCTATAACTTCAGAGATTTGCTCACCAACTGTCATAACCGGATTTAAGGAAGTCATAGGGTCCTGAAAAATCATAGAGATTTTATTTCCCCTAATCATTCTCATTTCCTCTTCCTCTACCTCTAATAAATCCCTACCTTCAAATTCAATTTTACCCTCAATTATTTTTCCTGGAGGATTTGGAACTAATCTCATTATACCTAGCGCTGTAGTTGTTTTACCGGCACCTGTTTCACCAACTAACCCCAGGGTTTCACCTTTATCAAGCTTTATATCTATACCATTAACTGCCTTTACCGTACCATCATCCGTTATATAATTAATAGCTAAATTCTCTATATTTAAAAGCTCTTTTTTGCTCATTATTTTCACTCCCTCCTACACTACTGCTTTAATCTCGGATCTAAGGCATCTCTCAGTCCATCCCCTAAAAGGTTAAGAGCTAGTATAGTAATCATAATTGCAACACCTGGGAAGGTAGTTACATGCCAGGCATATCTTAAATACGCTCTACTAGTTGACAACATTGCCCCCCACTCCGGTGCTGGAGGCTGTATACCAAGACCTATAAAACTAAGTCCAGCCGTTGAAAGTATGGCTCCTGCAACACCTAAGGTACCTTGTACTATAACTGGTGCCAATGCGTTAGGAATTATATGCCTTAATATTATTCTAAAGTCACTTGCTCCGATAGCCTTTGCTGCTTCAATAAACTCCTGTTCCCTTATAGAGAGCACTGATGCCCTAACTATTCTTGCATAGGTAGGTACATAGGATATACCTATAGCAATCATTAAATTAATAATGCTAGGCCCTAGGGCTGAAACTATTGCTATAGCTAAAAGTATACTAGGAATGGCTAAAAATATATCCATGATTCTCATTATTACGGTATCAAGCTTGCCTCCATAGTATCCTGCTACTGCACCTAAAGTACCACCACTAATTACAGATATACCAACAGCTACTATTCCAACTACAAGGGATACTCTAGCTCCCCAAATTATTCTAGCAAATATATCTCTACCAAATTCATCTTTACCAAATATATGTTCAAGACTTGGTTCCTCTAATTTATTTATAAGATCTTGCTTTATAACAACATCTTCATAATCGGCTATAAGTGGTGCAGAAAGTGCTGATACTATTAATATAATTAAAATTCCTAAACCTACCATAGCCATTTTATTTTTCCTTAATCTTCTCCATACTTCAGCCCATTGACTCCTCTTTTTGTTTTTATTTTTTGAAGTAATGTCCCTTTTTTCTGCTATGCTTGAAGTCATTTCTATACCTCCTTTTCATATAAGATTACTTGCTGTACTGAGATTTTATTCTCGGGTCAACATAGGCATATAATATATCAACCAGTAGGTTTACAAAACTAAATGTGGTAGCCATAAACACCACCGAGGCTAAAACTGTAGGAGTATCTTTTTGTTTAATGGCTTCAACAAGTAGCCTACCTACTCCTGGCCATGAGAAAACTGTCTCTGTTAGAACGGCCCCACCTAATAGATATCCAAATTGTAAACCAACTACTGTAATTACTGGAATAAGTGCATTTTTAAGAGCATGTTTATTAACAACCTTCTTTTCCGCAACACCCTTAGCCCTTGCAGTTCTGATGTAATCCTGTCTAATAACCTCAAGCATTGATGAACGAGTCATCCGAGTTATAATTGCCGCTGCCCCGGTTCCTAGTGTAATAGCCGGTAATATTATACTTGACGCCCCTTCAAATCCCGCAAATGGAAGCCATCCTAATCCAACTGAAAATGCTAAAATGAGCATCAAGCCTAGCCAAAAGTTTGGCATAGATACACCAAGTAGTGCTCCAACCATACTTATACTATCCATTAATGAATACTGCTTAGTTGCTGAAATGATACCTACGGGTATGCCTATTGCGACTGCTATGGCTATTGCAACTATAGTCAATATTAATGTATTAGGAAATCTTGCAAATATCTCTGCAAATACTTCCCTTTTAGTTCTATAGGATCTCCCAAAATCTCCCCTTAGTGCATTACCTACAAACCTAAAATATTGCACTAAAAATGGATCATCTAATCCCATTTCTGCTCTAAGCTCCTCAACCTTTTCCGGCGGTGCACTTTCTCCCAGTATTAATTGTGCTGGGTCACCGGGTGTAAAAGACATGATAGTGAAAACTATAAAAGTAACGCCCAACAATACTGGTATGAGAAGCAATAGTCTCTTAAAGATATATTTGTGCATTATTATCCTCCCTTCAAATTCTACAATAAATATTAAATTTTTTTATATGTGATTAATTTTTTGTAAATTTTCTCGTTTAAAGTAAAAGTAGGACCTTTGAGGTCCTACTCTTGTATTTAATTATTAAAAATAGATAACTTATTTGATTAGATATTATTCAAAGCTTACCTCATAAATGCTATGATGTCCTGCAGGATGCAATTGGAATCCTTTAACAGACTTTTGAGCTCCTACATTTTGTGTTTGATAATATAGTATTGCATCTGGTGCTTCTCTTACTATAATTTCCTGAGCTTTTTTATAGGCCTCAGCTCTTTTTTCTGCATCTATAGCTACTCTTCCTTCTTCTAAAAACTTATCTACTTCTTCATTCGTAAAGAATGATCTATTTCCTCCCGAACCGTGCTGTGAACTATGATATAGTGGATATAAACCATAGTCAGGGTCTGCCGTTACAGAAACCCATCCAAGTATGAACATATCATGCTCACCATTAGCAGTTCTCTCTAAATAACTTCCCCACTCAAGTGGTTCAATTGTAACTTCAATACCAATTTCTTTTAATTGTGCCTGTGCAATTTGTGCAATTTGTAATCTAATCGGATTATCATTAGTCCAGATTGTAGTATTAAATCCATTTTCATATCCAGCTTCTTTTAACAGTTCCTTAGCCTTCTCTGGATCATATCCATAGGGCTCTAAAGTATCGTTATGGGCAAAAACTCTTGGTCCTATTGGAGAATTAGCTTTTTGTCCAGCACCATGTAATACTGATTCAATTATAGAATCAGCATCGATTGCATAATTAACAGCCTTTCTTACTTTTTCATTATTAAAGGGTTCTTTTAGGTTGTTCATTCCAATATAAGCCATTGACAATGAAGGTCCTTCAATTAATTGTAAGTCTTTGTGATTCGCAACTGTTCCTTTATCTATTGGTTCTATTTCATAAGCTACATCTAATTCACCAGTTTCAAGCCCAATTGTTCTATTAGTTCCTTCAGTAATATTTCTGAAAACAACTGTTTTAAGCTTTGCTGGTCCCTCATAGTAGTCATCAAATCTTTCTAGGCTTATCTTATCACCTGCATCCCATTTTACAAACTTAAATGGACCAGTTCCTACTGGCTTTTGGCCATAGTCCTCACCAGCTTCTGTTACGGCTTTCTCATTAACTATTGAAGTTGCAGTATGGGCTAAGTGAGCTAAAAGCGGTCCAAAGGGTTTAGCAGTTTTAATAATAATTTTATAATCATCTACTATTTCTACAGATTCAATAGATTCAACTATGTGGGCTACTTCTTTAGATTCTAACATTCTATCTATTGAGAATTTAATATCACTTGCCTTTAATTCTTCTCCGTTATGGAATTTTACCCCTTCTTTAATCTTGAATTCCCAAGTAGTTTCATCTACTTGATTCCATTCCTCAGCTAGACCAGGTACTAATTCCATATCCACTGTTTGTTCTACTAAAGTATTGTATATCTGTTTACTAACCCTTGAAGATGGCTGGTCATTTGTACCATGGGGATCTAAAGACTTAGCATCTGCACCTTGAGCAATAATTAGTGAATCCTTTGCTGCTTCACCATCACCGCCACCGCCATTATCTCCCTCTGGATTATTAGGTCCACATCCAGTTAACACTAATGCAAAAACCATTATTGCTGATAATATAACTATAAACTTTTTATTTTTTAGCATAACGTTTTCCTCCCTAAAATATATTTGTTCCACAGATTCTTAAGGGTACCCCTAATAAATATACACAGATGACTTTTTATGCTCTGGAAATATTTTTAAAAGAAATAGCTTTTTATGATTTGTTTTGCGTCAATGACTTGAATTTTCAAACAATTCGAATTGCGTCAACTTCTGTTAACTACTACTATTAATAATAAATAATTTTCACTTAAAAAGCAATAGGTCAAAACTTTACATAAGTACTCCGCAGGAGGCTTTTCCTTGCAATCACGATATTTCAGAATTTTTTAATTATTGTTAACATTTGTATCAAAAATTTAATAATTTAGTTGTGTTATTATTTATAACCTAGTATTTCTAAAGCTTCAGTGGCTTTTTTGCTATATATTCATATTTTACATTTTTTTAACAAAAGCAATATATATTTTTACAATAAGTTAATTAAATTAGTCGATGATAAGAAAGAATATGTATATGTATTATTAATTTTTCCAATATTTGAACAAAATCTAAGGCTTAAAGTCATTAAATTAATGAGCTTTCATATGAGAAATTCCTTTAAAATAAAAATCTAGTGATGATCTTAGTAAAGCTCTTTCGTAGGAATTATGGCTATCCATAGATAATAGGGAAGGGTCCTTCTCTAACAGAACACTTATGAATGGATAGATTTGATTTCCATATACCTTCATCGATTCTACAGGATAGACTCCCGGCCAAGCATTACAGCTTACAACAACTCTTCTATTTCTCTTATCTACTTCTCTGGGTATACTCTCATACAACTTATCATCTTTTTCAATTATATAATGATTTAAATTACCTGTAGGTATGCCCTCAATCCCTTTTTGGCAAATAGGCTTTACCCTATGGTCATAAGGGTCGGCAGTTAGATCTAATATTATAGAATGATCTGGCATATAGGCAATAAGCTCATTTGGAACGATTACTTTACATGAATCTCCTCTTCTACTTGCATCAACTAATATATCTGTTTTAGTCAGTATTGATTTTAATGCTTCAAAATCCCTAGTAATACTTCTTGAAAGTATTTTTACTAAAATTCCAGCAGCTTTTATATCCTTAAATTCTTCATAGCTTAACTTACTGAAGGCCCTTACTGCACTGATTCCTAAATTTCCAAAACCAATTATAGATACGTTAATTGGTTTTCTTTCAGTTGAATAAAAGTCTTTCATGGTTTTCTTAAGCTTATTAAAAGCTGCTCTTGCCCCCGACATTGCCGTCCCCCAAAAGTTTACAACCATTCTATTCTCCCTATCATCTACCATAGAGTCCATCGAATAGCATACTAGTCTTTTACTTTTTAATAACTGGTTTCTTTTAGGCCTTGTATCATAATGGAGCATTGATATAAGAGCAGACCCTTCCTTCATTTGATTTATGGCTGCCTCCTCTGGTGCCTTCAGGACCACAACTAAATCCTGTTCATAGGCTTCATAATGGGATACAAACTTAAGATTTGAGTTTTCATTTAAATAATCTTGATGACATAGACCCATGCCCTTACCATAATCCCTTTCTATATATATATTTATATGTGAAAATTCACTTAACTTTCCGAATAATTCCGGTAAAAAATCTCTTTTTTCTCCCTGTGCATACATTTTCGGAAATCCTATGGTTTGTATTTTCAATAATCTTCCTCCCATATATAAATTTTTACTTTTAAATTCTAGTCTAACCCCTTATGCTAGTAAATGATAGATTATTAATATGCAAATACTTAAAAAGCTAATATAAGAAGTTAATTTATCAGGATGATATATATACTATCTTTTATATTATATTTTTATAATCTTATAATATTTATTCTTATTTCATTTATATATCTAGGAAATATAAGCAGTAAAAAACCTAAAAGCAATTAAATTACTTTTAGGTTTTTTATTGGCATTCGTGACAATATTAATTTTTATAGAGCTGTTAACGTCAAATAAACTGTTGCCGCAAGTTGTTAAGGCTTGTGATTCTATCCACATTGTGTGCATCGCTTTCCAGTAATTCGATTTCTTCCCATATATCAATTAGTACACGACGTAAATTATAGAACTTCATTAACTGTTCATTCACCTTATAATGGGGATGGGTCTTTTTGTATAAACTTAATAACCTTTCCCATCGTGGTTGTTGATAAAAAGCGAATAAATCCGCTTCCACAGGTGCTAATAATAAATTATCGAAATCCAATAAATGCACACTATCATCAATAATAATATTTCCTTTATGTATATCTGTATGACATAATCTATAGTCGATATTTTCTTTGACAATATTCTTCTGTATAGCCATTAATCTTTGTAATTGGTGTATGATAGTATTCAGATGCTCTGATAAAACTTCTTTTAAATCTTTACTACAACTACTATATTCTTTCGTTACAAAGTTCAATAGATTATCATAAAAGGGTATGTTAAAGTCTTCTGTAATAACTGTTAAATCAAATGGAATTTCACTACCATAGGTATGTAGCTTTGCTATTATGTTACTTAATATATTAAAGTGGGTATTTGATATCTTTTCATCTCTAGGTGTTTTGCCATGTATGTATTTGTAAAGTATATATATGTTTTTTTCATCCTCATAAATACATTGATTATCTAATGTATTTATCAACTCTACAATATCATTTGTTAATGATGAATATGAATTTAGCCACCTAAGTACTCGAGAGGATATATGTAAAGATGTATACATGTTTTGAGTTGAGGGTCTGATTTTATCATATACTTTCAAAAAATATTCCTTCTTATCATTTCCTTGTACTTTATATGCACAAGCACTCCAGCCTCCTTGAATTTGTTGAACTTTATAAGTATCTATATTATATACATATCTCAACACATCTTCATACATAACTGTAGCCTCCTGTCTTATTAATCACTTCTCATCTTTATCCAAAATACTCATCATCACCTGCTTCAATTTATCATTCATAGGTGAATTAGGATCAAAGCACATCTTAACAAACTTCTTTAATTCCTCGTTGTTTTGTATTCGTTCTTTTATATATTCCATCTTATAATTATATAGCTTACCTTATGGGTTGTCCGTCCTGCCAAAAATATAATCAAAAGATACATTAAAATAATCTGCATACCATAAAAGCAATTTAAAAGGTGGTGAAGCTTGTCCTTGTTTGTATTGATTAATGCTTGATTGTGTAGAACCTACCAGTTCTGCAAAACGTGTCTGCCATAGTTTCACACCCTCATGCAGTCCACACAATCTATCTGCAATGATTTTCATAATAAATAGCCTGCAAAACATGGTTGTTCCTATTATACATAATTTTCTCATATATATAAACCCATATTTTTCATAATTATTATATCTACATTAGCGAAAGTATGAGCTTGGGTCGGCTGTATTTTTATTTGGCGTGTCGGTGTCAGCACGCACAATCTAAAATTGAAAGGAGAATTGACATTATACTGATTTAGAGGCTGAATTAGAGAATATGCAGGATTTTATTGACTGCATACCCAACGAGCTGTTTGAACAGTTAAATAAACACTATGAGGATATACTGAAACAAAGACAAATGGAGCAGGAGTTTGATATGGAGATGTAAGTAGGGACGATAGAAAACCTATCGTCCCTACTTAGTTAATTCATTTTACCTTTACCCATATTTCCACATTGGGAGGGTTTTGGTCCGTCCCTGTATACATCTCAATGGAATATGGTTCTATTTCTATTTTATGCTTTGGCATCCATATTCCCATCAGATAATTCATTCCTTTACCCAGTGAAACGCTTACAAGTTCTTCAAAGGTTTCTGCTTCCACACTGCAGGTAATATATTCTCCACTAGTCATTTCAAAAGAAGCAAAATCCTTAGCTTTGTTTTCTACTTCACCGCCAACAAAATAGTTAAAATATCCATCCCTTTCACTGGGGTATGATGCACCTATTGATATACAATCCGGCAGTAAATTTGGAATTTTCGATTCTTCTTTCCGGTACTTTTCCTGCAACTGCCCTGCATTATCAATGCCTGTTGATTCTCCGAGCGGTATTTGGTTTTTAATGTTTATTTCACAGGAAAATCCATTGAACAACCTTGTTTTATCCAGTGTTTTCCTTGTTATTTCTATCACAATACTCTCTGTTATCAATGGCACATCTTTATCAATCGTAGTATAATTCAAAAGCAGTTCAGGCTTGTTGAAATGATTGAGTCTAACAGGATTTTTTCTGTACTCATCAGGTGTTACCCCATATGAGGATTTGAAGTTCTTTGTATAAATACTGTGGTCATTAAATCCATACTCAACAGCAACATCTAAGATCCTTGTTTCCTCGTTTAATAAAGCTTCCGTACTCCTCGCTAAACGCCTGAGCTTAATGTATTCTGCAACAGGCTTTTTTACTAACCTAGAAAATAATCGTTGATAATAAAATGATGATAAGTGAGCAATATCAGCAAGATACTCAACTTTGAGTTCTTCCGTAATGTTATCCTCAATATGTTCTACAGTTTTTTGTATAGCTTCCCATGCGTGCATAGTATACACCTCCTATATTTGATATGCTAAGTATAATAGGATTTTTTGTTCTTTGCTTGTTTCTGTATGCCCAAAATCTATTTTTTAGCCCTGCTTTTATACACATTAAACTTAATGATATTACATCATAATGAGAAAAAAATCATTTGTCAAGCATTAAAAAAATGCCTGTAAAAAGACATCTAAAAAATCAATTTAATTTTATGAAAGGGGGAGCTAGACTTGAAAGAAAAGAATAAAGACCAATCTACCAAAAACAAAATCAATATACCAGACCATGAGCTAGAGAGTTTAGCTCGCCTAACACTGCCAGAGATAGTTAAGTTTTATGAGAATGAGGAAAATATGAAGGAGTTTGAAGAGTGGAAGAAAACTAAGAAGTATCCAAGAAGCAGACGAAAAATATCCTAGCAACTATTTCTTTTTTGGCTTCTTGTTAAGTTTTAATATCAGATTGCGTTGTTTGGCTACATCTTGAAAAAGATTAACTGCAATTACAGCTTTGTCTTTTGCCGTCAAGTTGTCAGAAGTTGTTGCCTCTTTAATTTGCTTTACAACATCTCGTATATCCTGCAAATCTAAAAGATTAACCGCTACACAGTAGAATGTTTTTCTTCGACCATCATTGTAATTGACTAACAAAAAATTTAGTATTTCCATCTTTTCCGTCAGTTCAAAATGATAGGCATCCATTCCTATCCTTTTTGCTTTTTCC
>JAKSBP010000344.1 GCA_022361035.1 Clostridia bacterium
GAGGGATGGTAGACGATGTAATAGAGCCGAGGACAACGAGACCTAGGCTAGTAGATGCTTTAGACATGCTTCAGTCGAAGAGAGAGACTAGACCAGCTAAGAAGCATGGAAATATTCCACTGTAATTGGCTAATAGCTGACTCTTAAGATGGAAATAGAGTATAAACCCAGGGAGAAAGAGGTGAAATAGTTGAGTATAGTAATAACCTATTAGCGCTTATAATGCTGTGGGGACTAGTAAAAATAATATAAAAGGGAGGCTGGGAAAACTTGTTAAAGGTTAAGGAAGCTGGAGTAAAAACGGTGATTGAGGAATCAGGGGAAGACAGTAAGGAGCTTATAGCAGTAATAACTGCTGCAATAGCAGCAGGCTTTAATACATCAGCCCAAAACATGGTAGTAAGAAGAATTGTAAGGGTTGGGGACCGGACACCGATTTGGGGGAGAGTAGGTAGAATAGAGCAAATGAATAGAAGTAAGATTTTAAATAAATAATAAAGAGTTCGTAGGAGGGAATAAAATGAGAAAATTTAATATAAATGTGAATGGTAAAGCATATCAGGTAGGAGTAGAGGAAATAGCGGCCACAATGTCTATGCCAGTATCCAAAACTACGGTAGCTCCAAGGACAACTGCGGCTCCAGCCCCTAAACCAAAGACCTCAGTATCAACCTCAAAGCCATCGGCACCAGTTCCTGAAGGGGGAAATACAGTAACGGCACCTATGCCAGGAACAATACTTGACATAAAAGTAGGTGCAGGGGATACTGTCTATCAGGGCGATGTACTGTTGATATTGGAGGCCATGAAGATGGAAAATGAAATAACGGCACCTGCCAGCGGCAAGGTCGTATCAGTAAATGTTTCCAATGACACATCAGTAAACGCAGGGGATGTTCTTATTGTATTGAGATAGGACTTGTAGGTCTATAGATGTGTGACTTACAAACTTAATAAACGAAAGCAGGCTCTGAGGTTTCCTTTTGAGCGATTTTTGTAAATCTGTTTTACCTTCTATTATCTATTTAAAAACAGATTTATAGCATGAGCCTAAAGGATTCTCAGTGGCTGCTGAAGTAAGTTAACATTCTCAATCACACATCATATATATTATAAGATTTTATATTGTGAATAATAGAAGGTGTATTTCAATCTTGATAGATTTTCAAGTTTTAATATACTGAAAAAAGGTTTATGGAAACCGGACATAAAGTTATTTACATATTTGAGTAAGCACTATCAATATTATTGAATTTCAATAAATATTGATAGTGCTTACTTTGATTTAAAACTAAATTTTAAATGTAATTCTTTAAGATTCTCAATGGAACTTACTTTTCAGGCCAATACCCTTAGTATCACATATTAAAATTCACTTAGCTGGATTTGAGTATAATAACTGTACATGGTTTCTTTCAAAGAAGTCAATGTATTTTAAGGACGGCATATTATTAGTTGCAAAGTAATCTATGTCACTAAGGTCACAATACCTCATAAAAGCAGCCTTATCTATTTTTGTATGGTCAGCCATTACAACTATTTTATCACTGATTTTAACTACTAACTTCTTTATCTCCGCTTCTAAATAGGTAGTATTTGTCACTCCTTTTTCGATTGAAATTCCAGTTGTAGCCATAAATGCCTTATCGATATTTAAGCTTTTCAGAAAGTTCACTGTAGCGATTCCTGCAAAGGAATTGGTCTTTCTTTGTAAAATTCCCCCCGTTGAAATTACATTTAAATTGGCATAGGGGGCAGATTCAACTATGATATTTAGACTGTTAGTTATGATAGTAATATTTTGTTTATCCTTGATATTCGGTATCAGATGAACAGTAGTTGATCCCGAGTCAATGAAAATGATGTCACCATTATTTATTAAATCGCTTGCCAATACTCCTATTTTCGATTTTTCACTGGTATGTTGAGCTTGTCTTTGTTGAAAAGGAACCGTTTCCTCCTTGTAGTTAAGAGTAACTCCACCATAAACTTTTTTAATCACCCCCTTGGATTCTAATTCTGAAATATCTCTTCTAATGGTGTTTTTGGAAACATTAAAAACTGAACAAAGTGTATCTAATGTGGCGGATTCATGTTCTATTAAATATTGCTCAATCCTTTTAATTCTTTCAATTTTCAATATATATACCTCCAGATTTTAGATTGGACTTCTATATCAATTGTTATATCACCCCATAAAAAAATTTTCTACTAATATTATAAAAAAATATATTGAATAATGCAAGGTGAAATGATAAAATATAACCAAAAGATAACCATAATATTATCATGAATTAACAATTTTATGATAATATCCTAAATTTCTATTAACATTATGACCAAATGATAAACAAAAAATGAAAAAGAGGTGGGGGGATGAATGTGAATTTAATAACATTTAAAAAGGGTAAAGAGCTTGACATTATCCCTATGGGAAGAATCGGTGTAGATTTAAATGCAAGGGAGATTCATAGACCCATGGAAGAGACAGAAACCTTTACAAAGTATGTTGGGGGTTCCCCTGCAAATATAGCCATCGGCATGGCTAGACTGGGGAAAAAGGTGGGGTTTATTGGTAGAGTAGCCGAGGACCAGTTCGGAAGATTTGCAGTTAACTATTTTAACAGGGAGGGCATAGATACAACAAATATAGTTATTGATAGGGAAGGGGCCAAAATGGGGCTTGCCTTTACGGAAATAAAGAGTCCCACAGAAAGCAGCATATTAATGTATCGTGAAGGAGCTGTAGACCTTAAGATTAATCCAGCCCATATAAACGAAGAATATATTAGTAATGCCAAATCCCTTTTAATCTCTGGAACTGCCCTTTCCAAGAGTCCATCGAGGGAAAGCTGCTTTGTAGCTATGGAATATGCCGTGAAGCATGGAACTGTAATTATATTCGATATAGATTATAGACCCTACTCATGGACTTCAATGGAAGAAGTGGCAGTATACTATTCAATGGCTGCAAAGCTGAGTGATATCATTATAGGCTCTAGGGAAGAGTTTGATTTGATGGAAACATTAATAGACCCTGAAAATACAAAAGATAAGGTAACAGCTAATCGATGGTTTGAATATAGGGCCAAAATAGTTGTAATCAAGCATGGTAAGGAAGGGTCTATTGCCTACACAAAGGATGGTGAAGCCTATAGGGTAAAACCCTTCCCCGTAAAGCTGTTAAAGTCCTTTGGTGGTGGAGATGCCTATGCTTCTGCCTTTCTCTATGGTCTTATGGAGGGGTGGGGTGTAGATAGAAGCCTAGAGTTTGGAAGTGCCTCGGCATCGATGCTAGTGGCAAGCCACAGTTGTTCAGAGGCAATGCCAAGGGCAAAGGAAGTACAGGAATTTATAGATAGGGCAAAGGAAGAGCATGGTGAAATGGTAACAAAACTTTAAGAGGAAAGGATAATTGCTATGTTAGTTACTCTAAAGGAAATATTAAAAGAGGCATCAAATAAAGAATATGCAATACCAGGATTCAATGTCTTCGGTTACGAGGATGCCGCAATGGTTATTGAAGCTGCCCAGGAGTTAAACACACCAGTAGTGCTGATGACTAATAGGGATGCAATAGCCCATATGCCAATAAAAATATTAGGTGATATCCTTACTGGTCTTGCAAAGGAGGCTAAGGTTCCAGTAGTTGTCCACCTAGACCATGGGAAGTCCGTTGAAGAAGTCGTATCGGCTATTAAAGCTGGCTTTAGCTCCGTAATGTATGATGGATCCCAATTGCCCTTAGAAGAAAATATAAGGAGAACGAGAAAGGCTGCTGAGATTTCCCATTACTTTGGCGTTTCAATAGAAGGAGAGATAGGGTCAGTGGGCTATAGTGACCCCAATATAGAGGCTAAAGCCATATATACCGTACCTGGGGAAGCCAAAAGGTTTGTAGAAGAAACCGGCATAGATGCAGTTGCCGTAGCAATTGGGACCCTTCATAGAATGAAGGCCCAGAAAGCAAATATTCAATATGATAGGCTGAGGGAAATTGAAGAACTAGTTGATACCCCATTAGTTATTCATGGTTCCACTGGTGTAAAGGATGAGGATTTAACTAGATTGTCAAGGCATAGGGTAGGAAAGGTGAATATAGGTACTGCCCTGAGAATGGCCTTTGGTGACACCTTAAGGGATGAAATCAACAGCAGACCAGAGGAGTTTGACAGAATAAAGTTCTTTAAAAAACCAATGATAGAAGTAAAAAATGTAGCCAAAGAAAAAATTATGACTTTAGGCTGGGGAAGAAAACAGGTTTTGGAGGTGTAAAATATGTTCAGTCGCCTTGGTGAATTTAGCTATGGCTATAACAGCATGGCAGAAATGGATGGTAAGCATAGTAACATGCTTATGGATGTGGGCGTATACAAGTTTAAAAGAGGTGATGTGGAAATATGTGTAGATGTCCATAAGGAAAGTGCCTTCCTTCTCCTAGATGGAGCTTTTATCCTGGAGTGGGAGGGAAGCAGGAAAGAAATTAATAGAAAATCCATATTTGATGAAGAGCCCTGGTGCCTTCATGTGCCAAAGGGTAGGGAGGTTAAAATAACTGCCCTCTCTGAAGGGGAGATTCTTTTAGAAAAGACTACCAATGAAAGGATATTTGAATCTAAGCTATACACTCCAGGGGATTGCAGAAGTCATGTTTTTGGTGAAGGAGTACTGGGTGATACATCGAGGAGGGTGGTCCGTACAGTATTCGATTACTCAAATGCCCCCTATTCCAATCTCGTTATAGGTGAAGTTATTAACTATCCAGGAAAGTGGTCCAGCTATCCACCCCATCACCACCCTCAACCAGAAATATATTATTATAGATTCCACAAGCCCCAGGGCTTTGGGTGTTCAATAATTGGAGATGAAGTGTTTAAAATTACCCACAATAGTATGTCGGCAATTCCCGGTGGATTAGTCCATCCCCAAACAACTGCCCCCGGCTATGCTATGTACTATTGCTGGATGATAAGGCATCTTGATAATAATCCGTGGACAGATAGAATTGACGAAGAAGAGCATAAATGGCTTCTAGAGGCGAATGTAAAGGTTTGGCCTAATAAATAGACAAATCATATGGGAGGTGATTTCCTTGAATAAGATTAGATTGACTACGGCCCAAGCATTAATTAAATTCCTTAATAATCAATATGTAGAATTTGATGGGAAGGAAGAAAAATTTGTAAAGGGCATATTTACAATCTTTGGTCACGGAAATGTTGTAGGTCTTGGACAGGCATTGGAACAGGACCCCGGTGACCTAATAGTACACCAGGGGAGAAATGAGCAGGGCATGGCCCATGCGGCAATTGCCTTTGCAAAACAAAGCCATAGAAGACAGATCTATGCATGTACCTCCTCTGTAGGCCCTGGTGCTGCCAACATGGTGACTGCCGCAGGGGTGGCGACGGCAAACAATATTCCAGTATTGCTGCTGCCCGGCGATACCTTCGCAACCCGCCAGCCTGACCCAGTATTGCAGCAGGTAGAACAGCCCCATGACTTAACAGTCAGTACAAACGATGGATTTAAGGCGGTTAGCAAGTACTGGGATAGGATCAGCAGGCCGGAGCAGCTGATGACTGCCATGATTAATAGTATGAGGGTATTGACAAGTGGAGCCGATACCGGGGCCGTTACAATTGCCCTTCCCCAGGATGTCCAGGCAGAAGCATATGACTACCCGGAGTATTTCTTTAAAAAGCGTGTACATAGGATTGAAAGGCGAATGGCCGCTATCGAGTCTATAAATGATGCCCTAAGACTTATTAAGGGAAAGAAAAGGCCAATTATTATTTGTGGTGGAGGTGTTAGATACTCGGAAGCCTCCCAATCCCTTAGGACCTTTGCAGAAAAATTCAATATACCCTTTGGGGAAACTCAAGCAGGTAAAAGTGCAGTGGAATCTAACCATCCCCTAAACTTAGGTGGAATTGGTGTTACGGGAAACCTGGCGGCCAACCTAATAGCCAAGGATGCGGACCTAGTAATTGGTGTAGGAACAAGATTTACCGACTTTACCACATGCTCTAAAAGGCTATTTTCAAATCCAGCGGTAGAATTTTTAACAATTAATATTTCCCCCTATCATGGGTATAAGCTGGATGCTGTCAAGGTTGTGGCAGATGCAAAGGTAGCTTTAGATACCATAGGAACTGAGCTTCAAAGGGAAGACTATAAATCTGCATATACCCATGAGATTGAGGATGCCAAGGATGCCTGGACAAAAGAACTCAATAGGCTATCTAGTATAGAATATGTTGGAGAGGGCTTTAAACCAGAAATAGCAGGCCATATTGACGAGGTGCTGCCAGAATTTTATAGGGACACAGATTCATGCTTAACTCAAACCAGGGTATTGGCAGAATTAAATAAATTATTAGATGAAGAGTCAATAATAGTTGGAGCCTCGGGCAGCTTACCCGGAGACCTCCAGAGGATGTGGTGTCCTAGGAAACCAAATACCTACCATATGGAATATGGATATTCCTGCATGGGATATGAAATATCCGGAGCCCTGGGAGTCAAGCTAGCTGAGCCCCATAGAGAAGTTTATGCTATGGTTGGGGATGGAAGCTATTTAATGCTACATTCTGAGCTTATTACCAGTATACAAGAGAGAAAAAAAATAAATGTGATACTATTCGATAACATGGCATTTGGGTGTATAAATAATCTTCAGATGTCCAAGGGCATGGGAAGCTTTGGGACCGAATTTAGATTTAGAAATCAAAAAACCGGTAGATTAGACGGTGGGCTTATACCCATAGATTATGCTAAGAGTGCATCGGGTTATGGAGTGAAGACCTATAGTGTTAGAACCATGGAAGAATTAAGGAAGGCAGTTGAAGATTCTAAGAAACAAAATGTTTCCACTTTAATAGATATTAAAGTTATGCCTAAAACCATGACCGATGGCTATGGGTCATGGTGGCATGTAGGAGTACCAGAAGTATCAGACAGTGACAAAGTAGAAAAGGCATATAGAGAGATGAAGGATAACCTTAGTAAAGCTAGACAATATTAAATTGGGGGGAATAGAAAATGAAAATGGATAAGGGTAAAGTGAAATTGGGAATTGCACCGATAGCCTGGACAAACGATGATTTACCGGAACTTGGCAAGGAAAACACCTTTGAACAATGTATTAGCGAGATGGCCCTTGCTGGATTTACTGGGAGTGAAGTCGGAAACAAATACCCTAAGGATACAGAGGTATTAAAGAAAGCCCTTGACTTAAGGGGAGTAGAAATTTGCAACGCATGGTTCAGTACCTTTTTCACAACTAAACCCGAGGAGGAAACTATTGAAGCCTTTAAAAAACATAGAGATTTCCTGCATGAAATGGGTGCGAAGGTAATTGGCTGCTCCGAGCAAGGTCACAGCATCCAGGGGTCAGATAAGCCCATATTTGATGAAAAGCCAATATTCACCGATGAAGAGTGGGAAAGATTAGCTAAGGGCATGGATAAATTAGCCCAGCTTGCAGCAGAGAAGGGAATGAAGGTTTCCCTGCATCACCATATGGGAACCGGAATCCAAACCCCTGAGGAAGTACATAGATTCATGGAAATGACAAGGGATGATGTCTACCTATTATTCGATACTGGACATATGTATTTCTCCGAGGGAACTCAAGAAGCCGTTGATGCAATAATTCGTAAGTATGTAGATAGAATCCTACATGTTCACCTAAAGGACGTAAGGGAAGAGGTACTAAATAAAGTCAAAGAAAAAAAGTGGAGTTTCTTAAAGGGAGTTAAGGAAGGAGTATTTACAGTACCAGGAGATGGAGTTATAAGCTTTGACAGTACCTTTGATATATTAGCTAAGGCCAAATATGAAGGATGGATGGTTGTTGAAGCAGAGCAGGACCCTGCTAAGGCAAATCCATTGGAGTATGCAATAAGGGCAAGAAAATTTATTAACGAAAAAACTGGGTTATAGGAAAAAGGGATTAAGGGGGGTTTTCCAGTGATAAAAATAGGAATTATTGGAGGGGGAAGAATAGGAAAGGTCCATGGAGAAAGTATAAGTAAGTATGTACCAAATGCTGAAGTAAAGGCTATTGCAGACCCTATCATGACCGATGAAATAAGGGCATGGGCAAAATCTATGGGAATTAAGGATATTTATACAAACTATAGGCATATTTTAGAGGACCAAGAAATTGAAGCCGTATTAATCTGTTCCTCAACCCATACCCATTCACAGATTTCAATAGAGGCGGCCCAGGCCGGTAAGCATATATTCTGCGAAAAGCCGATAGACCATGATTTAGAAAGGATATATAAGGTTTTAAATGAAGTAGAAAGGGCTGGAGTCAAGTTTCAAATAGGATTTAACCGTAGATTCGACCATAACTTTAAAGCCCTTAAGGAAGCTAGGGAGAGTGGAAAAATTGGAGTGCCCCATATCATAAGGATTACATCCAGGGACCCTGAACCTCCTCCAGTAGAATATGTAAAGGTTTCAGGGGGTATTTTCCTAGATATGACCATCCATGACTTCGATATGGTCCGATACCTTTCAGGTAGTGAAGTAGAGGAAGTCTATGCCGTAGGGAATGTACTAGTGGACCCTGCCCTTGAAGAAGCAGGAGATATTGATACTGCCATAGTCACATTAAAGCTTGAAAATGGCTGCCTAGCAGTTATAGACAACAGCAGACGTGCTGCCTATGGATATGACCAAAGGGCTGAGGTTTTTGGTTCAAAGGGAGCTGTAGCAGTAACTAATGATAGAAATTCAACTGCTGTAATCAGTACTTCTGAGGGTGTTACAACTGAAAAGCCCCTCTACTTTTTCCTAGAAAGGTATATGGGGTCATTTTCAGAGGAAATTAAGCAGTTTATTGATGCCATACTTATGGATACAGAAGTACCTGTTACTGGAGTCGATGGACTCAAGCCAGTGCTAATAGGTTTAGCCGCTAAAAAATCCTTAGAGGAAGGCAGACCTGTTAAGATTAGTGAGATTGATAATAGATAACATAGGGGGAAAGGAATATGATAGAAAGAATGGACCTTGAGGCAAAGAGATTTATTGAGGATTTAATAGATAGGGGGAGAAGGGCCCAAGCCCAGATAGAACACTACAGTCAAGAAGAAGTTGATAGGCTGGTAAGGGCCATGGCTTTATCAATAGTTAATGAGGAAAGCTCCAGGAGGATATCAGAGCTTGCCGTTGAGGAATCTCAGTTTGGAAATTATGATGGGAAATATACAAAACTGCAAAAAAAGGTCAGAGGTACTCTTAGGGATTTAAATAAAGTTAAGTCAGTTGGAATCATTGAAGAGGATAAGGAAAGGGGAATAATTAAGGTTGCAAAGCCAGTTGGAGTTGTGGGAGCCTTAGTACCCTGTACGAATCCAGAGGCGACACCGGTAATCAAGGCTATGAATGCGGTAAAGGGGAAAAACGCAATAATATTTGCTCCCCATCCAAGAACTAAGAAGACAAATACTTTAATTATAAATACTATGCGTAGTGCCCTAAAGAAATATGGTGCTCCCGAGGACCTATTAATACCCATAGAAGAACCAACCATGGAGGCAAGTGGAGAACTTATGAGCCAATGTGACCTTGTTGTTGCAACAGGTGGTTCTGGAATGGTTAAGGCTGCCTATAGTTCAGGAACACCTGCATATGGAGTTGGAGCCGGTAACGCAGTTATAGTCGTGGACGAAACCGCTGACCTTAAGGAGGCGGCTAATAAAATAATGTTAAGCAAGACCTTTGACTATGCAACTAGCTGTTCTTCAGATAATTCCATAGTGGTTGTAGAGAGTATATATGACAATCTAATGAAAAGACTTGAGGCAGAAGGTGGATACTTGGCTAATGGAGAGGAAAAAGAAAAAGTAAAGGATGCACTATGGGTAGATGGTCACTTAAATCGTCACATCATAGCCCAACCTGCATCTAAAATAGCAGAGATAGCAGGATTATCAATGCCCCAGGAAAAGACATTCATCATGGTGGAAGAGACAGGGGTAGGGCCTGACTATCCATTTTCAGAGGAAAAAATGTCAGTAGTCCTGGCGGTATATAAGGTAAAGGATTTTGATGCAGCCATAGATAAGGTAAATGAAATAACATCCCATCAAGGTTCAGGACATTCCTGTGGGCTATATACATATGATGAAGATAGAATTAAAGAAATCGGCCTTAGAACTAAGACCAGTAGAGTGATGATTAGGCAGCCCCAATGCTTTGGAAACAGCGGGAATTGGGATAATGGTATGCCCTTTACATTAACTCTAGGCTGCGGTACTTGGGGTGGAAACATTGCCTCAGAAAATATTACCTATAAACATTTTATAAATGTAACCTGGGTCTCTTCTCCAATTGAGCCCATTGTTCCTACCGATGAAGAGTTATTTGGCGATGTAATGAATTATTAATTTAAATAACAAAATATAATAGCACAACAAACAATTTAACCTGTTGTGCTAGTTCCTCTAGCCGGGAGTTATGATATTTCCTTTTTGTTCATCTATAAACCTATTTTTTTATAGTAATTATAAGTTAAAAACAGGTTTATAAAAATCACTCTAATGAAATATCATAACTCCCTAAACTATTACAAAATGCCAATGTATAATTTACTAGTGCAAGAGGTTAATTTAGGATATTAAGTAGAGAAATATGGATACATGGATGGAATTGGGATGATAAAGATAGATTGTCTTTATTGATTTATGGTAATTTAAATTGGTATACTTAACTTATCATATTTTAGGAGTGTATAAAAATGAAGAAAAATATAGTATTTAATAGGATAAATGAAAGTCATTTGGAAAGCATGTCTAATCTGTTGCTTAATAGGCAGAAGGCCATTATTGATTCCTTTGACTTTTTAAAAAATGACAGCAACAATTTTGATAGGATTAGGGAATCTTTAGATGAAAAACTGAAAAAGGGCATCGAAGGAATTGTTGCCCTTCGGAATAAAAGGGTTGTAGGATTTATTTTTGGAGTGATAAGAAATGATTACTTTTACAATCGCTCCATATGGGTTCCCTATGATGGAATGGCCATTTCAACCGATGAGGATACCCTGTTACTAAATCTTTTATATAAGGAAGCTTCAAGACTTTGGGTTAAGAATGGTTATTTTAGCCATTATGTCATGGTTCCTCTAGGAGATGAAAGATATTTTAAGGGATTTTTAAATCTGAGCTTTGCAATTCAACAGGTCCACTGTGTCTTGAGGATTTCAGAGTATGAAGGCTTTGATGTAGATAATTCCTTGGCTATAAGAGATTTAAATAAAAATGATAAAAATGAACTTAGAAAAATGGCTGATATTATAATGAATTATCAAAATAGATCGCCCATTTACGTGCCTGCCATACCAGAAATGCTTAGAGATATAAGGAATGGATATGGTGAAATCATTGATGATAGTGATTTATCAGCGTTTAGGGTTGGGGAAGTGAGTTCGGATATCCTTTCCTTTCAAGCTTTCTGGGATGTAAAAGGGACATTGATGAATCCTGAAAATGCAGTAGAGCTTAAGATTGCTGGAACATATCAAAGGCACATGGGACAAGGCTATGGAAAGAAATTGATGAATGATTCAATAGACCTTTTAAAGGGTAAAAACTATGAGTTTATTGTTGCTGATTATAGAGTATCAAACTTAGCTTCATCGGAATTTTGGAGGAAGTGCGGTTTTAAACCCATTGCCTATAGAATGGTAAGAGAGATTGATAATAGAATTTCCTGGGCGGAGTTTTTTGAAGAATAAATATGATAAAGGAGTCAATATTGGAATTGTAAAGTTATGTGATGATGTAAAAAGTTTAGAAGAATATTATAGTAATACTATTTTAAGCTTTAAGGCAGTATAACTATGATATAATATTCTTTTATTAATTAAAATTCAACTACAATCCTTGCAATAGTTATATTTAACATAATATCATTTTCTAAAATTGGAAATATTAGGATTGATGGATTAAATTTTTTAATGTAAAATATTATAGTATAGGTTGGTAGCTTAGAAGCTTATATTAAGGGAAGGATATTTTAATATTTCCTTTTTTAGAATTCTGCTATAGATGTAAACAATAAAGTTAAATAGATTTTTAGCTTATAAAAAGAGAAGGTGAATTAATGACAAGTAGTAATATTCATGAATTAGATGTTGATGGTAAGAAAATCATTTTAGTTGGTACAGCCCATGTATCAAAGGATAGCGTAAATGAAGTTAAGGAGGTTATCGAAGGAGAGCAGCCCCATACCGTATGTGTAGAATTGTGTAAATCTAGGTATATTTCAATATACGACAAAGATAGATGGTCTAATATGGATATAGTTAAGATTATTAAAGAAGGGAAATCCCTATTGTTCTTAACCAATCTTATCCTATCGGCTTATCAAAAAAAGATGGCCAAGCAGCTAGGAGTTCAGCCAGGACAGGAAATGATGCAGGGAATTGAATCGGCAAATGAGGTTGGTGCAGAGCTTGTTTTAGCCGATAGAAACATTGATATAACCTTGAAGCGAATTTTAGCAAGTATTAGTCTGTGGGATAAGATAAAATTATTATTCATATTAGTTTATAGCATATTTAAGGATGACAAAGTTACAGAGGAAGAATTAAATGAGCTTAAATCCGGGGATATGCTGGAGTCTGCCCTAAGGGAAATGTCTGAAAGTATGCCTAAATTAAAGATTCCCCTAGTAGACGAAAGAGATAAGTACCTGGCCCAAATGATTAAAGATGCACCAGGTGAAAAAATAGTAGCTGTTTTAGGGGCAGCCCATGTTCCAGGAGTTAAGAGGGAGCTTAGAAACACTAATGATTTGAAGTCATTAAATAAAATACCTAAGAAATCTATCATAGGAAAGATTATATCCTGGACTATTCCCCTAGCAATTATTCTATTTATAGCATCGACCTTTGCCCTCAATGAAGATATGGGGACTAAACAGATAATGAGCTGGATACTATGGAACGGTACCCTATCGGCTGTAGGTGCCATACTTGCCTTTGCCCACCCGATTTCCATACTTACCGCCTTTTTAGCAGCCCCGATAAGCTCATTAAATCCTCTTTTAGCAGCCGGCTGGTTTGCAGGATTAGCCGAGGTATTAGTGAGAAGACCAAATATAAGGGAATTTGAAAATCTATCGGAGGACATTATAAATTTAAAGGGCTTTTGGAGCAACAGGGTGACCCGTACCTTGCTTGTAGTTGTTTTAGTTAATTTAGGAAGTGTTTTAGGAACCATGATCAGTGGTACCGATATTATTAGATTATTTATTCATAGCCTATAGTGTAGCCAACTATATGGCAGTGGCTTTCTAGAAAACTATAAAGCTAGATGCCCATGATATTGTAAAGGTCAGGCTGGATCCATCCTAACCATCAATTTTGTAATGATAAAATTAGAGGATTAGGGTGAAAACCTTGAAATTACAAATTTACATTTAATTTTCTTAGCAATAGGAAAAATTATAAAAGACTTTAGAAAATATTTTATGGAGTGTAGTTATTTGCATGTTTTGAAGGGATTAGTGTTTTTGAAAAATGTGTATTTTTCAGTGGTTTAACCGTAACATGGTATGTATTGA
>JAKSBP010000321.1 GCA_022361035.1 Clostridia bacterium
TCATGGATGCAATGAATAAATTTGCACTGCTTATGTATCTAAACGTGCGTATAAAACGTATGAAAGAGATGGATGAAATGCCAATACAGAATGGGAAGCCTGAGTTTTATCCTGAAAATTACGATATTGAATTCAAAAATGTCGATTTCTCATATCAAGACGGCGTGCAAACATTAAAGAAAGTAAGCTTTATCGCAAAGCAAGGCGACGTGACAGCACTTGTAGGACCTTCAGGGGGAGGAAAGAGTACGGTGACAAAGCTGGCTGCACGATTCTGGGATATAAATAAAGGTGTCATCACCTTGGGGGGAAAAGATATCTCCCAGGTTGACCCTGAAACTCTTTTAAATAATTACTCAATTGTTTTTCAGGACGTTACACTTTTTAATTCAAGTGTTATGGATAATATCCGTCTTGGAAAGAAAGATGCACCGAATGAGGAAGTAATAAAGGCAGCACAGCTTGCCCAGTGCGATGAGTTCGTTACAAAGCTTCCACAAGGATATGATACCTTGATTGGAGAAAACGGAGAAAAATTATCAGGAGGTGAAAGACAGCGTATATCAATAGCTAGAGCAATACTAAAGGACGCTCCAATTATCCTCCTTGACGAAGCTACAGCATCTCTTGATACGGAAAATGAGAGTAAAATCCAAAGAGCACTTAGTGAGCTTATAAAAAACAAGACCGTTTTGATCATTGCTCACCGTATGAGAACAGTTTCAGGAGCTGATAAAATTGTTGTTATTAAAGACGGGACTATTGCAGAAACAGGTACCCCTTCGGAATTAGAAGAAAAACAAGGAATCTTTTCATCGATGTTAAAGACACAATATCAGAATAATTAATATTTTATAATAGTTCAGCTTCGAGAGAATCCATATTTACAGAACTTTTTTGAAGGGCCGGCTTATCTGACTAGTTTTTTATACTATGTGAGAAATGCAAAAAATCAGTAAAGACTATGAAATATGTTTTAAATAAGCATACTTCATAGTCTTTTATATATAAATCTTAAAATTTTCTATATCACTTTAAATTATACAAAATACTATAAAGTTATATAAAATTACATTAAATACTATAAAGGGTTGTAAAATTACTTTGAATCTGTTATCATGGATATAAGATAAGAAGAGGAGATGAAATTATGGAAAGCAAATTTTATACTGCAGATCAAGTAGCTGAATTATTAAACATCCATCCAAAAACAGTACGCAAGTATATAAGGGAAGGAAAATTAAGGGCTACAAAAGTTGGAAAGCAATGGAGGATTACTGGACATGATTTGAGTTTGTTTGTGGAAGGTGATGGAAATACGACTTTAGAAAACTTTTATGAAGTAACAAATAATACTACTAAAATAGATGGTAGATTAAATGAAAATAATGATAAAGTTTCTGTTTCTACAGTAATTGATATCTTTGTAAAGAGTAAAAGTGAAGTAGAAAGAATATCAAATACGCTTATAGCAGTTATAAATTCTAAGGATCCCAAATACGGCAAATCAACAATGAATATTCAATATATTGAAAAATCTCATAAATTAAGGGTTATGCTATGGGGAACTGTTCATTTTACTGAGACATTGTTAAGCTGTATATCTGTTTTATTAGATGAGGACGGATAAGGGAGGAGAATGATTAAATGAAAAATAATTCGATTTATAAATCTAATGAAGGAAAAACATTGATTATAAACCAATATGAAAATATTATTAAAGAATGGCCTGTAAGTAATGAAATTGTTAATGTTAATACTAGTTATGGCAATACATTTATTATTGCCAGCGGGAAAAAAGAAAATAAACCTATTTTATTAATGCATGGGTCTTCAACAAACTCTTCTATGTGGATGGGAGATATAGAGAAGCTTAGTAAAAATCATAGAGTATATGCTGTAGATATAATAGGAGAACCGGGAAAAAGTGATGAAAATAGACCAGATATGATGGACAATCATTATGGAAAGTGGATAGATGAAATTTTAGATGCACTAAATATTGAAAAGGCAGTTTTTGTAGGAAATTCTCTTGGAGGATGGATGGCGTTAAAATATGCTATTTATATGCCCAAAAGAGTTGAAAAACTTGTTTTGTTAGCTACATCGGGTATAACCCCTGCAAAACTTTCCTTTTTATTTAAAGCTGCACCGTTGATGCTGTTAGGAGAAAAAGGAATCAATATATTAAATAAAATTGTCTATGGAAAAGAAGCTGTACCTGAACAAGTCCTAAAGTTTTGTAACCTTATTATGAAGCATTATAACCCACGCATGGGGTCTTTGCCAGTATTTACAGATCAAGAATTAAGTAGACTAACAATGCCTACTCTATATATTGGAGGAGAGGATGATGCATTGTTACCTTCTAAAAAAATAGCAGATAGAATAGATAAATTGCTTCCACAGTCTAATACTATGGTGTTACAAAATACAGGCCATGTTTTAATTAATGTAGTTGACTATGTAATATCATTTTTAGCATAGCTTTGTGATAAGAAGCTTAATATATTAAAGAGGTTATTGATTAACTTAAAATCTTATCTTTATAAGACTAATTGATGACAGCAAGAAAATTAAAGAAAGATTTTTTAATCAACGATTTATATAAGCTCTGAATCTAAATTATTAGTTTCAGAGCTTTAAATATTTAGGGCTATAGATTTTTTTTGATATTATTGATAAATTTTAAAATATAAATTAAGACCCTAGGCTTGCATGTAAAGAGATCCTTTAATATATTGCTTTAAAATATAATTATATAACATTCATCTAATAAAATATAGACTTACATTTACTTTTTTGCTGATATATAATTAAATAGAAAAATTACAAAATATTGGTATAGGAGGTATTTTATTATGAAATTAGGAAAAAGGATTGCCTATGTAGGTTTGATGTTATTAGTATTATGTATGAGTATGGTAAGTGTATCTACAAATACTGTCTATGCATACGAAGGGATAAGTGCTGGAACAAATATTGCTGCAGGTGGACATTACAGTATAGCATTAAGAAGCGACGGCACAGTATGGGCTTGGGGGGCGAATTCCAGGGGGCAGTTAGGAGATGGAACAGAATGGCACAGAAACGCACCCGTAAAAGTAAGTGAATTATCAGATGTACAAGCTATTGAAACAGGGATGCATCATAGTATGGCATTAAAAAGTGATGGAACAGTGTGGGCCTGGGGATCAAACGTTAATGGAATTCTAGGGGATGGAACATACACAGATAGGAAAATTCCTGTACAAGCAAGTGGATTATCGGACATACAAGCGATTGCTGGACAAATGAGCCATAGTATGGCATTAAAAAATGATGGAACAGTGTGGTCCTGGGGAGCAAATTCTTTCGGACAGCTAGGAGATGGAACAACAACATCCAGAGAAATACCAGGACAAGTAAGTGAATTATCGGATATAAAGGCGATTACTGGAGGCGCATATCATAGTATAGCATTAAAAAGTGATGGAACAGTATGGACCTGGGGACGTAATACATATGGAGAGTTAGGAGACGGAACAACAGTAAACAAAACAGTCCCTTTGCAAGTAAGTGAGTTATCGGATATAAAAGCGATTGCTGGAGGCGTACATCATAGCATAGCATTAAAGAGTGATGGAACAGTATGGGCTTGGGGACGTAATGAGAATGAACAGTTAGGAGATGGAACAACAGTAGATAGAACAACACCAGTACAAGTAAATGGATTATCAGATATAAAAGCGATTGCTGGAGGCGGATATCACAGTATAGCATTAAAAAGTGATGGAACAGTATTGGCCTGGGGATTAAACAATACGGGGCAACTAGGAAACGGAACAAATGAAACAATATCAGGACCAGTTCAGGTAAGTGGATTATCAGATATACAAGCCATTGCCGCAGGGCATGTTCATAACATAGTATTAAAAAGTGATGGTACATTATGGGCCTGGGGAGCAAATCATTTTGGCCAACTGGGAAATGAAACAACATTAGGTTCATTCACACCCGTACGGGTAAGCGATTTAAACTTATTTCTTACACCTCACTAATCAAGTAAACAGCACTAGTGAATGCTCAAGTACTCTTTTCAGAGAATACAGTAGTAGATTCTGATTATGCAGATAAAAGAGAGCTACAGCAAAGAATGGATAACATTCTTAATGCTGTAGCTATTTTCTTATCTTCAAGGTTCTAATAAAGGAAATTTTAAAGAATATAAAGACTAGCTATTATCAAAGCTTGTAGGTGATGCCTCAATAGAAAGAATAACAGGGGATTAGATTGGGATAATCCATATAACAAGGTTTATTTAATAAACGAGTCATAATTTTTTTAGTTGAAATATAATAGTTCTTTAACTTTATAAAGTTAAAGAACTTAATATCAAGCTTTTTACGTGTTTAGCCTGACCCTATGTCCTACAAAATATAAATTAAGACCCTAGGCCTGCATGTAAAGGGAGCCTTTAATATATTGCTTTAAAATATAATTATATAATATTCATCTAATAAAATATAGACTTATATTTATTTTTTTGCTGATATATAATTAAATAGAAAAATTGAAAAATATTGGTATGGGAGGTATTTTATTATGAAATTAGGAAAAAGGATTGCTTATGTAGGTTTGATGTTATTAGTATTGTGTATGAGTATAGTAAGTGTATCTACAAATGCTGTTTATGCATACGAAGGGATGAGTGCTGTAACAAATATTGCTGTAGGGCATATGCACAGCATAGCATTAAAAAGTGATGGAACAGTATGGACTTGGGGAAGGAATTCCAATGGACAGTTAGGAGATGGAACAAGATGGACCAGAAAAACACCGGTACAAGTAAGTGATTTATCGGATATACAAGCGGTTACCACAGGGAGACATCATAGTATGGCATTAAAAAGTGATGGAACGGTGTGGGCCTGGGGAGCAAACGTTAATGGAATTCTAGGAGATGGAACAGCAACACAAAGAACAACACCTGTACAGTCCAGTGGATTATCGGATATACAGGCGATTGCTGGACAAATGAGTCATAGCATGGCATTAAAAAATGATGGAACAGTGTGGGCCTGGGGAACAAATTCTTCGGGACAGTTAGGAGATGGAACAACAACAGGCAGAAGGACTGCCGTACAAGTAAGTGAATTATCGGATATAAAAGCGATTGATGGAGGAGATTATCACAGTATAGCATTAAAAAGTGATGGAACAGTGTGGACCTGGGGACGTAATGCATATGGAGAGCTAGGAGATGGAACAACAGTAAACAAAACAGTCCCCGTACAAGTAAGTGGATTATCAGATATACAAGCGATTGCTGGAGGCGGATATCACAGTATAGCATTAAAGAGCGATGGAACAGTATGGGCCTGGGGAGCAAACAATACGGGACAACTAGGAATCGGAACAAATGAAAAAGTATCAGGAGCAGTACAGGTAAGTGAATTATCAGATATACAAGCCATTGCCGCAGGTCATCAGCATAATATAGTATTAAAAAGTGATGGTACATTGTGGACATGGGGAATCAATCATTTTGGTCAACTGGGAAATGGAACAACATTAGGTTCATTCACACCCGTACAGGTAAGCGGCTTAAACTTATTTCCTACGCCTCACTAATCAAGTAAACAGCACTAGTTAATGTTCAAGTACTTTTTTCAGAGAATACAGTAGAAGATTCTGATTATGTAGATAAAAGAGAGCTACAGCAAAGAATGGATAACATTCTTAATGTTGTAGCTATTTTTTTATCTTCAAGGTCTGATAAAGGAAATTTTAAAAACATAAAAACTATAAATTATCAAAGCTTGCAGATGATGCCTTAATAGAAAGAATAGCAGGGGGTTAGATTAGGATAATCCATATAACAAGGTTTATTTAATAAAGGAATCATAACTTTTTTAGCTTAAATATAATATTCCTCTAGCTTTATAAAGTAAAAAAACTTAATACCAAGCCTTTTACTTTTGCCTAGGTCTGTCTTAAAGGTTATTAAAACAGCAGCTAGTGATACACATTGTATGTAATTTTTTAAGTAAGTAAAAGGGAAGAGAATGAATGAAAAAATTACGTAGAAAAAGAGCGAACTTCAGAATCTATTGTATAGTATCCTTTTAGTCTGATAACCATCTTTTCCCAGAAAATTTTATTCCAATGGCTCCTAGAGGTGCAGTAATAATAATGGATAGTACAGCAATTGCTAGTATCAGTTCTCCTGATTCTACTCCTGCTGATAAAGGAACTGCCCCAATGGCAGCTTGTACTGTTGCTTTGGGAGTATATGCGATTATGCAAAACAGTTTTTCTTTCCAATTGAAATTTGTTCCTGTAACTGAAATTAAAACTCCTATTGACCTAGCTACTAATCCAACAGCAATAATCAATAATCCTAACATGCCAGAATTAAGTGCAAGATAGATATTTACCTGTGCACCTACTAGTACAAATAAAAGCAGCTCAGCGAATACCCAGACTTTATTTAATTTACTTGCTAGTCTATTTGCTACTTTAGGATATTTCTCTAAAAGAATAAATCCTATTGTCATTACTCCAACTAAGCTTGCTATAGGTATAATATTCTTTAAAGCATCTTCGACATTGGTGAATATAATTGCTATTCCAATTAAAATAAGGGTTTTCTTAGTATCTCTAATACGATACTTTTTGAAAAGTGTAATTAGTATTAATCCGATTCCTATTCCTAGTAAGATTCCTAGAATTATAGAAAGAGGTATTTCGAGTATTTTAGTAAAGATATTTATATTTTTACCTCCATATAATCCTAAAAATGTAGTAAATAATGTGATAGCAAATACATCATCTATTGATGCTCCTGCTAAAATCAGTGTAGGAATTGCTTTAGCATAGCCCTTTTTTCTTTGGATAAAATCAAGCATTTGAGGAACAATAACAGCTGGAGATACAGCAGCTACTATAAATGCCAACATTCCTGATTCTATTTTAGAAATCTCCAGGACGTAGCTTGCTAAAAACATTATAGTAATGCCCTCTAATAGCCCAGGTATAAAACTCATTTTTAGTGCAGAAATTCCGACTTTATTAAGCATTTCTTTTTTAATACCTAACCCTGCTCTTAATAGAATTATGATTAATGCAATTCTTCTTAAGTCGGAAGAAATCCTTAGCATATCATCACTGATAATATGGATTCCATATGGACCAATGATAATACCTAAAATTAACATGCCTAAAAGTCCTGGTAACCCTAACCTTTTAAAAAGCTTATCCTGTAGTAAACCTAGAATAATAATTGTTGCCAAACTTAAAGCCATGATTGACATCCTTTCTGTTGCCATTTTAAAACTTAAAATATTATTATAAAAATTCAAAAAGCTCCTACTCAGATTTTTTAATCTTAGTAGGAGTCATTAATTGCATTTGTGCAATGGTTAGAGGTGAACTCCATCACCTATGTTATTAATATTGAATACAGATAGAATAAGTAATAACTACAATTAATATTCTCCCCAAAATGTATGTCTACGATTACATAACAGAGAAAACCCCATTTATGTCTATGAGAATTTTAAACCTTTAGAGTTTCTGCTTATTCATGGACAAGGGCTTACATGTAAATATTTTAGTTAATGGCACACTAGTTATTATATCAGAGTTTTTTAAATATAGTATATGAAATTATTAAATTTTTTCAAAAAATATGTAATTTTACTATATTAAGTCCTAACTATCTTCAAAAAATAATTATAATAAAGACATCGATACTAGAAAAGATAGGGTTTGGTTGTCTCAACCTCAAATATGTGGATTGTTTCAACGGGATAAATCAGTAACTTTAAGACATATAAATGATAATATCTTTAAAGCAGGAGAACCTGATAAAAAGCAATAGACCCGGATTAATTTAGCCGGGTCTATCTTTTATCTTAAGTATAGTTTTATATTATAATTTTTTGTGGCAGAACCACCAGTCAAAGCAATCATACTCTTTAGGTCTTTTTTCTGCTGTTTCTATGTCTGATGCCGGTGGTATAATTACATGATCTTTTACTAGTTCATTGTCAGGCCATCCAGCTGGCAGTGCAACCTTTTCTTTATCAGAAATCTGCAAGCCTTTAACCATTCTAACAATTTCATCCATATTTCTTCCCAATTCTTGAGGATAGTAAATTATTGATCTGATAATTCCTTCAGGGTCTATAATAAATACTGCTCTTACAGTATTGCTTCCCTTTCCAGGATGAATTAAGGATAATTTTTTAGATACATTTCCAGTATCGTCAGCAATTACGGGAAATTGTATTTCTACCTTCAACTCTTCTTTAATCCATTGAACCCATTTTATATGTGAGAATACTTGGTCAACGCTTAAAGCGATAAGCTCAGTATTTAATTTCTTAAATTCTCCCATAAGGTTTTGAAAAGCTACGAATTCTGTAGTGCAAACCGGTGTAAAATCTGCTGGATGGCTAAATAAAATAAACCATTTTCCTTTATAGTCTCCAGGTAGATTACTAACTCCGTGAGTTGTTACTACTTCCATCTTAGGAAATTCTTCACCGATAAGCGGCATTCTTTCTTCCATGATATTTTCCTCCTTCAATCTTTCAATTTTTATTGTTTTTATTTATTTTTAAGACAATCTTTTAAATTGCCTTTAAAATACAAATGATTCTTACCTACTTCAAAACTTTATTCTTTTAGATAACAATTAATATCTTTTTCTATAATTTTTTAGGCGTATTTTTCAAACTTTAAATTATTGTAATAATTTCATATTTGTAATCATTACAATATAATGATATCAAAAATATTTTTTTTGTCAATAGTTTTTTTGAGATTTTTTTACAAATTTTCTTTTTACAGCAGTTCATGTTTTCATAACTTTTCTACATCCATTTATATACCTATGCTTTAAGAGGAGTAAAGAGATTTAAAAAAATAGAGAGAGGAAGGTGGCAATGAAAATAATAAGATAGTACAATGGCGAAGGGCCCTTTGAAAATATAATAAACTTTTACCTAGAAAATATATTTATTTAAGGGATTGAAAAGTACGTAGAAAAAATTGGTGTGATTTTATGTTATGGTTTTTAATTTTAAGATAATAGTATAAAATATTATTTCATGTTTAATTATATTAGTGAAACTTTTACCATAGAAAAGCAAGAGACAATACTTAAGAGTATAACTAAAAGTTTATTAGCTATAGATAATTCCAATACAATTAATGATGCACTATATAATTATATTTAACCATTAATCTTACTAACTGCTTGGGTTTTACAAAGATTAAATATTTGAGTTTGCTTTAAAAATGCTTAAGTATCAAATCTAGTGTTAAGGAGATGAAATAATGCCAAACTATATCATCAACAATGCTAATCTTTACTATGAAGTCATAGGTGAAGGACCGGCTTTAATATTTACTCATGGTGCTTCTTTGAACTATCAACAATGGGATAAGCAGGCCATTAAATTTAAAGATAATTATAAAGTTATAACTTGGGATGTCAGAGGACATGGAAATTCCTCTTTACCAGAAGGTCCCGTAAATCCTGATGACTTTAGTGCTGACTTGATAGGGTTAATGAACTATTTAAAAATAGATAACGCAGTTTTATGCGGTTTATCCATGGGGGGACATATATCACTGCAAACAGCCATAAAATACCCTAAGAGAGTTAAGGGCTTGATCTTAATTGGCACCCCCTGCAGCAACTCTTTTAACCTATATCAAAAGATAACTGTACCTATTAATCGATTTTGTACAAGGCTTATACCTAAGGATATAACTGCACAACTAATGGCCAAGGCCCTATCAAAATACAACCCAGATAATTACCAATATATGATAGACTCTTTTGCACTTATATCACCTGATAATTGGCAGAGACTATGGTCTGCAATTACTCGCATGGATAGTAAAGATGAGCTGTATAAGGTCAAATGTCCTACATTGATATTAATTGGAGAGCATGATAATTTGACTAGGAGCATGCAAAGCTATATGCACAACAATATCTCTCATTCTGAGCTTAAAACTATTCCTAATGCTCATCATGGAACGAATTTAGATAATCCAGATGCAGTGAACGAAGAAATAGCACAGTTTATTGAAAAAATTGGTTATAATTAAACTGTCAATATAAAATACATGTCGAAGGTAAGAAAGGAATTGACAATATTTTTTACGTGGTAGTAATCCTCTCCCATTGCTTTTATATGAGAAGAAATTTTTAATGGGTATATCATCAAATAAGAACTTTTCTCTTTTCTAATACCCCTTATCTTAAATCCTCTATAAAAAATATTACTTTCATGAAAGGAGAAATTGAGTGGACAAAATTAGATTAATTACTCTAGGAGTGAAGGAAAAAAAGATGAAGCTGTAAAGGAGAAAGCTACGAAATCTGTAATCAGTTTAAGCAGATTTTTAGCTTTTTTTACTGTCTATACAAGGGTATTTTGGATTGAATGTATAAGCCCTTTTACATGGGGGAAGTTATAAAAGGTAATTTATCTGTGAAATGTATAAGCTTATCTGAAGTATGTACATTCAGAAAAAACACTCCTTAATATATGATTTTTATCTATAGGGATATTCATTAAAATAAGACGAGGAGGGTTTTAGATGAAATACAGAGTTGTACCTAAAACGGGAGATGAAATTTCAACGATAGGCTTTGGATGTATGCGTCTAGCAACAAAGCTTGGGAGAATAGATGAAAGGAAAGCTGAAGAACAAATTCGGTATGCTATTAAACAAGGGGTAAATTATTTTGACACAGCCTATCCCTATCATAATGGTGAAAGTGAGGGGTTTTTAGGTAGGGTTTTTAGTGATAAATCTTTACGTAAAAAAGTAAAAATCGCCACTAAGCTACCACCCTGGTCAATAAAAAAAAGGGAAGATATGGATTATATCTTAAAGGATCAATTGAAAAAATTGCAAGTAGAAACAATTGATTATTATTTAGTTCACGGTATTCTAGACCAAGATGTATGGAATCGTATGAAAGGCCTAGGTGTCCTTGAGTTCCTTGATGAAGCTAAAGAAAAGGGTTATATAAAAAATGTGGGATTTTCCAGCCACAGTGATTTAAAGACATTTAAGAATGTAATTGATGACTACGACTGGGATATGTGCCAAATCCAATACAATTTCATGGATGAAAACATTCAGGTTGGTACTGAGGGCTTGAAATATGCAGCGAAGAAAGATATTGCGGTATTTATTATGGAGCCTTTACGAGGTGGCAGCTTATCTAATAAAGTGCCTAAGCAAATAAAGGAATTATGGGATAGTTCTAACATAAAAAGAACACCAGCAGAGTGGGCCCTTAGTTGGATTTGGAATCAAGAAGAAGTAACTTGTGTTTTATCAGGTATGAATAATGATAACCATATTAGGGAAAATATCAATACTGCTAATACAGTAGAGCCAAATAGTCTAACAAGAGAAGAAATTTTGTTAGTTGAGAAGGTTAGAGACAAGTATAGAGAATTAACAAAAGTACCTTGTACTTCATGTGGCTATTGTATGCCATGTCCTGTAGGTGTCAATATACCACAGTGTTTTGAAAAATATAATGACAAGTACATGTTTGGCACTATGAACGCAAGACTTATGTATGAAATTCATTTAGGCGGTTTAATAGGTGATGAGGTTTCCAGGGCTTCTCTTTGTATTGAATGTGGAAAGTGTGAAAGCCATTGTCCCCAACATATTGAAATACGGAAGGAACTAAAAAATGTCTCATCGGAATTTGATGATGTATTGGGTAGGGTTCTGAACTGGGTTGGTAAATGGGTAATGAATCGGAAAAGAAAGTAGATAATTTGTATCTTTAGAAATTTTTCAAAGTAAAGACTGGGATACGGTCTGTATCAGATGTAAAATAAGTCATAATAAAATGATATGCTGTGGTAGAGAGCACAGTTAATCATACCTCAAGTATTAGATAAAAACTAATGCTTGGGGTTTTTTACTAACCTTTTATCCTCACCTATTTTATTGTATAATGATAATAGTTATATTTTTAGGGCAGAGGAAGGTGTGAAAAATAGAACATATAATAAATATAGATACAATAACAATGCTTCAGGAATTGTTGGGTTATGATAAACCAGCACATCCCTTCATCACACTAATAGATATAAATAATATACGAGACCTATCAGAATATAGAGATAGACAAATGATTGTTGGTTTTTATACAATTACCTTAAAGGATGGATTTAATTGCAAGCTTAAATACGGCAGACAATATTATGATTTTAGTGAAGGTAGTATGATGTTTACGGCTCCTGGTCAGGTTATAACTGTAGAATATAAACCAAGTGATACACAAGGTTGGATGCTTTGCTTTCATCCTGACCTAATTAGAAAAAGCCAGTTGAATTCTAGAATAAAAGACTATACTTTTTTCTCCTATGATTCTAGTGAGGCATTACATTTGTCTGAACGAGAAGAAAAAACAATAAATAATATAGTCAATACCATTAAGGAAGAATTTAATAGAAATCCAGATATATATAGTGAGCAATTGATTGTATCTAATCTCGAAGTGCTTTTAAATTATGCTAGACGCTTCTATGGTAGACAATTTATTACTAGAACTAGGGTTAATAAAGATGTAGTCAGTCGTTTCGAAGCATTGCTTACAGATTATTTTGAGTCAAAAAGTTTAGTGGATAATGGGCTTCCTAAGGTTAAATATCTAGCAAAAAAAATGGGATACTCGACAAATTACTTAAGTGATTTATTGAAAAAAGAAACCGGAAGAAACACAAAAGAGCATATAGATTTTGAGTTGATTGAAAAAGCAAAGTTTTTACTTTTAGGTACAGAAAAGTCAGTTGCTCAGGTCGCATATATGCTAGGGTTTGAATATCCAGGACATTTTTCTAAGTTTTTTAAGAAAAAAACTGGTATATCACCTTCTGAATATAGGGAGTGATACGAGTGGACGGAATTGTTGACAAGCTTTAGCATCTTGTACTTTATAATCAAAGCATATTAAAATGAGGTTCACAAAATCTATAGAAGAGAGCTTAGGATTGAAGGGGGAGGGGAGCTGAAAGGAGCTTAGAATTGATAATTTTAAGTAAAACTTAATTTCTAAATAAGGAGATATGTTATGAAAATTAAATTATTAGAACCATTAGGAGTAGGAAAAAAAGTAATTGACGATTTATCAAAAAGGTTAATAGAAAATGGGCATGAATTTGAGTACTATAGTGAGAAAACAACGGATATTGAAAAATTGAAAGCTCGTTCAAAAGATGCAGATGTACTAATAATTGCAAATAACCCATTACCAAATGAAGTTATACGATCTGCCAGTAATCTAAAAATGCTATCGGTAGCATTTATTGGAATTGACCATGTTGGTCAGGATGAATGTAGGAATAAGAATGTTATTATATCTAATTCTGCTGGGTATTGTGATGTTACGGTGGCTGAACTTGTAATAGGATTAACAATAAACCTGATAAGAAATATTTCCAAAGGAGATTGGGCTACGAGAAGTGGGAGAACTATTGCTGGGTTAATTGGTAATGAAATAAATAGAAAGACAGTGGGTATTATTGGAACAGGTCGAATTGGTAGAAAAACTGCTGAGTTATTTAGGGCATTTAATTGTAAGCTACTCGGCTATGACAGCTTTGAGTCGGAAGAAGCTAAGGAGATAGGTATAAAGTATTTATCAATTGAAGAATTATTAAAAGAAAGCGATATTATTTCATTACATTTACCATTGACAAAAGAGACAAAGGGCTTCATAGATGGAGGTAAACTATCGTTAATGAAAGAAACAGCAATATTAATCAATGCAGCTAGAGGTCCAATCATAGATAATGATGCCTTAGCAAATGCATTAAACGAGGATAGAATAGCTGGTGCTGGAATTGATGTGTTTGATATGGAACCCCCAATACCTGAAGATTATCCTTTACTACATGCAAAGAATACAGTTCTAACTCCCCACGTAGCCTATGCTTCAGATGAGTCAATTTATAGAAGGGCAGAAATAGCCTTTGAAAATGTTTATGGTTGGCTGGTAGGTAGGCCCAAAAATGTTGTAAAATATTAGGGAAATAACTGATATTAAATTTTTTATAGGCTTATGGAATAAGATTCTATACGATGAGGGGACGGAGTTGTTGACATATCCCTTGGCAACCTTTAATCTAGCGTTGAAATTTAACCTAGTGTACTTTATAATCAAAGCATATTAAAATATTGTATTATTTAAGAACAGATTTTTAGCTGTTAAGAAATTGATAATGGGTAGAATGGAATCATATATTAATGTAAGGGGTAAAACCCTAAAGTAGGAGAACTTAGAAAGGGAGATTTGTTGAATGCCATTTATATGGATAATTATGGGGGAGGCATAGAATAGATGAAAATAGGTATAATATCTGATATACATGTGGATGTAAGATATCAAGAAAATGATAGGATAGAGGATGCTCTAATAGACGTGATAAATAAAAAAGGCTTAGATTATTTAATAGTGGCAGGGGATATTTCCAATGATTATGAGCTCACATTATCTACAATAGATAATATAGAAAATAAAACTAATATAAGGTGTCTATTTGTACCTGGCAATCATGATTTATGGAATATAAAGCATAAGGATATAATAGATACAACACAAATATATAGAAAATATCTTGAACATGAAAGCTGCCTATGCAGAGGAGTTTATAAATTAAATGATGAATACGTAGTTATTGGAGATATAGGCTGGTACGATTATAGTTATAGAGATTTTAAATATAGCTGTGAAAAGTATTTAATCGATTGCTATTTAGAAAAACAGTGGCAGGATAAAAAATATATAAACTGGAAGGTTTCCGATTGTGAAAAGACTAGATATTTTTATGATAAATTAAAGGAAGAAATGGAGAACTTTAAGGATAAAAAAATTATTTTTGTAACTCACATGGTAACCCATAGGGGCTTTTTAGTAAATACTTCTAATAATGAAAAGTGGAAATACTTCAACGGATATTTAGGAAGTGATTTATATAAGGATTTATTCAATAGCAATGTAAAATATGTAATAATGGGTCATGTACATTATAGAAGAAATATAGAAGAAGAAGGAATACAGTATATATGTAGATGCTTAGGCTATAGAAACCAGTGGAGAAAAGGGCGTAAAGCAAAGGAAGAAATAGAAGAAACGATAAAGGTAATAGAAGTTTAAATTTTCAAGATTTACTTCATAGCTAAATATTCTAATTATGAGAATCGACTAAGTCTCGATTCTTTTTTATTGTCATTATTAAGAGTACATGACAGATAAAGGATATTGTCTTTGAGTACTATGGTTAACATGTTATAATTAAAATGTTTAATGTAATTTTTTTAGATATTATTATATTTTGGAGGATAAAAATGGAGGATTTATAGAATGTATAAAAAATTAATAACTACCTGATGATATTAGAATCATGACCTTAGAGAATGAAGGTAATAAGAAAATTATAATGGATGACAAAGATATTATGCAAATAGTTTTAGATAATTATCATCACGGATTTACTAGTCAAAAAAGTATAGTAAGTGTACATATTGATTTCAAGAACGATGATAGAGCACATATGTATGGTAGTTTCTATAAAAATGAAGTGCCTGAGATGATTAAAAAATTATTTAAGTAGAAGGAAACTTATTGAAATCAAATTAATAAAGAGGTTGATTAGATAATGAAAAAGA
>JAKSBP010000361.1 GCA_022361035.1 Clostridia bacterium
GATAGAGAAAGTTAACTTACTACAGCAGCCACAGAGAATCCTTTAGGCTCATGCTATAAATCTGTTTATAGATAGATAGTAGAAGGTAAAACAGATTTATAAAAATCGCTCAAAAGGAAACCTCAGAGTCTGCTTTCGTTTATTAAATTTGTAAGTCACTCATCTAATAAAGATAGGAATCTTAAAAATCAACTAAGGAATAGGTGGGAGTGGCTATGCTAAATAGATGCATATTAATATTTACACAATTCAGTAACATCGATAAGATCAATCAATTAAGAGAAAAATATGATCCCGTAGTAGATAAAGTTGCACCCCATATAACTTTAGTTTTTCCATTTAAAAGCAATATTTCAGCTTTTAAAATAAAGGAGCATATGGAAAAAAACATTGAGGGGATAAGGCCTTTTGAAATAGAGCTTCAAGGAATATCAGGTGAAAGTAAAAATTATTTATTTTTAAATGTTATTAAAGGTAAAAAGATACTTACGAAGCTTCACGAAAGACTTTATACGGGTATACTAGAGAAGTATAAACCGGAATTTTTTAAAACCACTGAATTTAAGCCCCATTTAACCCTTGGAAGGATTGATGATGACAAAGAATTTATAGAGGCCGTAAAGGATACAGAGGATTTTAATGAAACCTTTAAAACTACTGTAAGAAAAATAACCCTTGAGATAATAGGAGAAAATCAAGAATCAATTATTGAAACCGAAGTATATCTCAAATAGGCTCAAACCTGTAAAAATAATTACTTTTAGACCTTAATAAACTTTTCAAAGCATTATTAAAACTTGGCTTAATGGGCCTAGGTATTTAAGGTGCTTTATTTTTTAGTCATATCTTGTTACAATTAGTAGGTAAGATATATATTTAGATTATAATGAAAAGGAGTAGACTATGAAAGATAATAAAGTACGTATTTACTATCTATTTCTTGGTATTGGTATTGGCTTAGTACTAGGAATAATTATTAATTTTGTAAATCCAAATGTGAAGTATATAGGTTATTCTGAAGGAGAGATTAAACAGATGGCTCGAGGACTTGGAATGTATGAGCTAGATGAAGTTTTTAAAATCAATAAAGTCTTTAACGAGGAGATAGAAAAAAGTCGAGAAGATGAGAGTGAAAATTCACAAGTCAGTAATTTAAAGGAAGAAAAACCTATTGAAAATGAAACAAAAACTCAGCAAGAAAAAACTGAGGAAGAAAAATCCGATTCTGAGAAGCAATATTACATAGAATTTATAATTGAAGAAGGCCAATCCAGTGAAGAAATAATAAATAATTTATTAAAGGAAAATATAATAGACGATAAGGAAGAGTTTAGAAACCTAGTTTATAGGAGAAAAGCTGACAGAATGCTTAAATACGGTATATTTTACATTCCACAAGGAGCTAGTCACGATGCCATTATAGATATATTGACAAAATAGCTATTATCGGTTATATTACGATAATAAGTATTTACTTTATCTGATAATCTAGATAAAAACTTTAGGGGAGAGATTTATATGGAGAGAACATTAGTGCTTATTAAACCTGATGCTGTGGTAAAGAATATTATTGGAAAAATAATAAGCATATATGAAGAAAATGGACTCTATGTAGAAAATCTTAAGATGATATCACCAACTAGAAAAATACTAGAAGAACATTATGAAGAACACAAAGGAAAGCCTTTTTTTCAAGAATTGATATCATCCTTAAAGGATAGAAGTATAGTAGCTATGGTTATAAGTGGTGAGGAAGCCATTTCTAAAGTAAGGAAAATAAATGGGGCTACTGATCCCTTAAAGGCTGAAAAAGGAAGTATTAGAAATTTATATGGAATAAGTGTAAGACAAAACTCGGTACATGGTTCATCGGATATCCATGCCGCAAAAAGGGAAATAAAGATTTGGTTTGAAAGTTAAATACAATAAATGTGAAGGGCCTATGGGTCCTTCACATTTATTCATCTTGTTAACAAAGTTAACAAGATGATAGGCTTTAACAAACTTCCAAGTTCAAGGCACGCTAAAATCGAGGAGCGGAGCTTATTTCAACCAATCTGGATGATTTTATAAGTTAACATTCTCAATCTCTCATTTATATAAACTGTTTCCAGAGAAAGATTTACGACCTATTTTGTCTATGTCTTAAAGAATAGATATTTATAGGTTGATGACTGAGAAAGTCTCGTCCTTTATCCTAGGGTTCTATTAAATCAGATACTGAAACATGGTAATGCTGATCAGTTCCATCAAGGGTTTTTACAAAGGCCTTTTCAATATTGGGATTAATACTATTAATCCACACAGATTTACCCTTGTAGGTGACTGTGATATTATCTTCTGAGTTTATAATGTCTCTTGCTCTATTTATATCCATTAAAACACTCCTTTATATATTTTTCCTATATTTTTTCCCAAAATAGAAAATTTACTCAAAATTAATATTACTGAAAGTCTGTAGGAAAAAAATTATTTAAGTATTTAAAGAATTAAATAATGAGAAAAATGTTGAAAAAATTAGGATAGTGTACTATAATGGAGTTATGTGTCGGGGAATTGTCAAACAATTCAAAATATATTCTCAAATATATTAATTAATAAAGATGCATAAATAACACCCAGATATTTACAATTTTTAACTTTGAAAACCTCATTCATAATTTAAAAGGAGGTGAAAAACTAATAATAAATAGAATTAAAAACTACTAAAAAAGGAGGAAAACTATGGACAATTTAAATCAAAATACTCAAAGAGAGCAGTGGGGTTCTAAAATAGGATTTATATTAGCTGCTTCGGGCTCAGCAGTAGGACTTGGTAACCTTTGGAAGTTCCCTTACATGGCCGGAAGAAACGGCGGTGGAGCCTTCGTACTTGTTTATTTTATAATTTTATTTCTTATTGGTTTTACTTTAATGTTAGCTGAAATAACCCTTGGTAGACATACTCAATTAAATGCAATCGGTGCCTATAAAAAGATAAGTAAAAAATGGGCATGGGTTGGGGGTTTAGGTGTATTAGCAGGATTCATTATTCTTTCATTCTATAGTGTAGTTGGAGGATGGGTAATAAATTATATAATTAAATCACTTACTGGTGCAATAAATATAGCAGACCCAGAAATTTTAGGTGGAATGTTTGGTGCTTTAGTAGGTGGAACAGTTGAACCAATAGTGTATCATGGAATATTTATGTTAATGACTATGATTATAGTATTAGGCGGTATCGGTGGAGGTATTGAAAAATCAAGTAAAATTTTGATGCCAGGTCTTTTTATAATGATAATTATAATTGCAATACGTGCTATGACTTTACCTGGAGCAATTGAAGGTATCAAATATCTCTTAATACCTAATTTTGAAGCAATTAATATAGGTGTTGTACTTGATGCATTAGGTCAGGTATTTTTCTCCCTAAGTTTAGGTATGGGATGTATGATTACCTATGGTAGTTATTTAAGTAAGGATACTAATATACCAGAGAGTGCAACAGTTATTCCATTAATTGATACTGGTGTTGCACTTCTTGCAGGACTTATAGTTATGCCTGCCGTATTTGCATTTGGTTTTGAGCCAGGCGGAGGACCGGGACTTCTATTTATAACTTTACCGGCAATATTTGCTCAAATGCCTTTAGGAACAGTTTTTGCTATATTATTTTTCTTTTTAGTTCTATTTGCAGCACTATCATCATCAATTTCTCTATTAGAAGTATGTGTTGCCTATGTAGTTGATGAGTGGAAAATTAATCGTAAGGTGGCAGTATTTGGATTAGGATTTGTTATGTTTCTTATTGGAGTAGTTGCTTCCCTATCGAATGGACCGTTGAGTCATGTTACATTCATTGGAGAAAGAAACTTCTTTGATTCATTAGACTTTGTTGCCTCAAATATTCTGTTACCATTAGGCGGGCTTCTACTTTGTATAGCTGTTGGATGGATTTGGGGAACCGACGAGGCTCTTGCAGAAGCTACAAATGATGGAAAGATAGAATTTAAACTGGCTCCACTTTGGATATTCTTAGTTAAATATGTTGGACCAATTGCAATAGCTATAGTATTTATACGTTCACTAATGTAATAGACTGAATATAATATTAAAATAAAAAGCAATCGAGGGATTTCCCTTGATTGCTTTTTTAATATCTTTAATTTATTTTTACATATCATATTGTACTATAGATGAGTGAGTTACAAACTTAATAAACGAAAGCAGGCACTGAGGTTTCCTTTAGAGCGATTTTTATAAATCTGTTTTACCTTCTATTACCTATCTAAAAACAGATTTATAGCATGAGCCTAAAGGATTCTCTGTGATTGCTGAAGTAAGTTAACATTCTCTATCACTCATCTATAAGGTGATAAATATAATAAATA
>JAKSBP010000327.1 GCA_022361035.1 Clostridia bacterium
CACCTACAAAATTCCTATAAATGTGTGATTATGGCAGTGACATTGGGTAATGAGGTTGATAGTAGGATTAGGTATTATAGTAAGTTTAATCTAACTAAAAGCCTAATATTTGATGCCTGTGCCACAGCAGCCGTAGAAGCTTTATGTGATACAGTGGAATCGGGAATAAAGAAAATTGCTGTGGATAATGGATATAATACTACTACAAGATATAGTCCAGGATATGGAGACCTATCCATAGAAATTCAGCCTAGGATTTTAAATCTTCTAAATGCACAAAAACACATTGGACTCACTGTAACCGATAGTTGTATATTACTTCCACGAAAATCTGTGACTGCATTTATAGGAATTGGTAAGGATTTAGAGAGAAAAGCTTCAGGTTGTAAAAAATGTAAATTATATGACAATTGTTTATTCACAAAGGAAGGGGATAACTGTGCAAATTCAAAATCTAATAAACAATAATTTCCTGTTATTTGATGGGGCTATGGGAACAATGCTTCAAGAAAAGGGATTGAAGGGAGGAGAATTACCTGAAGGTTATAATATCCATTCTCCAGAAATCGTATATGAGATTCATAAAAAGTATATAGAGGCGGGAGCCGATGTAGTTACTACAAATACCTTTGGAGCAAACAGACTAAAGCTTAAGGATTCACCCTATTCTGTAGAGCAGGTCATTAAGGAGGCTGTAAAAATAGCTAAGAAGGCTGCAAGAGGCAAATTAGTGGCTCTAGATATAGGAGCAACGGGCCAGATGTTCCAGCCCTTTGGCACCTTAAGCTTTAATGATGCCTATGATATTTTTAAGGAGCAGGTAATAGCTGGTAGGGAAGCAGGAGCTGATATTATATTAATAGAGACTATTTCGGACCTTTATGAGGCTAGGGCCGCTATTTTAGCAGCAAAGGAAAATAGCGATTTACCTGTTTTTTGTACCATGACCTTTCAGGAAAACATGAGAACCCTAATGGCAACGGACCCGATGACCATGGTGGAGGTTTTAGAGGGACTTGGAGTGGATGTATTGGGAGTCAATTGTTCCCTAGGGCCAAAGCAGCTCCAGCCAATAATTGATAAAATCCTTGATAGAGCCACTATTCCAGTGATGATACAGCCAAATGCAGGACTTCCTAAATTGGTGGATGGAGAGACGGTTTATGATTTGACAGCCCCTGAATTTGCCGAAGAAATAAGATATATGGCTGAAAAGGGAGTAACTGTATTTGGGGGATGCTGTGGTACTGATCCCGAGTTTATAAAGGCAGTTAAGGATAATTTAAGGAATTTAAAGCCTAGGAGACTGCAAAATAAGAAATTAACCACTGCTTGTTCTTCTAAAAAGACGGTTATTCTCGGAGAAAGTGTAAAGGTCATAGGAGAGAGGATAAATCCTACTGGAAAGAAGAAGCTAAAGGAAGCACTTGTTAAAAATGATATAGACTATATAATATCCGAAGCCATAGCCCAAAAAGAGACTGGCTCAGATATATTGGATATAAATTTGGGGCTTCCAGAAATAGATGAAAAGGAAATGATGAGAAAAGCTATCATAGAGCTTCAATCTATAATAGATTTGCCTTTTCAAATAGACAGTGTAAAGGTCGATGTAATTGAGGAAGCCTTAAGGATTTATAATGGTAAGGCCATAATAAACTCTGTGAACGGTAAAGCTTCTAGTATGGAAAAGATATTTCCAATAGCCAAAAAATATGGAGCATGTGTTATTGGCCTTACCCTTGATGAGGAAGGACTGCCTAAGACTGCAGAAAAAAGAGTTGAAATAGCTACGAAGATTATAGAGACTGCTAAAACCTATGGAATACCTGAAGAAAATATATTGATAGACTGCCTTGTACTTACGGCATCGGCAGCCCAGGAGGCTGTTATGGAAACTCTAAGGGCTATACCTATGATAAAGGCTAAGTACAATGTAAAAACTGTTCTAGGTGCAAGCAATGTATCCTTTGGACTTCCAAATAGAAAAATAATAAATAGTACCTATCTGACATTGGCCTTGGGGTACGGTTTAGACGCTCCCATAACAGACTCTACATCGGAATCACTTATGGATGTCATAAGGGCCTTTAAGGTTATAGTAAATCAAGATAAGCAGTGTAAGGAGTATATAGAGTTCTATAGTAATCTCCCTAAAGAAGAAGGAAAAAAGAAGGAAATAGGTAGGAATTTAAAGGAAATAGTAATAGCGGGTATGAAGGATGAAGCCAAGATAAAGACAAAGGAGCTTTTGGAGACTAAGGTTCCCATGGAAATAGTAGATTCCCATCTGATTCCTGCATTAGATGTGGTTGGTGAAAAGTATGAAAGGGGAGAGATGTTCCTACCTCAGCTCATAAGGAGTGCAGAAACCGTAAAAAGAGCATTTGAAGTGATAAAAGAAAAGCTGATAGTAGAAGGACAAAATAGGATATCCAAGGGAAGAATAATACTTGCCACCGTAAGGGGAGATATCCATGATATAGGTAAAAACATTGTAAAAATTCTCCTCGAAAACTATGGTTTCGAAGTTATAGACTTAGGAAAAGATGTACCTATAGAAGAAATAGTCAATACAGCGAGGAAGGAAAATATAAAGCTAGTAGGTCTAAGTGCCCTAATGACCACCACAGTCCAAAGTATGGAGGAAACCATAAAGGAGCTTAGAAAGAATGGAATCGACTGCTCTATAATGGTTGGGGGAGCAGTTTTAAACAGAGAATATGCTGAGATGATTGGAGCAAACTACTACGGTAAGGATGCCAGGGAGTCTATAAATATAGCTAAAAGGTTTTTTAATGTTTGATGTAAGGTAAATATTAAAGTTTCTAGTTGTGTTAATTAACATTATAGTTTAAGTCATATATTTTTTATTTTAATTAAGAACATTTATAATTGTAATGTTCTTAATTTTTTTGTTAAAAATAAATTATAAACAGGAAATTGAGAATTTTCAGAGAAAATGTATATTTAAATATCTACTGCATCTAAGGACCCCCTTCCTGGAATCTGAGGATTGGAGTCTGTATATCCATCAAAAGGAGATGTTTTTATGTCTATAACTATTTTAGAAGCAATGAAATTAGATAGTGTAAAAAACTTTAAATTATTAACTGAAGGCTGGGGCCTAGATAGAAAAATAGAAAAGGTAGGCATATTAGATTATGAAATGATAGATAAAATTGAAGGCCAGTTTGGTAGGGGAGATTTTGTAATAAGCAGCTTTCTCTTTGCCAGAAATGATGTGAAGCTGTTAATTGAAGCTATTAAAGGCCTTATTAAAGATGGAGTTAGTGGTTTAGGGATAAAGGATATATATTATAAGGAGCTTCCTGCTGAAATAATTGAATATGCCAATGAAAGGTCCTTTCCAATATTTATCTTCGACAATAGTGTGTATTTTGAAGATATCATAACTGATATTATGGATTCTATTAAGGATAAGGACAATTACGATCTACTTGAAACTAAAGTAGATATAATTATTAAGGATAACCTAAGCAAAGTAATGATAAAAGAATTGGCATCTGAAATAAATAGTTCCTTTAAAGAAAAATTTATAGTAGCTTATTGTAAAGAAAAGAAATATATAGATGATGCAAATATAATTAGATTACTACAAAGCTTCGAGAAGAGTGAAAATAAGAGCATCTACAATTCGGTTTTTAAGTATAGAAAGGGTATACTTATAATTTTCACCTATGAAAATTTAGAAAAAAATGATGTAGTGAAAAGGCTGGGTGGGCTAATAAGGAATATAGGAATTGATACTGAAAAGTATATCATTGGCATAAGTAACAAACATTTAAGTCTAAAAAAGTTGGCTAAAGGTATTAAAGAAAGCTTTTATGCTGTAAGAGTGGGTGAAATTTCTGATAAAAGTGAAATACTTTACGGAGATATTGGAGTATATAAGATTATAATGCCCTTTGTTAATGAAGTATGGATTAAAGAGTTTTATGAAGAAATAATCCTGCCTTTGAAGGAATATGATGAAAAATATAATACTTACATTTTAAGTACTGCAATAAAATATATTGAGAATGACGGTAGTGTAAAGAGAACCTCTGAGGAACTCTTTCAGCATGACAATACTATCAGATATAGGATTAATAAAATGAAAGAGATTTTAAACATGGAAAATTCAGATGGAAACTTTTATGAACAGCTTTCTATAGCAATAAAAATTTATAAAATCTTTAATGAAGGTCTTTAATAAACCTTTCAAGATAAATAAAAATACCTAACTTAGAAATTATTATTTCTTAGCTTAATGTATCTAAAAAATATTTAAAAATAATTTTAAGGCTTTTTAGAAAATCACAAAAAAACCCAATTAGATTATAGATTATTCCAAAGGAAAAACATCTTAAAAAATCGAATTTAGTAAAAATATAATTAATTAGGAAATCACAGACAAGAATTACTATAGATGAGTGACTAACAAACTTAATAAACGAAAGCAGGCACTGAGGTTTCCTTTAGGGCGATTTTTATAAATCTGTTTTACCTTCTATTACCTATCTAAAAACAGATTTATAGCATGAGCCTAAAGGATTCTCTGTGATTGCTGAAGTAAGTTAACATTCTCTATCACTCATCTATAAGGTGATAAATATAATAAATA
>JAKSBP010000204.1 GCA_022361035.1 Clostridia bacterium
TCTTTATATTTGTATATATTTCTTTGTAATTTTATTTCGTAATTGTAATATATTTTTTTAACGATAAATCTCTATTATTGTTGCAGACCCATTAAAATCATTATCCTTCAAATAAATATAAACAGAATTATTACTAAGGTTATAACACTTTATAATCTCTTACTCATTGAAGTGGTTTTCATTACATTTAAGTTATACTTTGATAATATTTGTTCTCCTGCTTCACTTTCATTAGGACTTTCCATTAGAAACCTTAAATTAATCCATAAACTTAAACCACTAGTCCCTAATGAACTAGTGGTTTGTTAACAATCTCAATTTTAAAAGAATTTTTTTATGTATAGCTTAAAACTTAAACATTTACATAAACCATGACCTCATTCTATCAAATGAATAGGTAGGTAAGCTACATCTATATCTATTTTTATCTTTATAAAGTTTGTCCCAATCTATGACCTGTTCCTCTATCTTGTAAACATATATCGTGTAAAGACGGTAAGATTTAGCTCTCTGACTGCCATTTAACACTGCCTCGTCTAACCTTACGTTTTTAATCGATAGAATTTTTTATCTAGGTAATAGCAATTAAATACGAGCATTATTAATATAAGTATTATGGTTACTATTTTATAGATAATATAATCATTACATCCTGCCGAATAGCTAAATGGATTAATAATTACATTAGCAAATCGAACATATTCAGCCATCCAAATTACAACATATGCTCCTGTTATACCTATACTCATTATAGGTTTTCCACTTATATTTGCTATGGTTACTCCAATTAAACCAAACAATAGGTAGTTTATCCCGCCTAATGCTATAATAATTAACCAACTAACATCACTTGTATTTGCAAATGCATCTACAAATGTATTTTTTAAAATTACTTTTATATAAAAATAAAATGGTATTGCTATACAAATATAGAAAATAATATTTAGTAATAACCTAATTAAAAAAATTTTTGACTTTTTTATACTACTCATATAAAAGGATTGATATACTCTATAATCTTTTTCATAAAACATAGTGTTAGTAAATATGAAAACTCCGCATAAGGGTATAATCATTTCAAAATACATAGCATTTGAAAAATTTAAAGCAATTGGGAATAGAAAAGTTGCTAAAAAAAATACTATATACTTTTTAGATATCAAAATATCTAAATTGTATTTTATCAATCTTTTAATATTCACTTTAACAACTCCTTTCTATTCTGTTTCTTTGCCAAATATATATAGTTAGTAACACTATACATATAGCAACTATAAAATATCCAATTTGATGTACTACCATAGTGTTTCCCTGAGTTTCCATAATTCCCAATCTGTTAACTGTTCTAGGGAAGTACTTCCAATTTTTTATAACCCACTCAGATGTCCCATCTGCAAACTTAGTTGATTGCCCAAATATAAAAATATAATAAAACATGGCTGCTGTAGAAAATATAAGATCTTTACTTATAACTGTTATTAGCATTGCAAGTCCGTTTAAAAAGCTTTGTGTAACAAATGGAAGCAGTACAAAGTATTTAATGAAATCTACCATTTGAAACTGCCATGATAAATTATTATATTGTGATTTAAAAATAAATACGGTAGACATTGTTAAAATAAAATAGATAGATAGTATCACTATTGTTAATGCTAAATACTTTGAAACAATATATTGATATGATCTAATATTAGAGGATTTTATATTTGTAATTACATTATTTTTATAGTCTCTTACTAGATAGCTTATTATCAATAGTGTTCCAATTATAGCAGAAAACTGCATTATTCTAAAATAATATTCTCTAGCTATGACGCTTGATAAATTTTCTAATCTGACTAATTCCTTTGCTTGTTCATAAGTTGGATAATAACGCAATATCCCATTAGAAAAGTAGATAAAATTTTTACTACATCTAGGTACATATAGACTATGGCAAATTTTTTCATACTGCTCCTTTGATAGCAACTTAATCTCGTCATAATTCATAAATCCATAATCTATAATTTTATTACTCCTACAATACTCTTCATACAAATCTTCAAATTTTTTATTTGTCCCAATAATTGGTCTCAATAGAAATAGCTTACCTCTTTCTTCGTTACTCATATAATCTTCATATACTCTAGCTATTGGCTCCCCTTTATTTATACGATTATTTATACGATATTCTTTTAAAAATTCTTCCTCAGACATACTTTGAAATTCTTCATAAGTAATATAGCCTAGGAGGTTCTCTTCATAAGCCTCTTTTGTCTCATAAAACTTCTGAAAAACTTGAGTACTCGTATCCCATATAATAATGGCTAATAATAAAATAAAAACATATGTAAATGGATATTTAAATATATTTTTTAGCTCTTTCTTAAACAAAGATAATGTTATACTATATGAGTTCAAGTACTACCACATCCTTTCTATTGCAATATAAGCATCTTCTAAAGTTGGTTCAACCAAGACTGCCTCGCCATAAGGTTTTTCATGACTTATAATTTTAACTTTAGACTTTCTATGTCCCCTTACTATTCCTGCAACTAAATTTTCCTCAATAATCTGCTTTAATCTTTTTTCATTGTTAACTTCAATTTCCCAAGTTTTTCGACCCACTTCTTCCATAAGATTTTTTATATCTCCTTCATACTTTCTCTTTCCTTCAAAGAGAATAGCTAGTCTTTCGCATATGTAGGATACATCTTCAATAATATGGGTTGAAAGAATAATTGTTTTCTCTTCTCCTAACTTAAGTAATAAATTTCTCATCTTAATTCTTTCATTTGGGTCGACCCCTGTGGTAGGTTCATCTACTATCAATATTTCCGGATCACTTATTAATGCAATACCCAATGATAATCGTCGTTTCATTCCTCCTGAAAGATTCTTGAATTTCTTATTTACATGTTTTTCTAAGTTTAAGTAATCTAACAAGTCGCAAGTTTTGTTTTTTCTCTCAACAGTTGTTAGGCCATTTAGTATGCCGAAATAATCTAAGGTATCTCTTGCTGATAAGTTAGGATAACCTCCTGATTCTTGTGGCATATATCCTATCATTTCTCTTAATAGTGTATAATTTTTCTCTTCTAATTTAATTCCTTTTATATAAACCTCTCCTTCTGTAAAATCAGCAAGGGTTGTTAAAATATTCATCAGTGTAGTTTTTCCAGCTCCATTATTACCTAGCAAACCAAATATACCTTTTCCAACTATTAAAGAAACATTATCTAAAGCTTTTACTTTGGATTTTCTATATATTTTGCTTAAATTTTTAATTTCTATCATCTTCTATCCTCCTTACTTTTTCTGAACTTACTTTGGTATTTTGTTAAAAAAAGCAGGGTAAATACAATTAATTGCTTTATTTAATTGAACTCAAAATATATGGTAATTGTATATTATAATCGCTATGAATTGTAGTTATATATTGTAACAGGTGTGAATATATTTAGATACAAGATTGTGACTGTGCTTAAAATCCTTAATCACAAATAAATTAAGCCATTCTCTTTTAATGAGTGGATGAAATGATTTAATATAAACCCCATTCAAAGGAGTGGCTCAATCTCTCCACTATTATCAGTTATTATATGGTGTTAGCATCACTGACTATTGTAATATATTGTTTTATTTTTCATATTTTGTTTTTTTTAACTATGACATGCTTTTAACCATAACATAACCTCTTGCATTTTGTCAATTTCTTTATATTTGTATATATTTCTTTATAATTTTATTTCGTAATTGTAATATAAGCAGAATTATTACTAAGGTTATAACA
>JAKSBP010000431.1 GCA_022361035.1 Clostridia bacterium
ACTTTTTCATAAAAATTACATATTAACACCAAATAAAAATATTTTTATTTGGTGTTAATATGTAATTTTTATGAAAAAGTAAAAAACATTTGCTAATCAGACACACCTTACTCCCATAATCATAATCCTTCTCTTCTTCTATGAGTAACATATCATGATTTCTAGTTCTATAGTTAAGATAATCCGAAAATGTTGGCGAGCCCCCATAAAGTAATTATTTTTGAGAATTATACATATATAGAATTAATAAGGGTTGATTAGAGTATAGCTGCAATTACCCGCAATGTAGTCTATGATTATTGGAATTACTACATTTAATAATTTAACAAAGTTCCTATTTAAAACTTTTATTTATTTCAAATATAGCCTGCACCTTCAATTCAGTTACCTTTAAAATATTTTCAAAATCATTTTCTAAAAAAATTTCAATGCCTTGGTCTATAGCTCCGTTCTCATCACTTTCAAAAGAGTAAATCACTCTTTATTTGAATATTTGTTAAAAGTCTTCTCAAATACAACACCTCCCTGCTCCTGCATATTTCCTCTTCATAGATATACAAAAATAAAAAAAGGGTAAGAAAATCTTACCCTATATATTAATGTTTTCTAAATTATTCTTATAGAAAATCCGCTAAACGTGTCCTTTACTCCTTAAATAATGATTCAAATTTTAAACCTTAAAATCCAAGGGTTTATGTATTACATCTAAGGAGTTTTCTCTCCAAAAGTTTTTCTGGCAATATTCTTTTAAAACAACCTCTGGCACACTATACTCCCTAAATTTATCAAGAATAAGGGGTCTATCCTTCGCAAGATATCTATTCATGATATTTTGTCCTCTTACTCTTCTTCTAAATTCCTTAATAAGATTATCACTCCAATTAGAATGTATGTAATAATCATTAGAAGTTTGACTTTTTCTAGGATTGTAATTGTCATATATAGCATTTAAGGGTCTAAACCTGCAATCACTAATCTGGACTCCCCAATTAGCACATTGCTTTCTTTTATATTCCATTTTAGAAAAAGGAAGATCATAGTTATAAATCATAAACACAACTATATTCTTCCTTTCATATCCAGATTTTATTAAAAGTTCTATTGCCTTTTTAACTACTTGTTCTTCACTTAACCAGTTATCCCAAGCAATTCTGGGACAAATGAATCTAGCTTTCTTTAATAAAAAAGCTAGGGTGTCTTTTTCATTTCCTCCCATAGCAATGGTCTCTTCATGGTCTTTAGTGAGTAGTCTTGCATCGAATCCTGATTTACTTTCTACTTGTCTAATAACTCTTCCATTAACCTTTTTGTTAGCTAACATGTTTAATATGTGCTTTATATTTGGATTAGCTAAAAGATTATTATCGTAGAAAGTAATTTTATTCTTAAATATCTCTCTTTCTATCTCCTGTGTGTTCTTATAAGTAAACTCGGGTCCATCTATAATATATGTGCCGCAGAAGTTACAGCGGCGGATACATGACCTGGTAGTGTGTATAACTCGAAAATCTATTTCTTCTTCAAAATAGCTATAATCTGGCATCACATCTTCAGCCTCTTTAAATCTACCTTTATGTACCTTAACATTTAATTTTTCAATTTCCTTTGGGTTCAATGAAGCATCTACACCACCAACTACAATTTCACTTTCAGGAAAAATGAATCTATAAAACATTATAGTTTCCTCTAAAAATTTTCTCCAATAAGTAAATAAGCTAGTTATGTATATTGTATCAGGAGTGAACTTAGGAATTTTATTTCCAATAACAAGATCAACTGTATCTCCTTTTTTCTTAAAATAGGTAGACATTTTTAAGATACCTATAGGAAAATATTTATGATGCAATTTACCATTACCATATTTATTATTATTTGAACCATTTGGATAGTCAGGTCTAACCAATAATACTTTCATATTCCCTCCTTAATTACAGTGACTAATTTTATTTATGACTAGAAAACGAATATAGTAAAGGCATAATAAAATTGAATGCATCTTCAAGATTATTTTTCATTAGAAATAAACTAGCTAATTGGATAGCTCTTTTACTACTCAAACTCTTTACAACCAAAAGGTTATTTAAAACTAATTTCAGCATTGTTAGATTATTGTTAAGCTTAAATATAGCTTCATATCTTTTGGATAATTTCTCATCTCCAGGGCGTTCATATAAATAACTCTGAATTATAAGTATACTTTCATCAAATTCATTAAAAATCTTATGTGTTGATATTGATTTATTAGTAATAGTATCTATAATTGTTTCTGCCTTTGTTTTATTTCCTAAGGTTAAATAAGTATCGATTAGCAAAAAAGCTCCTGCTAGAGAGTTGTATTCTAAACAAGTTTCGATGATGCTTAATTCATTGTCACAATAATTTATTTCAGAATAAAATTTTAAAAAATCCTTAAAGCCAAATCTAAATTCATTATTTCCGCTATTTATCATATTATTTAATGTAAGCTTTACTAAAAAATTATTTTTAGTAAAGCTTACATATCCCCTTAAATACTTATATAGTTTCACAATATTCCCTCCTATGACCTATTCTATAATTCTCATACTATTTTAGTTCTATAATATTTTTAAGGATTAAAGATTTTTGAACGTCAATTAGTCGTTGATTAAAAGAACCTCTAAACTTCAGAAGCAAATTCTTTTTTTCCTCAACAAATTTTCCATCGACTAGTACATCTATATGCTTCAGTGTAGTTTCCTTTCTAGCTATTTGTTCATATTTAAAGCCAGTATAACACCATACATCAAGGTTAATACTATGTGCATACCTAGAAATTTCTACTACTGCCTGAGGCTGCTCTAATGGATTACCTCCGCTCAAGGTAATACCTCGCTTTAAATGTCTGTTTTTATATATAATCTCTTTAATCTTTTCAATATTATAAAGCTTGCCTTTTAAAAAGGAATGGGTTTGAGGATTAAAACATCCTTTACATCCTATTGAGCAGCCTTGAAAAAATATTGTGAATCTAATACCAGGTCCATCTACAATAGAATCATTAATAAATGAATTGTCAGCAAGTCTGACTTTCACAAATATTCCCCCTTCCCAATTTTGTAATAAAAAAACCGTTAGACGTATAAATCTAACGGTTTAACCCTTATGGTGTGTTTAGTAACAGTGATTCTCAAATCTTTTTTTAAAATTTAATCTTTGGCATATTTCACCTTCCTATTCACTTTATAAAGACCATTATTTTTTTCCATATATTTTCCTCCTTAATCTTTTTAATTAATAAAAAAAACTGCTTATTAAGCAGTACTGTAAGTGTAGTATATATTGTACTTACACCAAATCATATTCTAGATATACAGAAGGTTCAGGCTTCAAGTTTTCTATATAAAATTCATCTTCAGCCTTTTCTTTATGACAATGCATACAATACTGAGCTTCTAAATCTACTTCAATTTCGTATTGTTTATGTGTTCTACTGTCATAAGCAAGCCTTCCCAAATTATCGTATTCTCTAAACCAAAGATTTCTATCTTCAGAATGAGTATACATTACTTCTCCTTCTATAAAGCCTTGCTCTGAATAATTATTACTTCCATCAGACATAATGCAAACATATTGCTCAGGACAATCCTTAGCATAATACTTACCTGCACTTTTTTCCCCTTTGTCAATTAATAAATTATTTGCAAAGACCTCCACTGTACATCCAATTATTTTAACTGTTTGTCTCATAAAAACCTCCTTAAAATTTTATTTAAATAAAAAAAACTCTATTGTGATATACACAATAGAGTTACCCTCTAAAGATGTTTATAATTTGCCCTTTAGGGACTTATGCTTTTTAAAACTCGCTCTAGAGTTTTTGTTAAAAAATAACTTATTAAAATAATATTATCATATATAATATTATTTTTAAACCATTACGCAAATATTTTCATAAAAAATTTATCTACTATGTTGCTACTCTATATGAAAGCTGCTCTATTAGAAAGTTCGTATTTTTTCAAAATATCTACTTGGCCATGAAGGTAGTTTCACAGGAACCAACTTTAAATTTATTATAATTCACGAATAATTTATCTTATTCCTGAAAGATATAGTTCGTAAATTTCAATTTAAAAATGTTTTTTAAAAATGCTGTATTTAGATTTTAAAATATGTTAAATTGATAGTAGGGAAGGGAAAAAGAGGTTATGCAAACTTAACTTTTAAATAAACTTTGTCCAAAACATTATAAAAGCTTAATAAATGTAACTCAAGTCACTTTAAGAATTTTATTACTGAATCTTTTTTACGAGTTACATTATATATAAAAATCATGAGTATGTAAGGGAGTATAATAAATTATGTGTAAGAACAATTATAAAAACATTACAAAGCTTATAAATAGTAGATATTGTGCTTTATCTATATGGGAAAGTCGATATGGAAGTGGTTTTTATGCTTCTGTATTGCGTTTAAATTATGCTGATACATTGCAGGATATATTAACAGGTAATGACATAGAAGCAGTTGAATTAGAATGTTATCTAGGAGACAAAGGAGAATGGCTACCTGTTTGTCGTGGAGAATCTTTAAATGATGTAATGTCAAAACTTAATTTAAAACTTGAGGAATGGGCTGATAAAGACGGTTGGTACGAAAAAGTTGAATAAGCTTTATATGCTATCGAAAAGAAAAATGATGGTGCTTATGGTTTGAAATCTGCTATTGATAATGATACACAGAATGTATTCATTTGGGCCTATTAATATAACATTTATGTCTAAAACAAAAAAATTAATAAAGATTGTCCAAAGAAGGTGCATTAATGAGAAAAATATCTATAATAAGTAAAATGACAGTTTGTAGTACAAAATTGTTCCTGGATCTCCGGAAAAATTAAAAATTGCAGTATAAAGAAAAAATGAAGGTTTTTTTAAGCCTTCACTTTTTATGTTTAATCAAAATGTTCCAGATGAATTACAGTATTTTAAAATGTCCATGAACAGTACAATCAAAATTCCCATCCAGCTCTGTGGTTCCTCCACAAAAGAATCCACGATATCTCTTGCCATGACTTCTAGTTCATCATATTATCCTTTTTATTATGTTTATTTAAATTTGAAATTTACATAATCTATAGCATTGTCTTCGAGTACTGGCATTGAATAGTTATATCTATCAGCAAATCTAATGTCAGACCAACCAAATTGCTCCTTGACTTTCTCCGGTGGAGCCCCATTTATTAGACAGAGAGTAACTGCACTATGACGTAAGTCCCTAGGTGTATATATATATTCAAAATTTGCTTTTTCACATGCCGCTCGGAGAACTTTTCTCAACCATCTTCCACTAATAGGTTTATGAAACTTACTAAGGAATACGTGAGAATCCTTGCTCACTGGTCCAGAAGACATTTTATATTCAGCTAATAATTCAGCCATGTCTTTTGAAAGTTTAATATATCTCTTTTCATAGTTCTTTAGAGGAATCTCAATGGCTATATTACCTGAGGCATCCTCAATTAACTGATTCCATTTTAGATTAACCGTCTGTGATAGTGTTGGTCCAGATATAAAGATAAGCATCAGGGCTACATAGTCTCTGAGAGTACCTTCTTTTAGAATTGATATTAACTGGTCTAGTTCCGATAAAGTTATTATTTTATCACTAGATATACTTCTTGGGGCAGCAGGTTTTTTAACCCTTTTAAAGCAATTAGTAAAATCTCCTGGGATAAAATCATATAATCCTTTTACACTAACAATATAGTTAAAGAAACTAAATAAATATATGTATATCTTTTCAACGGTATAAACACTAATTTTTTTTCTTTGTGCTTTCTCTTTAAGCATATTAATATATGATTTACAATCATCTGCAGTAGCAATGAGAATATCCTTTTCGATAAATTCTGAGAATTTTAGTATTTCTCGTGTATAATCTTTACGGGTTTTTTCTAATTTTAACTTTTCATTAGTAAAGCAGCTTATAAGGTATTTGCTGTCACTCGAAACAACCTCTTTTTCCATCAGGGAAAGTCACTCCTTTCTCAAACTATATGATTCTACTAGCTATATGATTCTACTAGATTCCGTATATTACCATGATAACATTTTGTTCCGAGTTGCACAATACTCGGAACAAAATGTTTCAAAAACCTACTCTAAATCTTCTACCATGCTAAGACATAGGAATGTATTCAGAGATAGGGAAGTAATGCATGCTGGTTACTGAATACCTTTTTATGACCTCCAGGGCATGAATAACAGGTCTATGTAGGTCATTATTAGAGCAAAATTCTAAAGTATTAAGTAGCTCTGGAACCATTCGTCTATAATGATTGCCATAGCTTGCACGCATTACAGTATACACCTTCCTTCAATATGCTACACCGGTGTTTTTAAAGTCCTTAATAAACTGTTTATCCACCTTACGTTCAGCTCTTACACCTATTCGATGAATAATCTGTATTAACAGCTCAATAAGGTTGTCGGTAATTTCTTGACCTCGTAAATAGAGAAAGGCTGCAAGAAGTGTATAACGTATTGGTTCAGGATGTCTTCTTAATTCTCGAATATCTTCTGTAACAGCTCTTTGCTTATATTTTTTAATAACCTTTTGAGGGATACCTTTGAAAAGTTTTCTTGGAAGATTAAGCTTCTGTATAGTCTTTAGCTTAGCAATTTCCTTTAACACGCTCTCCAGTCCTATACGTCCTGGGTCAGCTCTTAGCTGACTAAAAGAAAGTCCATCATTATTATATCCATCAAAATTAGACTCTTCATATCTAGTCAGATCATTTATTAGTAGATCAATTTGAGATAGTGATTCATGTGGTATTTTCTGAAAGGTTTCTTGGAAAAATTGCTTTTCATAAGAATATAGTACAGATTTAACTAGGCGGTCAATCTGATCTGGTGTGGGTGGTTCTAACTGCAACTCTCTAAAATGATTATATGCTTCTCCTTTTAAGTGCTCAAATTCCGCATCATGATATAAAACTTGTTGCTGAAGCCATGAAGACATTTTTTCCATATCATCAATTGTAGCTTCTTTAAAATTAAAATACTTTCTTATCTGAGATCGATGGTATTTAATAGATCGGCCTTTCCAGTTGTAATCTTGAAAAAGACCTGCTTCAAAACTTAACTGCTTTGCAATATAATGTATTATGTCTTTGGGGATTTCCTGCTTATAATTTGGAAACCTAGCTTCATGTTGAAAAAATTTAAACAGGACTGCAAAACCCAGTCGGGTTGCTCCTGTTTTATTACTCAATAATGATAGCTCATTATCTAGAAAAGTAAAGTTTTTCAATTAATTCTTCGATATCCCAATTTCTTTTCAAAAAGCTCTCCTCCTTAAATAATAATATTTAGTATATTACTATTTTCGGCTATTTTGTCGCTTTTGGATATACCTATATAGGCTAGTTTTACTGACTTTAGTAGCTTTAGTAATCTCAGAAATGGAATATTCTTTACTATCATACATCTTTAGGGCTAGGGCAACATCTTTTTTAGACGTTGGTGGACGACCACCTTTACGGCCCCTGGCTCTTGCACTAGATAATCCTTCCTTGGTTCTTTGGCTAATTAAATCCCTTTCAAATTGACTAATTCCCGCAAATATTGTGAACATTAACTTTCCCTGGGGTGTTGTAGTATCAACCCATGCTTCTTTTAAGCTTTTGATATTTGCACCTTTTTTCTCGATAATATCTACTAACTTAAAAAGCTCTTTAGTAGATCTACTAAGGCGAGTTAATTCAGTTATGATTATTGTATCTCCTTCTCTAATATGGTCTAATAATCTATCCAGCTCAGGACGTTCTTTTATCACACCTGATATTTTCTCGGTAAATATTTTTTTGCATCCTGATTTTTTCAACTGGTCAATCTGTCTATCTAAGTTTTGTTCAAGAGTGCTAACCCTAGCATAGCCTATCAGCATAAAATACATCTACCTTTCTATTATTTAAAACAATTTCAGCAAGACCACCAGAAGTTGTTGCTAAAACCCTATGTTATTATCTTTATCAATTTTATTCTTTCTGACCGTCTCAACAGCTTCATAAACTCTTTGGAATATCAGTTCAATAACTTGGTTTTCGGATGTATATTTCTCAATTTCATGATTTAAATATGTCATAAAGGTTGCATCAATTTCGATTTCTTGTTCTGATTTAGTTATCTCTTTGTTCAAGTTTTCAATTGATACGCAATTGCGACCGTGAAGGCTTATTAAAGAATGTAGAACTAACATTTTGTCATCATTATTCCAATTAACTGTCATTGCTATTAACTCTGTATTTTCCACTGCGTTAAATCACCACTTTCGCAAATATCTAAATTAATCTACAAATTTTAGGGTTACTCTTGATAATCTAATAAATCTGGCCTTGATTCTTCTTTGCTTTCTCCACATTCTGTACATTTATAAACATCATATTGCAAGCTCCTTATATAAAAGCTATGTGAATACTTCCAGTTATGACTGCACATTTAATACACCTCCATTAATATTTTAAACAATTTTAGCAACATAGACTTTTTGTTATTGAACTAACATCATATTATATAAAATATTACCAAAAACGTTACAAAGGGTCAATAATAAAACTTTGTTTTTGGTAATAATTTTGGAACACACATTATCTATAAATTAATTATGATAGCTGCTAAGGATATAACCAGCCCCAAAAACGAACGTTTTTGGGGCTGGTTATCAAATTGTGAAAGTATAAATTTTAAAACATGATGTTTTTTGAGCTGTTTTAATGTAAAAAATATTTGAAGGAAATAATCAGGAAATGGAGAAATATGTTGAATAGGGGAAGGGGTATTATGTATAACATTTTGGTAGTTATATTTGTAATTACTATCTTTATATTAGGAAACCCAAAAGTTAAAGGTTCTTTTGGAGAAGCAGCAGTCAAAGTATATCTTTCAAGACTTGATAAAGAAAAATATAGGATACTTCATGATGTAATGATATCAAACGACAAAGGATCTACTAGTCAAATTGATCATGTAATAGTATCACCCTTTGGGATATTTGTAATTGAAACAAAGAATTACAAGGGGTGGATTTTAGGAAATGAGAAAAGCTACCAATGGGCACAAGTGATATATAAGAAAAAAGAGAAGTTATTAAATCCAATTTTACAAAATCACGGTCACGTGAAGGCTCTAAAAGCACTATTGAAAGATTATCCTGATATTGAATACCATCCTATAGTTAAGAGCTGATTTAAAAGTTACTGTAGAGTCAGATGTAGTTTATAACCCTAAATTAGTTAGAACCATTAAGAAGCATCAATCTGAAGTTTTGAATGCTGAAGATGTTGAAAAAATCTATAATACTATACTTTCAGCTAATATTACTGATAAGAATGCTAAAAAGGAACATGTTAAGATTATAAAAAGTAATGTTAATGAGAGAAAATCAATAATCAAGAAAGAAATATGTCCTAAATGTGGTGGCGACTTGGTAGGAAGAAATGGGAAATATGGTTTCTTCAAGGGTTGTAGTAATTTTCCTAAGTGTAGATTCATTTTAAAATAATTGCTTTTTTCATTATAAAATTATAACAAGCCATGGCTGATATATTTGTATTCCAAATATTTTCCATTAAGTTTTCACCTGGTGACATGGATGATGGTTCTAGGTCTACAACATAAAAAAACAAAGCAGATTACATATATTAAAATCTACTTTGCCCCTGGTTACTGTAACTTCGCTGGTACTACCCCTAATAGGTAATTGAACATTGAGAAAAAGCAAAAGGCAGAAAACATAAAGTCGAATTAAGTGATAATTTTTGCAAAAATATATAATTTATGACAAA
>JAKSBP010000108.1 GCA_022361035.1 Clostridia bacterium
GCTTCATTATCTTCCAAGGCATCTATCCCATGAGTAGTTACCACCGTATCATCCTTGGCTGGTTTGCTGTCTTCTGCCATCTGAGCTTCCAAGCTAACCGATTCGTTCGAAGAAGCATCATTGAGGTCATAACCGGCTTCGCTTTCGGTAGGAGCAAGACCAATAGAGCTACCATCCAAGTTGACAGCTTCAGAACCGGCAAGCAGGTCCTCTTCTTCGTCACCGGCAAGAGGAGACTCTTCACCCGATGCAGCAGCATCAGCAGTAAAGCTATCTTCAGAAGCCAGGCCGATTGAGCTTCCGGCCAAACCTATTGAACTTCCGTCAAGATCAAGTGCCAGGTCAAGATCAGCTTCCGGGATTTCATCTGCTCCAGCGGAAGATCCTGAAAGTGCATCTACCTCGTCAACTTTAAAAAGTATCTTGGAGCCGTCACGAAATTCCCGCAACTGGCCATTCTGAACATAATCTTTGATCTGATCTTCAGTACAGCCCAGCTTCTCCTGAACTTCATCCGTTGAGTAAAACATCTTGGCCATTTTAGATGGTCCTCCGTGCCCAAAATAAGGGCAAAGCATATAAAAAGCAGTTATTAAATCGGCGCCTGATAATTTTAGTACAAAGTACTAATTATCATTCTTTATTATTTTGTTTTTTGATGTCTTCTGCTGCAGCTTCCAGTTCAGCTTCAAGCTGCTTTTCCAGAATTTTCATAATATCATCTGGTGCAGGTTTACCAGAGTTATAGTCTTTTAGTAATAAGTCATAGCCGTAGTATCTGGTAGCCAGAAGGTCTAAATCGCTGGTGCTCCGGCCTGGTAAGGTCGTAGCCATACAGGCAAATAGTTTGCTTGGACTTATGAACCATAGCAAGCAAATCAATGCCATTAAGGTTCAAAGCAACCAACTCAATGTCATTGCTATTAGCACTGTCAGGCTGAGCAATTGCTGCTGACTGGCCTCTATCAGCATTGGTAGTAATAATATAAACGCCAATGCAGGCAAGAATAACTAGCAAAATTTTCACAGGCTGGTTTGCAAGAGGAGTTTTCATTGCAGTGCATTTCAAACTTTGCATTCGGCAGGTTAAATAACTCTTTTATTTACATGAGTTTATACAATAAGCCCATAAGTACAAAATTCTAACAGATTGGCTCATTTTTTGCAAGAGAAATATTAATGTATATACAACGGAGCCTGAAAGACATTTTTGGCAGGCCCAAAAGGTTTTGTTTTAATAATTTTGACTTTTTACACCAAGCATTTAAAATACTGAATATGAATTTTATTGACATAATTTCCGGCAAAAATAAAGGTTCCTTGGCAACACTGATGAGGCTTTTTTTGGTAGTACCATCTATTTTGTATAGCTTTATCATCCGTTTAAGAAACTTTGGCTATAATATAGGCCTGCTAAAAGTTAACAAATTCGATATTCCTATCATTTGCGTGGGAAATCTGACAGCCGGCGGCACAGGAAAAACCCCAATGGTTATCTGGCTATGCCAGTATTTGCAAAAAAAAGGATATTCCACCGCTCTTTTGAGTAGAGGTTATAAAGGCGACTCGGACGGCACAAACGACGAAATGCGTCTACTAGAGGACTCACTTGGTAGTACCAGATTTTATATAAATTCAGATCGGGTGGCTTCAGCACAACTTGCTATCGACGAGGGGGCAATGGCAATAGTCATGGACGATGGTTACCAGCATCGCAGTCTGGGTCGTTCGCTGGATATATTGATGATCGACGGATTGTGTCCATTCGGCTATCACAGAATACTCCCTGCGGGTCTGTTACGCGAGCCGATTTCTGGTGCAAAGCGAGCAGGAGTTGCCGTGATAAGCCGGGCCGATGTTGCTGACAGCAAAACAATCGATCAGGCAAAAAA
>JAKSBP010000257.1 GCA_022361035.1 Clostridia bacterium
ACTTAATCTTAAAAGCTAACTGTCCTTATAATATATATGCAAATATAATATGCCTAAATACTAAAAAAACCATCATACTTATAGTACAAGGGCTTTTTTAGATATATTTTAAAAAGTAATCTATTCAAATTATTTTTACCTAATTAAGACCTTATATTTTGTATATACCACAGTAAAAATCCAATAAGTGACGTCATTCCCAGCAGCACTAAAGCCTTTATCCAGTTCGTTAAATTATCTAGCTTTTCAATAAGTCCCTCTATTTTTTCACTTATCCTTGCTTCATTTATTTCAAGATCTCTAATTCTACTCTCATGGTCATATAATTTTTCCATTACTTCATCTTTTTGCTTACACGGCTGATTCATTACTACACCTACTTCCTTTAAAGAGTATCCCTTTTTCTTAATACAATATATATTCAGCTTGCCTCAATTTTGTGTAACTTGTACTAAAGTTTATCTAAAACAATTTAATTCAAGTAAGTTTATCTTTCTCTATTAAACAATATGATTTCTGTACAAGACATGTGTTTAAATATTTTTCCCTTTACTATGGCAAACTCCTTTGGTAAATGCTAAGCTTTAGATGAAGACTCTATTCTCCATAAAGCTATAAAACAGAACTCTCTACTTAATAGATGAGTGATTGAGAATATTAACTTACTACAGCAGCCACAGAGAAATCCTTTAGGCTCATGCTATAAATCTGTTTATAAATAGGTAATAGAAAGTAAAACAGATTCATAAAAATCCCTCTAAAGGAAACCTCAGAGCCTGCTTTCGTTTATTAAGTTTGTTAGTCACACATCTATAGAGAAATTAAAATCGTAAAATTTGATAAATCTTAATTATATGACCCATAATATAGATTAAAGAAATAAAATTTTAAAGGAGGTTCTCTAACAGTGGCAAATAAAAAGAAAGGGCCTAAAAAGGGTACAAAATCTATAGGCTCTCCCCTAGGACGCATCAAAATCAATTCTGAGGTTGCTGAGGAACCTATAACTAAGCAGATAAGGAAATTATTAGATAAGGACAAGTAATGCAGATAGTGATACACTATCTGCATTACTTGTCCTTATCTCTGGCTAATCATTATCCAAGACGACAATATGATTAATATCAATCCAGGCAATATTATTTGAATTGCCAATCTGTTGTTTTTATAAACATACTCCTTGTCTACTATTTTCTTTAAGGGGGATAAACTATGGTCTATAAAAAGTAATCCTAGGCATATAAAAAACCCTCCTAAAACTATAAGAAATATAGATATTACAAATATCATTGCCTTCACTCCAAACATTACTTTATTACATTATGTTATAATAGATTCATATTTTTAGTCAAGAGAGCAAATTGCATAGTTACCATTTCAAAAAACTTACTGCTACATATAGTGTTGAAATCATAAGAACCACACCATCTAAATATCATCTATTCTAAATGTTTAAATTAAGAATAATATTCGCATATGCAATTTCTTTAAGAAATAAATAAAGGGAGATTTTTATGGATAAATATATGATTCAAACTCCAAGATTAGGACTTAGAAGGTGGAGTAAAGAGGATTTAACACCTTTTGCTAAGATGAACAAGAATTCAAAGGTTATGGAATTTTTCCCCCATACCCTTACTGATGATGAAAGTAATTCTATGGTAGAAAAAATTGAGGCTCATTTTGATAAGTATGGATTTGGATTTTGGGCTGTGGAATTATTAGATACAGGTGAGTTCATTGGTCTTATAGGTCTAAATATACCTAGCTTTAAAGCTCAATTCACTCCATGTATCGAAATCGGCTGGAGACTTAGTCATGAATTTTGGGGAGAGGGCTATGCATCTGAAGGAGCTAAGGCTTGTCTAGATTTTGGCTTCAATTCATTAGGTTTATCTGAAATTTTTTCTTTTACAGCTGTTGTAAATAAAAAATCTATGAAGGTCATGGAGAAAATAGGAATGGAATATGTCGGTGATTTTCTCCACCCCAAAATAGACAAAAATCATAGGCTTTGTAAGCATGTCCTATATAAAATAAGCTCCAGGTAGTGAACAAAGGCATTGTCTAGACTTTTAAGCAATAAAAAAGCTTCAGATAAGACTATATCTGAGCTTAAATACTTGTTCCACATCTACTTATTTTAAAAATCTACTATTAGGAACCGAGTAGAAATTTATTCTTTAATCTAGTTGAAAATACTTCCAATATTATTGCAGTAAATAGAATCAAATATGTAATAAAACCTACTTCCCTAACATTGAAGTAAAATCCACTTGCCATAAATAACTCAAATCCTATACCACCTGCCCCTGCCGCTGCTCCCATGGCAACTGCATTTGTAAAATTAACTTCAAAGCGTAGAAATGTCCATGATAAGAGATAGGTTGCCGCTGATGGTAATATGGCTTGAAAAACGATTTGCCACCAGCTTGCTCCACTTGCCTTTAAGGCTTCTATGCAGCCTTTGTCAATTTCTTCAAAGGATTCGGAATAGGCCTTTATCAAGTATCCCACTGTGTGAAATGTCATTCCTATTACGGCAGCAACACTTCCAAGGCCCGCTGCGATAGCAAAAACTAATACCCATAATACCGTTGGTACAGCACGAATAAAGGCTACAAAGCCCTTTATCACGGTTGATACCCTTTTACTAGATAAATTTTCAGCCGCTAAAAGTCCTAGAAAGAGGGCAATAAAGCCTCCAATTAGGGTAGTTAAAAATGCTAGCCCTAGGGTTACTAGTATCTGATATAGGGACTGGAAAAAGGTAAAGTTAGAAAGGCTTGATTGAAAAAACATCGTCCTTAAATTTATAGCAAAATCCTTCACCGCTTCTATTAAGTTGACATCCTTTGTATCTAGGGTTACTAATCCGTATACAGTTAGAAATAGTAGAATACTTAGGGTCGTCTTTATTACTACTGATGATGTAGTTACAGTTCTTATCTTTATTTTTCCCTTATTTGTTTTTCGATATTTAACTGTTGATACAATAGAACCTTCCATTATAAAATCACCCTTCTTATATAATTTGAAAGTAACTCAATCAATAAAACAGTACAAACTATGCTGATTACAACTAAACTGGCAGCGTTATAATTCATGCTCTTGTAATATAAATTAAAGCTAAAGCCAATACCTGTACCCGTTAGTATACCTATTAATGTTGAGCTTCGTATATTTGTCTCTATCATAAACAGCATCCAACTTATTATCTGAGGTATGCTTGATGGCAGGACAGCTTGAAAAATAATATGAATATAGTTGGCTCCAGTAGCCCTTAAGGCCTCAACGCAACTAAAGCTTGCTTCATCAATTGTCTCCATAAATGCACGGGTGAGAAAGCCAAAGGTAACGAAGAACAGGGCTAAGTAACCAGTAAAACTACTCTGGCCAAAGGAAAAAAGCAATACCATTGCCCATGCCACAATTGGAATATTACGAAAGATTGATGCAGTCAATCTGCTGAATAAACTAAGAACATTATTTACTTTAGTAGTTTTAGAGCCTAATATGGCAAACATCAATGCAAAAATACTTGCAACCGTTGTAGAACCAATAGATATGATAACCGTTTCTCCTAGCTTGTCTAATATCCTAGGTAAATTTTTTAAAGCTTCTTCCTTGGGATACAAATTCGCAATCATCCAATTTATAGCCCTTGGAGCTGACGTGAATCCCTTTACTACGTCATATTCAGTGATAATAATAGAGGCAAAGGTGAAAATAGTGAGGATAATTGTAAGTCCTATAAATTGCCTCCTCTTTTTAACAAACGGATTTATTTGCATTTTCTCCCTCCCTTAGGGGTATGAAAAAATAATTTGCTTTTTAATTTTATCAATTTAAACAAAGATTTATATCTAAATTTTCATCTATTTTTCTAATCTCAAATCAGAGATATCCCTTAATCTACAATTAGGTTTCCTGCTTCTGTACCATAAATTGCATAGATTGTATCACTACTTAATTCCCGTGAAGGGCCATCGAAAACTACCTGACCGCTATTGACCCCAATAATACGATCGGAGTATTTAATTGCCACCTCTACTTGATGCAAATTCACAAGGCATGTAATCCCCTTTTCTACTGAGATATCCTTTAACTGATCCATAATTACCTTTGATGAACTTGGGTCTAAGGAGGCTATCGGCTCGTCACATAAAATCATTTTGGGGTTTTGGATTAATGAGCGTGCTATACCTACACGTTGTTTCTGTCCTCCACTCAATTCATCACAGCGTTTATATATCTGCTGACCTAAACCTAAATCCTCTAAAATTTTCAGTGCCTGTTCCTTTTCTTCCTCACTATAGCGACCAATAATTCCATCAATCTTTGATTTATAGCCTAATCGTCCATGGAGAACATTTTCAATAACACTTAGGCGATAAACTAAATTATAATGCTGAAAAATCATACCTATTTTAGTTCTTAATCTCCTTAAATCTCTTTTATTTAACTTTAAAACATCTATTCCATCGAAAATGATTTCTCCGTCATTAGCATCAATCATTCTATTGATACAACGAAGAAGAGTTGATTTCCCTGCACCGGAGGGTCCAATGATAGAAATAAATTCCCCTTCTTTAACAGAGAAATTAACATTGGATAAGGCCTTTGTATCTTTATAGCGTTTTGATACATTTTTTACATCTAACAAAACCATTGTTAATTCTCCTTTACTGATGTGTTTACATAGAAATTCAAGTAAAATTATTAATTTATCCCTTATCATAACTTAATGAAAGAGGAGTTTTGATATTTCCTTTGAGCAATTTTTATATACCCCTTCTATCTTCAAAATCAAGAGGAAAACTATCTATATTATCAATGGAGAGAAAATATCAAAACTCCTATAGAACTTGAAAAATCAAATCTCTTTAATTACTATCACACATCTATATTCCTATCTTAAATATAAGCATTTACACTAAATTAAAGCTTAAATAGTATTTTTAAATCTCTAAGGTTAATTAGATAATTCACGTATTGGATTAAACCAAGAATCATCGACTTGTATAAAACGCTCGTCACCTCTTTTACTGAAGAATCCAGTAAAATCCGAGTCCTTTGATACGAATATCTTTTCATTATTGGCTACCTCATCGGATGTAAATGCTTCTAAAATTGCTTTTTTATCTTCTTCACTGAGGACATCAGTATTGGCAACAAAGGGGGCGTTCAATACTGGAGTAACAGAAATTAATACAAATTCTTCTCCCGGAATGTTATGGAATGGTTCAGCTGCATTATCCTTTACTTTGTAAATAGCCCCCGGTCGATTCCTTGTTCCTTCTATATGCTCAACATAATTATCAACACATGAATCACAGAATGCTGCAACATCGGCATTTCCAATTAATAGATTTACAGCGGAACCTTGGTGGGAACCACCATATAAAACCTCTTTGAAAAACCTTCCATCTCCACCCTCTAATAAATCATCCTGAGTTAGATTTGCCCAGTCTGACTTTTTAGAGAAATATGAGGTAATTCCAGCCGATGGAACCTTGAATCCAGATGTAGAACTATTTGAAACAAATGAGAATTTTTTACCTTGAATATTATCTATAGAGTATTTATCTCCAGTTTTGTACTCTCCTTCATTTCCCTTCTTAACGGCCAACCAGCTATAGTAAACAGCGTCATCCAAAGTACCTGATTTACCGCTATTGACAACTAGTGGTAATATCTTGTCATTTTTACTGTGGGCCTGTATATATCCCTGGGCCCCTAACCAAGAAATATGTGCATTTCCATTTACAAGTGTTTCAATTGCTATTGCATAGTCAGTAGTTAATTTATGCTCTACTTTCTTTCCCGTTGCTTCTTCAACAATCTTAGCAAACTCTCCACGGGCTTCCCTTAGGTCCTCACCGGACTCATTTGGATACCAAACCATATTAATAGTATCATATTCTTTACTTGCTTTTCCTAGTGGGGTTGAACAACTTGTAAAAATCAATGTAAGTAAAACAATCACCATCAACAATGAAAATCCTTTTTTCATATGAGTTCTCTCCTTTATAAAGATAGTATTTTTAAATATATGTAAACACTGATTTTTGCCCTCATATTTTCTAGGGCAATCTCACCCTAAGGAACAAAATCAATGGTGAATAACAACTATATTCGGATTTCCCTAATGCATATTATATATATAAAAGTTTAAATAATTGTTTGATTAATATTAATTCCTAATTAAATTACATTTTACTTTCAATATCTAGATTTCAAATTAAATATTTATGGCCTCTATAAAGTTCTATAATCAAAATATTTGACATATTCCTTTGGAGTAGTGATTTCACCTATTTGGATTTCCTTTGAGCCGTAATTACCGTGATAATCACTGCCCCCTGTTAAAATTAGATTATATTTATTCCTATACTCAATTATCCTATTATAGTCCCTGGGGGTATGATAATGATGATACATCTCAATTCCATCTAATCCAGCTTTAACTAGTTCGTCAATCAAATCATATGAATCAAATTGCCCTGGATGGGCTAAAATAGCTATTCCTCCATCATCTTTTACAGCCTTAACAGCATCAAATACGTCAGCATATTCTATATCCCTTGAACAAATACCATTACCTTTAAATAGCTCTTTATATAAACTTGAATAGATTCTATCGGTATAACCCTTTTCCATTAATACTTCCATGATATGCTGCTTATATATGCATCTACTCCTCTTAGCCTTCTCTTCTAAATCCTCCAAGGTAATATCGTAGCCATTTTCAAATAGTTTTTTGATTTGCCATAACGAGTTACTATGACGCCTTTTAACAATTATGTCACAGACTTTTTTAATATTAGGTGCTGCTAAATCGAAAAGAAATCCCAAGATATGTACTTTTTTTTCATTTTCAAAGTCATAGGCTGATATCTCAATTCCTGGAATAATATTAACTCCATATTCCTTACCAAGCTCAATCCCTTCCACTAATCCATCTGTAGTATCATGATTAACTATACCTAAGTGTGTAACCCCAAAGTTTTTAGCCATTTTTACCGTTTCTTCAGTTGAATAACTGCTGTCGGATACATTTGTATGGACATGTAAATCTGCCTTCATCTGATCGGTCCCCCTTAAAGGAATTAATTTAATTAGTTATAATCCCCTTATCCATATTAAACTCCTTATCACAGAGCCCTTCCATAAATTTTAAATCATGGAATATTCCAAGCATGGTGGTTCCTTCATTTTTAAGTTGTTCTATCAACTCCCGAACCCTCAATTTAGATGTATTATCAAGGCTGGCAGTAGGTTCATCTAGAAGCAATAATCGTGGACGTTTTATCATAGCACGGGCAATATTTAAACGCAGCTTTTCTCCACCAGAAAATGTATTTGGATAACTATCCCACAGTTCCCTATCCAAGTCAAAATGCTTAAGGATTTTTTCTGCTTCCTCCTTGGCATACTCCTTATCTTTGCCCATTTCTACAACAGCCTGCTCTACGATTTGACAGCTGGTAGTTCTAGGCATGACACTTAAAAATTGTGAAACATACCCTATCTCATGCTTCCTTAAATAAATCACTTCCCGTTCCTTAGCCCTTGCTAAATTTATTAGACCGAACCTCTCAGAATTATACCAAATATCTCCCCACTCAGGTAGATTTGTACGATATATTGATTTTAAGATGGTTGATTTCCCACTACCACTTCTACCAGTAATACCGATAAATTCACCTTTCTTCAATAGGATATTAATATTTTCGCAGGCACTAATATGTTTTCTTAAATTATGTAAAGTAAAGGACTTTGATAGGTTCTCAATTCTAAGTAAATCCATCATTCCATCACCTATTTTCTATAATATTTATCTACAAAACTATCTATATCTAACAGAAAATCATTAAATCTCTCTTTAATAATATGGTGAGACCATTCCCACCATTTAATTGTTTCTAGCTTTTGGATAATCTCATCATTAAATCTTTTGCCAACTGGTTTTGCCGGTACTCCTACAACTATTGAATATGGCTCTACATCTTTTGTTACCACAGCACCTCCACCAACAACTGCTCCATTTCCGATTTTAACTAGCGGCATTATGATTGCCCCATGTCCAATCCATGTATCATTTCCAATATAAGACCTTTGCTCCCTTCTCCAGGCAAAAAATTTTTCATCATCCCTATCATCGAATCCATACATTTTTCTACGGTAGGTAAAGTGGTGCTGCGAAGGCCTTTCCATAGGATGTTCTGTTGGCCCAACCCTAACCATTGCCGCTATACTTGAAAACTTTCCTATATCAGCATTTTGTACAATGCAAAATTCTCCAGTGTAAGAATAGTCTCCCAAATTTACATTTTCAAAAAAGTTACACATCCCTACCTCAGTAAATCGACTAAGCTTGGAATTTACCAGCTTGCAATTTTCATGTATATAAGGCTGAAGGCCCAATCTCTTCTCTACCATGTTAAATCCTATAGTTTGTTTTAGAAATTAGTTTACCATCGACGAAGACAGTAGTGATTACGGGAAAATTATTATCAATTTTTTCAATTATTATTATGTCTGCCTTTTTATTCTCTTTAACTGAACCAATTTCATTATCCATATTGACCGCCTTGGCCGGGTTTAATGTAGCAAGCTTAAACATCTCATGTAATTTAAGTCCCTTTTCTTCATAGAGTTTAAAGATTGAATGTAACAAGGCAGCGGGGTAATAATCACTACATAAGATATCAATACTGTCGTTTTCAATTGCTGCTGCCGCCGATAGATTCCCTGAATGGGAGCCGCCTAAAAGAACATTTGGAGCCCCTGCAATAGTAAACATACCCCGTTTTTTCGCTTCCTTTGCTACCTCTAAGGTTATTGGAAATTCACTGATTGTAGCACCAAAACTTTGTACTAATTCTAATTTTTCAATTGTATCATCATCATGGGATGCAAATGCTATACCCTTTTCCCTTGCTAAATCAGCTATTTCCCTTATCCTTTCAGTTGTTAACTTATCTTTATCTTGACTAGTAGTAATAATTTCATCGATTTCAGAGTCCGTAAAGTCATTATATCCCCTCAAAGTTTCACGATAAATTTCTAGATTACGATATTGCCCTTGACCTGGGGTGTGGTCCATTATGGAAACTAAATGCACTTTATCATCATTTATATAGGACTTTAGGTTTTCTACCTGTTCAAGATTGTCGATTTCAAAACGTGCATGGAAACGATGGCGTATTAGATGCTTATTGTTATGGGTTTCATCTATTAATCCAATAAATTTTTTAACATTCTCTGGGTCTCTAATTGGTTTATTGCCAAATTCAGATGATTTGTATAGGGACAGGGAATGAAACATTGTTGTAATACCGTGGGAAATTAATTGCTTTTCACACTCCCTCAGACTTAAACTAAAGTCCATTAAAGTATTAGGTCTAGGGGCTGCAATATGCTCAATATAATCTGCATGTATATCTATAAAGCCTGGAGAAACGTATCCTCCCTTTGCATCTATAATCTCTACATCTTCATTTATCTCTATATCATCTTTTTTAGCTATTTTTTTTATTATGTCCCCTTCAATTAATAGCCCATATCCTGTTAGAATAGTATCTTCGGTTACGATATGTCCATTAGTTATTAAATACAATTTAACTACCTCCTAAATCTATCATGAAAGTTTAAAAGCATCTAAGGCCTTTCTTAAATAGTTATTATAATAATGAGTGGACTAACTGTTGAGTATATGGATGCTGAGGGTCTTCTAATATTTGATCCGTTAAACCTTGTTCAATTATTCTGCCATTGAGCATTACTATAGTTCTGTCGGCTAACATCCTAATCACACCTAAATCATGGGATACAACAATCATACTAATACCTAGCTCATGTTGAATTTCTTTTATTAAATCGAGTACATTCGCCTGTACAGATAGGTCTAAGCCTGTGGTAACCTCATCTAACAGCAGTAGAGGAGGATTATTAGACAGTGCCTTGGCAATTTGAACTCTTTGCTGCATACCACCAGAAAAGTTTTTAACTTCTTCCTTTATCCTAAAGACTGGAATATTTACATGCTCCAATAGCTGCCTGCCTCTCTCTTCCATTTCGCCAACCCTTCTGCTTCCTGCTGCAATTAATTTTTCTGCAATATTTCCAATGGATGAAAAATCCATCTTCAAGCCTAAAATTGGATTTTGGTAGACCTTACCTAGTAAATTATTTCTTATATAACGCTTTTGTTGAGATGATTCTTCAAATACATTACTTTCTCCATTTTTATAAGTATTAATATAGGCTTCTCCACAGGTTACATTCTCATCGAAGTATAGACATTTCATCATAGTGGATTTACCGCTGCCGCTTTCACCAACAACCCCTAATATCTCACCGGGATAGACTTCAAAGGAAACATCCTGGCAGCCATATACAGTACCACATACAGGGCAATAATTTTTCTTCAATTTATCTGATTCTAAAGCTTCACATTCCCCACAGCCATGACCAAATTGTTTACGTAAATTCTTCACTATTAATACTGGCTTTTCAAATCTCTCCATTGCATACACCACCTCTAGGCACTTAACTCACTCTTTAATTTTTCTAAACAGTAACTTGAATCATTACATTGATAATATTTCTCCCCAGTTTTCTCATCAATTAACTCATCCATAAATACGGCCTTCCCTCCGCAGATTCTACATCTTTTATCTTCAAATGATTCCACCTCAAAGGGATAATCCTCAAAGGCCAAGGAAACAACCTTTGTATATGGGGGAATGGCATAAATTTTCTTTTCTCTTCCTGCTCCCAACAGAATTAATGCATTAGAGCTATTCATTTTACCATTATCAAATCTTGGTATTGGACTTGGTGCCATTACATATCTTTCATTGACACTCACTGGATGGTCGGCCCCCGTTGACATATTACCGTACTTCATAATCTGTTCAAATAGCATTAACCAAGCACCACTATATTCCTTATCTGCGTGGAGTCTCTTTGTTATATATTCACTTGGTTCAACATAACGAAGGGGCTCTGGTATTGGGACTTGAAGTACTAATATTTGACCTTCCTTCAAGGGAATTTCCGGTATTCTGTGGCGAGACTGTATAATAGTTGCCTCAGTTGTATTATGTGTTTCTTGAATCCCCGTAGTTTTTGTAACTAACTTCTTTATATTAACGGCATTAACCGACTCATCTGAACCCTGGTCAATAATCTTGATAACATCCTCCTTGCCCACTAGGGATAGGGTCAACTGAAGTCCTCCAGTACCCCAGCCACGAGCAATTGGCATTTCACGAGAAGCAAAGGGTACCTGATATCCTGGTATTGCTATGGCCTTTAGGGTGGCCCTCCTTATTTCTCGTTTAGAACCCTCGTCAAAGAAAGCAAAATTGTATCTTGTAGTCATCCTTATTACTCTCCTTTTTTTGTTTTACGAACACTATCTAATTTAGACTGAAAAGTTACATAATGGGGTAATTTTAAATGGGAAATAAATCCTGTAGCCTCAACTGAATCAATATGTAATAATACAAATTCCTCATCATGGGTAGAATATTTTGGATTACCGGTTTCCAGGCAGTAATCTAAAATACTCATTGCAATGGCCTTTGTTTCATTTTGGCCATAGCACATCCCATAACCAATTTCAAATTCAAGCTCCGTTTTACCACGTTCTTTTTCAATTGGTATTGGGATTAGCGTTTCTACCTCCGTCACCCTTATTTCTCCAATATAAAATGAATCCTCATCATCCTTTGAATCATTTAATGGATTATCAACATAGATTGGCAAATTACCAATACGAAGCTCCCCAACGGTGGGATGTAATGCACCATAACCTCTAAGGGCTGCATACCCCAAGGTAGTAACGGAACCGGTTTGACCACGGGTTAAAACTTGTAATCTCTCACTTCGTTCAGTAGGAAATTCAATACTTTTTTTAGTAACATCCTTGGGCTCCTTATTATTCTCCCTACAGTCTAAAACTAAGCCTTCACTTCTTAGATAATCTAACACCTTGGGCATTTTCCCCCCATGAACATTATCCTTTTTTTCATCGGTTTCCATTTCAAACCTTTCAAGCCATTCTAGGGCGTCTTCAATTTTCTCATTTATTAAATCAAAGTCAATTAGGCGATGGGTATAATCATAGGAAGACCCTAGAGTTTGTCCCCCTGGAATATCTTTGAAGCTTGCTGAAATACGGCGCTCTACTATCATATCCTCCGAATTAACAACCCTAGAATAGTGCTTTCTTGGAAGGGTAGAACGGTAAGCCCTCAATAAAAAGACTGACTCCTCTGGATTCCCTTCCCCCTGCTTTATTGAAATAGCCGCCAGTTCTTCACTATATAGGCTGCTCTCTGACATTACCTGATCGATTAATCCACGCATACCGGCTTCGATTTCTTTGACGCTTAATATCTCCCTTTTCCTTAAGCGTTCATATTTTAATCTTTTGATTGACTCCTCAATTGCAATAGTTCCACCTTTAACTGCTACATATGCCATCTATTTCACCACCTGTTTTAAAATCTCCGTTGTTCTGGGCAAACAAAGTAAATTTGAATCCCCATCTACAATAATTGTATCTACACCCAAAGGATATTCAGTATTTTTAAGACTACGCTTTTCTATCCAGTTATGGGGTAAATCTATGGTGACATAGTTCTTATCCTTTATTCCTGGTCCCGATAAAATTAAATCCTTATCCTTCGTAATACTGCCGGATTCTATAATAATTGTTGCCGAGCTATGGGGGTCTATTAAGCTGCCTTCATATCCCCTTTCAAAGGCCTTTCCTATATTAGCTTCTTCTGTATCCCTTAACACAAAGATAAAGTTTGCATTTTCTACAGTCTCAGCCTTTGCATAGGTTAATTGGTTTACAAGTTTTGTAATTTTATCTTCATTTATTGAAAATATCTTAAAGCTAACCTCTGGGTCTAAAAGCATTAACATTAAAACTACAGTAGAATTATAAAAATCAATATCTAAATCAATGCGACTTGCTTCTTCACATATATTGTTTATATGCCCTGGTTTAGACATACAATCCACTACTTTACGATAAACCCTCTGAATATCATGGACCATATCTAACTTCATGATTTTTCTCCCCTTATTAAACATCCATAGTTTCAAAACTAACCCTTGTCTTTAATATCTTCTCTTGATATTTTTCTCTTTGAATATCTATATTCTTCTCTTCCTGTAACAAAATATCTGTAAAGCTCTTTGTCTCTTCTAAATTTCCATTATAGGCTGCGTCAATTACAGCTAAATAGTAGGCTAGTTCTTCATGATTTCCACGGACAATACCTATTCCTAAATTTCCCTCTATTTGAACCTTAGCCTCTGTAACAAAAAGCTCTCCTAAATAAAACAAACTCTTTTTTGCCGTTTCACGAACTTTTATCATCACAAGCCCATTATTAGGTTCTTCAATTACTTTCACATCATAGTTATCAATAATTTTCTGTGCCAACCTTCTTGTAACTTCTATTGACCCTCTTACTAAAATTTCAGTTCTGCGACGCCTTTTCATAACCTACCTCCTTTACAAAAGTAATTATATCTTGTTGCCAAGTTAGCAACTGTTAACTCCACGTTAATTGTTGTTAAACCTATGTTAAGCCAGAGTTTACCCTTAAAATAGTAGTTATTAGAACCCTATACCATGTTCCTGTATCATTTAAAAATATTTTCAATAAAAAAACTACCTTCTCGGGTAGTAGATTTAATTTAATTTATTCTATTTGATATTTAAATACATCACTTCTATAAATAATTTTAGAAAACTCCAATATTTTTTCAGTTTTACTATCGATACAATTCCCCTCTATGATAAGCATTGGTATTAAATTGGGACATTGAAAAATCCCCCGTTCATAATAGGTTGGAAAGGAGACACTTAAAACACTCTTACTCGAATTAAACTCATTATACCCCTTACTTCTATAGTACTCAAACATTGACTTGATTTCTCCTCCAACCCTATGGATGTCCTTAAAAAGAGATTTAGCTACATAAGAAATATGAAGGGCTATGGGCATATTATCAACGAATCGCAACCGACCTATTTTGTATACGCTACCATTTTTATCTATTGCTAGTTCATCATATATTTTTTCGTTATATTCAATCCTTTCACAAAACATATTTTTCGTATAAAAATTATATCCTTTATCCCTCATTTTATCACTAAAGCTTACACTACCGGATAAATGCAAGTCAATTTTTAATTGCTTACCCTTTAAGTATCTACCTTTACCTTGCTTAGAATATAAATATCCCATCTCTTCCAACCTATTATAGGCTTTTCTAACGGTTATTCGAGTAACTTTATATATATCTGCAAGTTCATTTTCCGATGGAAGCTTATCATTTTCCTTATATTTGCCAGCAACGATATCACTTAAAAGTTTATCTATTATTAATATATCCTTTTCATTCTTCACGTGTAACAGACCCCCAATAGCTGGTTTTCAAAAAAATAATATTGACTCCAATTTTATAGGAATCATATTATATATAGATTATTAAATTATGAATTTAAAGTTAAAAACAGGTTAATTTTCTATTCCTTAATTTCACAGTACTATAAATTATTATATTCAAAACCTAGGGGTAACTTATAGCTTAATCCTATACCAATAGTTCTTAGACTACAAACTAAAAAATTATTTTAAAATCCACTTCATAGAAATTATAGTCCTCATCTTCCCTAATTTAAAATAAGCACTATCAATATTTAAATTTCAATAAATATTGATAGTGCTTATTTTATTTAAAAACTTTAATCCATCTAAAAATCCTAATGTCTAATTTACTAGCACCAAAGGTTAAATTAAATATACTATATTAATTTTCTAACCTCTACTAATGCCTTTTCATAATCAGGCTCGTTACCCACTTCTTCTACATATTCCACATACTTTATTATATTCTCTTTATCCAC
>JAKSBP010000284.1 GCA_022361035.1 Clostridia bacterium
AAAAGGAGTATTATGTCTATTTTGAAATCCCACCATAGGAAACCTCAGTGGCTGCTTTCGTTTATTAAGTTTGTAACTCACACATCTACATGTAAGACCTAAAATAAATATTAAACATATAAAAAAAATGATATAATATATATTGGCGAAGAAAGTAAACCCTATTTATATCTTCGCCTTCCTACTTAGTTTAAATAATTAAGTATTTAACGGAGGTAAAATGAATTATTTACAAAAAAGGACCTTTATTCTTGAAGGTAAAATGCCTAAAGTTATTTTGACTTTGTCTTTACCAATTATGTTTAATAATTTATCTCAAACTCTATATAATTTAGCCGATGCATTTTGGGTAAGTAGGTTGGGGGAGATAGAGTTTGCGGCTACATCCTTTGTTTGGCCTGTATTATTTTTAATTATATCCTTAGGAATGGGGATGAATGTTGCTGGAACTGCCTTGATTTCGCAACATGTTGGTGCTAATGAAACTAAAGAAGCAAATCAAATTGCTGGGCAGCTATTTACCTTTTCGATTATCATATCACTGTTCTTTACAATCCTAGGCTTTATATCTACTTCTCATATTTTAAAATTTATGGGGGCTAAAGGAAATCTATTTATCTATGGAAAAGAATATCTGAGCATTATGTTTTTTGATATACCTATTCTTTATATTGTATTTGTCTTTAGTTCCATAAAGCAAGGTCAGGGAGATACGATTACCCCTATGGTATTAAATATAGGGAGTGTAATACTAAATATTCTATTGGACCCTATTTTTATATTTACTTTGAATTTTGGAGTTAGAGGAGCTGCTATAGCTACTATACTATCTAAAGGAGTTTTTACATTTTATATTATATATATTCTTTTTTTAAAAACAGATGGAATACATATTTCTAAAAAGGACCTTATTCTAAAAAAGGAGATAATTTTAAAAATCATTAAAATAGGTTTGCCTGCATCCTTGGGACAGGCTGGTTCAGCAATTGGATTTATTGTCTTAAACGTTTTTGTAGTATCCTTTGGTGACTTTACCTTGGCAGCCTTTGCAATAGGAAATAGAATCAATTCCCTTGTACTTATGCCTGCTATGGGTATTGGTAGTGCCTTAGCTACAATTATAGGACAAAATCTAGGTGCCGATAATGTAATGAGAGCTAGAGATGCATTTAAGAAGAGCCTATTTATGGTTCTATGTTTTATGGGTATCGGTTCGGGGATTTTAATTCCCCTAGCTGAAAATGTTATAAGGATATTTGCCAAAGAGTTGGAAGTAATATCCCAAGGAACATATTATATGAAGCTAATTGCAGCTTCCCTACCCCTCATGGGCATTTTTAGCTGTTTAATGGGGGTTTTTCAAGGGTCGGGACATACAATTTACACAATGTATATGCACCTTGGTAGATTATGGGTACTAAGAATACCAATGATAATCTTATTAAAAGAATTTACTAATCTAGGAAGTAAATCCGTCTGGTTTGCCATGGTAATTAGTAACTTCATTATATGTTGTATTGGAATATTTATATATATGAATGGAAAATGGCACGAAAAATTAGGTAATAGATATATGTAATAGCTGATAACACCCCTAAAGCTTTAAAATCTTTATGAATAATCTATAGATAATCAACCATAGGTGTTAGGTTAAACCCAAATATAGTCTGGGAGAAGCTACATATGTTCTCTTAAAGATTCTTTAAAGGAATACCTATATGAGAGAACAAAAAGACGGCTAATAATTATGGAGGTCTAAAGGATGTAATAGTTCCTTAGATTTTTTACTATTAAAAAACTAAAACATATTTTACAAAAAATTGTAAAGTTGAAATAAAGTAAATTCAAAGTGAAAAGCCTAGTCCTAGGCTTTTATTTTTTTATAAAAAAGTAATTGGCATTTGACAATAACAAAATTCAGGATATAATATAATTAGCATATGCCAATTAGGAGGTTGATGTGTATGATTGAAAAGGAAAAGCCAAATGAAAAAAGCAATATTAAAAAGGTTATAGCAATTATGAGTGGTAAGGGAGGTGTAGGAAAATCTACAGTTACTTCCTTAGTTGGAACAGCCTTAAAAGAAGAAGGGTATAGGGTTGGAATAATGGATGCAGATATTACTGGACCGAGTATTCCTAAATTGTTTGGGATAAATAAAAGGAGGGCTGAGGCTGATAAAGATGGAATATCACCAGTGAACACCAGTACTGGAATCAAGGTAATGTCATTAAATCTATTGATTGATAGGGAAGATTCTCCTGTAATTTGGAGGGGACCAATGATTTCTAACACTGTCAGACAATTTTTTACAGAAGTAACCTGGGGACATTTAGACTATCTACTTATAGACCTTCCTCCAGGAACTGGAGATGTATCCTTAACTGCTATGCAGTCCTTACCATTAGATGGGATTATAGTGGTTTCATCGCCCCAGGATTTAGTAAAACTAATTGTCAAAAAATCATTAAACATGGCTAAAATAATGGATACTCCCGTACTTGGAATTGTAGAAAATATGAGCTATTTTCAATGTAGTGAATGTGGAAAGAGAATAAATATTTTTGGAAAGAGCAGAGTAGAAGAGATAGCTAAAGAAATGGGTATAGGGATAATTGCTAATATTCCTATTGACCCTGATTTTACTGAGTTATGTGATGAAGGTAGGATTGAGCTTTATGGAAAGATAAATTATTCTATGCTAAATGATTTATCAAGTAGTTTAATGAAAGTAATTGGAGGGGCTAAATAACAAAAATTCAGGAGGTAATTCTATGACTAAAATTGCAATATCAAGGGATGGAAGTTTAGTATCACGTCACTTTGGACATTGTGAAGGATTTGAAATTATTGAGTTAGATAGGGGCAAGGTTTTAAGGAGGGAGTT
>JAKSBP010000425.1 GCA_022361035.1 Clostridia bacterium
GGGTTATATAAATTAGGTAAGGAGAAGATAGTTAAAAGAGAAGTTTATAGATATGTGACTAACAAACTTAATAAACGAAAGCAGCCACTGAGGTTTCCTTTTGAGCGATTTTTATAAATCTGTTTTACCTTCTATTACCTATCTATAAACAGATTTATAGCATGAGCCTAAAGGATTCTCTGTGGCTGCTGTAGTAAGTTAACTTTCTCAATCACAAATCTATAATACAGGGTAGGACTTAAGCTTTATTCTTTTTTACTTTCTAAACTTTGTTTAAAAATAGTGTTGATATTATGAAATTTATGACGAGAATTTCAAAGGAAATTTTCGTAGTTCGTGATTTATAAAAAATGTGTATTAATTTTAATCGCTAATGAATGCTTTGAAAGGAACTTTTAACTTCTCTAGTGTGTTAATTTTTTTCTATTTCCTGAATCAGTCTATCAAAATACTTTCCTATTTCAACCATACGCTCATCGGTTAATTCAATTACTTCTTTGCTATGTTTAATAAACTCTGTTATACCTAATTCAGCATAGTTTGGAGCAGGCTCGAATTCTTTATCCGTAACTTTATTTGTGTCAAGGTCCATTTTAAAATATACAGAAGGACCATCAACAGCACCCGTAACACTTCCCGTGGCTTTAATTATACCAAAGGTCAAAACATTTTCATCTGTGGATATTGAAACAAAGCCCTCATTTGATGTACCAAATTCTTCAAAGACTTTCAATCCAGCAATATACATTGACTGGTTTTGATAATTGTATGAAAGAAAATCTGCAATATCCCCATCGATTACTTCATAATCGCTTTTGTGTGAAGCACTCTCATCATAAGTAGATTCCAAATTTATTTCATTTACTATAGGGGTTTCTTCTGGTTGATTAACAGGTTCATATTTTTTTCCACATCCCACTAATGTAAAACACGCTAGTATCAATATACAACTTAATAATAAACACACTTTTCTTTCCATTTTAAAATTCCTTCTTTCTAAATAGTATAGATTGTTGAACAAATAAATTTAGAAATTATAATTTAGTTAGATTGATAACCTATCAAATTTTTTATTTCTCTAATAACTAGTTCTGGCTGTTGTTGAATGTAATGACTGCTATATTCAGCTATGATGACTTTACTCTTAGTAGATAACTTTTTTAAATTTTTTATAATACCTATATAATGTATTATATCAAAAAACTAATTTATAAAATACAGTAAAAATTAATCGCTTATTATCTAGGCAACGGGGTTACTGACATTGAATAAAGAACACCTTTTCTACATAATATATAAAATTTAAGAAGATTTGATATTTAAGTTGA
>JAKSBP010000147.1 GCA_022361035.1 Clostridia bacterium
TAAGCGAAGTCACTATGGAGTAAAGGAAGATACTATATTCGATGAATCTAAGTTTCCTAACCTAAACAGAATAATATATGACGTTGTAAAGGATTTAGGCCAGCTTGCCTATGAGGGTGGATATTATGTTGAAGTATTTTATCATCCAGCTCAAGGTTTAAACCGAGTTGTAATTGATTTTTACGAAGAGGAAAGGATAGCTAAGGGTGGAAAAGTTCTTAAAGGGGAATTTGGCGTTACTTTGCAGGTAGAACCCCAAAAATATTATGAAGATACAAAGGATTTATCCTATGTTTCCGTTAATCTAGGAACCCTTAGGAGAATACAAGATGTAAGGAATTACGGTGCTGAATATATTAAAAAAACTAAGCATCGTCATCCTGATTTTCTAAGGGGCTTTAAAGATATGCTCTACAATATATATGGTGAAGAAGATGGGAAGCTAATATATGAATATGCACTACAGGAGTATGATAAGGAATACGAAACTAAGGGAAAGAGGAGAAATCGTTCCTTAGTAAATATAGGAAATATTGAAGCTAAAAATCACAATCTAGAAGGAATAGGATTTTCCATTACTACAAATATAAAGAAATAGTACTAAAGAATTTACAAAGGGGGTGTAAATCATATTGATAAGAAGCTATAGCTATAAAAGGGTTATTTGTATAATGCTTATCCTTCTAATTATATTTCCTATAATTCCAAAGGAGGGCTTTGCTACAAAGTTTACCCATAATCCAAATAATAAGACAGTTCAAGACCTAATAGATATGAATTACCCAGAATTTAATAAAAATGATTTGCCAATCAATCCCTATGTGTATAAGACATATAGTATAGTTGTGTGGGGAGATTGGAGTGATACTGGTGATTATGAAAAAAAGGATGGAGAATACAGATATTTAGGGCAAGATTATAACGGAGACGATGTAACAAATGACCGTTTTCCCAATGATGATACAAGCAAAGTTCCACTTCCAGATAAAAATTGGCAGATGATTAATGAAAAATTAGATGGGTGGGAATTAAGTCCAATTCAAATAGACCACATATTCAACTCAAAGAAGATACAAAATGATAATAGTAGGTCAAAGATAAAATATTCCATATCGGAGATACTATCTAAGGTAAGTGGTGATAAGAAGAAATATATAATTGTTCAATCGGCACCAACTGAAGATATAAAAGGTTCTGTAAGACTTGAGCATAAGAGTAATAAGGTGTGGTATGACACCTTTATAATACCCGAGCTTCCGGCCGATGAAATTACTATAAAATATGTGGACGTTAATACTAAAAATGATATTAAATCAGAAAAAAAAGAGAAAATGACATCGGGTGCAAATGATTATATTATACCTACCCTAGATAATTATAAATTTGTCCACTATACCGTAAATGATGGAAAAGAAATAAGTGGAAAAGAAGGGGAGATTATCTATGTAGATAGTAATTCTAGGGGAGATAATCACGACTTAATCATGTACTATAAACTTATAGGAGATATAGCAGCAGACCTTAGCATAAAGGCCAGCCCCGACTATATAACGGAGGGAAGAACTAAGGATGTAGAAGTAACACTTAATGCAAAACATTCCTTCTCTACCTACGGTATAGACAATTATAAATTTGAAGCCAGCCTTAGCAGCAGATTCTATAACAGTAAGGTAGTGGAGACTAGGGATAATAAAGCAGTATTTATCTTTAAAGACGTTAAACCTGATACTACCATCTATGGAAGGGTGACAGTTAGGGACTATGAGATAGCAGAAACACCCACAGCAGAAAATGAAATCTTTATAGGGAAAACCAATAGGCCCGATGAACGTGAAGAACTTCTTCTAGATTCAGTATTTGAAGTAAACACCCCCCTATTTAAAGATAAGAATAATCCAATATTTAAAGAAGGCGATTTTAACTTTAGGGATAGTTCAAGCTTTACAAGAGAAAGCTTTGACTTTAACAATATAGATAAGTGGACTTTAACCTTTAAAACTGGAGGAGAGTCTAGAAAATATACCTTTAATGGAGAAGATTATACCACAGTAGGTCAGTTAAACCAAGATGTTAATGAGGAGCTTGTTAGATTTGCAAACAGAAATTCAGATGCAATAAAAAGGGAATTAAACTCTAATCATCCTAGGGCATTTATAACTATTGAGCAAGAGGTTTTAGGCATGAGGATGACGAGTACAACATTTAGAAAAATTACAATTATGCCTAAAACAATAAAGCTATATAATCACCAATACGATGTAGAGGATAAAAAGGGAAGCGTTCTAAGCTGGATAAGTGGAAGTGAAATAGAGCGTTTAAATGAAGTAAGGTTTCTAGGTACAACGGAGGAGGAAATAGACCTTGAAAGACATATGGATAAAAGAGGGTACTTTTTCACTATACCTGAACATAAAGGTTTACACTTTATAGGATGGAAAAGAAGGGCATATGGTCCAGGCTATTGGGGGAGTATAAAAAAAGATGGCTATGGATTAATAAAAGATGATAGAATAGGGATAAGTGATATAGATGTATACAGTCTATATGAGGCATATTCAGCTAAGATTAAAATAGAGTGTAGGAATACGGATAATAATGAATTAATATACTCTGAGGAAAGTATAGGATCGGTTGGTGAGCATATTGTTGAGGCCCCAAAATATAAAAGTGACCCCTTAAAATATGCAGCCCTAAGAAACTACGTTCTAGATAGCTCAAGGGTTAGTTCACCAGCAAGGGTTGAAATAGAGCGAAATGGTGATGAGGCCCTGGTAACTTTCTATTACATAAAGGGAGAAGAGGTTAATAACGACATAAGGGCTATCATAACCACCTACCCCAGTAGTACCTATGTAGGTAGGCCAATAGAAATAAAAAATAACAGCTTTGGAACATATACAGACTATGAGTGGTACATTAATAAGGGAAGAGTTAACAACTGGTCCAGGGATGGAAAAACATTAACCAAAGATATTTCCACTAACATTGAAGTAGGATTAAAAATATGGGATGATGAGGGAAATGAATCCACCGATACAAAGACCATAAGCTGGAATGATATAAACCTAGATGCTAAGATAGGAGCCAGCCCCACCAATTGTATAGAGGGGGATATAGTAAATATAACAAACCTAAGCACCGGAGACTACGATAGATGGGAATGGAAAATAGGGGATAATGTAAAGAATTGGGGTAAGGATGGAGGAACCATCATAGCAAGCTCGGGGGCAACTAGGGCATCCCTTAGAGTATGGCACAGTGAAACTGGAAAGAGTGATACCGACAGCCTTACCATAAATGCCACAAGGCCAAACATTTCCCCAACAGCAGTAATACAGGGGCCAAACTATGTAATTCGTGGGGAGACAATAAATATAAATGACCTTAGCTCAGATTCCGATGGAACCATAGTAGATAGACAGTGGAACATAACAGGAGCATCAAGCTTCATATCGGATCTTAAAACCGATGGAAGTGGAGGAAGCATAATAGTAGATGAATTTACTAAAGTTACAGTCCATCTAACAGTTACCGATAACAGGGGAGCTACTGCCTCAACCTCCCATCAAATAGAAGTAGGAGGAGGTGAAGAAATAGACATTCATATAATAGAGAGTGGAACAAAGAAGGTTAACAGAAAATTAAGCCTAGACCTTTCATCGAGCGATGTAGGTCAGTACTACAAAATAGATTGGCCAAGCACTAAGTACAGCTTTATCCCAATATCAGGAGCAGCATTAAATGATATAAAATATAAAACTAAAGAAAAGGGGATAGACATCCTATCTAAAAGGGAGGGAGTCTTTGACCTTAAAATAGATATGAAGGATACAGGGGGTAGGGTAAAGAGTAAGAGTATAAGGATAAATGTAATCCCCGATATCCCCCCCATAGTAAATAACTCAGTGGACCAAAACCTAACCTTTAGACCTGAAGCAGTTAAATTTAACAGTGAAATGTATAGCTCAGACAGTGATATTCTTAAGATTAAAGCCAATACAATGTACTACGACTCAGATAACGATGGAGACTATGGAGATGAAGTGCCTATAGGTATTACCCAGGGCAATATAAAGTTTGATGAAGTGGGAATGTATAAAATAGTGGGCTTTGCGAAGGAAGAGTTTGGACAGGAGACAATAGAGGAATTTGTAACGGAGGACGA
>JAKSBP010000111.1 GCA_022361035.1 Clostridia bacterium
GATTAAAATTTGGAATTGATTTTAAAGTAGGATATTCACCTGAACGTATAAATCCTGGAGATAAAATTAATACCTTAACTAAGATAATTAAAGTAGTTTCCGGTTCAGACGAGGAAACCCTTGAAATAATTGCTCAAATGTATGAATCAATTATAGAGGCTGGAGTTCATAGAGCTGAATCTATAAAAGTAGCAGAAGCGTCAAAGGTTATTGAGAATTCTCAACGAGATATAAATATTGCATTTATGAATGAGCTTTCTATGGTATTTAATAAAATGGATATAAATACGAAAGCTGTTTTAGAAGCAGCAGGAACTAAATGGAATTTTCTCAAATTTACTCCGGGTTTAGTAGGAGGACATTGTATAGGAGTTGACCCATATTACTTTATTTATAAGGCTGAACAATTAGGATATCATTCTCAGATTATTCTTTCAGGGAGAAAAATTAATGATGAAATGGGTAGATATGTTGCAAATAACATAATAAAAAAACTAATAAAGGCTGGACAAGCTGTCAAAGGTGCTAGAATTGCAATTTTAGGTATAACCTTTAAAGAAAATTGTGAAGATGTTAGAAATACTAAAGTTATTGACATTATTAAAGAATTAGAAGAATTTGGTACAGAAGTCTTGATTCATGACCCTATTGCTAATAAAGAAGAAGTTTGGGAAGAATATAGAATTGCTTTAGTAGAGAAAGAAGATTTAAAAAATGTCAATGCTATAGTATTAGCTGTTTCTCATAATGAATTTAAAGAAGACTATGGGCTTAATTTTTTTGATGGGTTATATGAAGAAAATAGAAAGGTTTTAATTGATGTTAAAAGTGTACTCAATAAAGAGGAATGCGAATCTAGGGGATATGTATATTGGAGTTTGTAAATAGTTTTCTAGAAAGGAGATTAACGTGAAAATACTGCATATCAACTCATATTATAGTGGGAGCATGTTTTACAAGAATCTATTTGATAAGCAAGTTGAGAGTGGATTGGACATTGATGTTTTTGTTCCTGTGTCATCAGCATATAAAAAAAAAGGAATTGATTTTGGCTCATATACAATGGTAAGTGCCAATCATAATAAATATGATAGATTAATCTTTCATTTAAAACATAAAAAAATTTATAAAGATGTTGTTCGAAAATATGATATTAATAAATATTCAATTATTCATGCTCACTCATTATTCTCCAACGGATATATAGCTATGAAATTAAAACAACAGCATGGAGTTCCATATATTGTTGCAGTTAGAAATACAGATGTAAATATTTTTTTTAAACGCTTAATTCATCTAAGGGGAATTGGAGTTCAGATATTAAAAGAAGCAAAAAACATTATTTTTTTATCCAAGGTTTATAGAGCTGGAGTATTAGAAAAATATGTGCCTAACAAGCTAAAAGGTGAAGTATATGAAAAATCATTTATAATACCTAATGGAATAGATGACTTTTGGTTTAAGAATATAGGAACTAAGGAAAATATTCCTTATAAAGGCAATTTAAAGCTACTCTATGTAGGAATAATAGATAAAAATAAAAATATAACCACTACGATTAAGGCAATAGAAAAGCTGCAGGAAAAAGGTTATAATATTAAATTTACTGTAGTTGGAAAAATCAAGGATAATAAGGTGTATAATGAAATCAAAGATAAAGGCTTTGTAAATTATATATTACCAAGTCCCAAGGAAAAGCTATTAGAAATATATAGAGCTAATGATATATTTGTTATGCCTTCAATAACTGAGACCTTTGGTTTAGTATATGCTGAAGCAATGAGTCAAGGGTTACCTGTAATTTACTCAAAAGGTCAAGGCTTTGATAAGCAGTTTGAAGGAGGTGAAGTAGGCTGTAGTGTAGATGCTTTGGATAATGGTGATGTAGCTGTTAAAATTGAAGAAGTGTTTAAATCATATAAAGAAAAATCTGAAAGATGTTCTGAGCTATGTAGAAAATTTAATTGGAAAAAGATATCCAAGTCTTATTCTGAAGTTTATAAATAAATTTTAGGAGATATAGTACATGTATATATTAATTGTTTCTCGTGGGTATCCCTCTGACAAATATAAAATGCACGGTATATTTGAATTTGACCAAGCGAAAGCATTAATTAAAGCAGGTCATAAAGTAATTTATTCAGTCGTTGATATGAGATCTGTACGGAGAACACGAAAGTGGGGATTTGAGAGCCTGGAAAAAGAGGGAGTTAAAATAGAAGCTATAAACATTCCATGTGGGAGAATACCTACAGATTGGTTAAATAAAATTAGTATAATTGCATTTAAGCATTTGTACAAAAAAATTAATAGTAAATATGGTCAACCTGATATAATTCATGCTCATTTTATTAATTCAGGGTATTGGGTTGCAAAATCATTTAATGATTCAAAAATACCATTAATACTAACTGAGCATTTTTCGGGTATTAATCAGAAACAAATCAGTCCAAAGCTATTAAAGATAGGTAGTTATACATATCCACGAATGAACAAAGTAATAGCAGTTAGTAGCCATCTTGCGAAAAATATAAAGGAAAAATTTCGCATAGAATCAGTTATCATTCCTAACATTGTAGATACGAATAATTTTAGCTATAAGGCTTCTATGAAGGGAAATAGAGAAAATTTTAATTTTGTATCGACGGGTAGCCTAGTACCAAATAAAAGAATGGATTTATTAATTAAAGCATTTCATAAAACCTTTCATAAAAATAAGA
>JAKSBP010000208.1 GCA_022361035.1 Clostridia bacterium
GCCAATTCCTGTAATAGCCAATATAATGGCGAATACTATACCCATGTAATTAAGAATTGCCCAGGGGAGATATTCAATTTTAAAATGAACGTAATTAAAAACATCTGATGTATTTTAGATTTTATATAAGCTAGATAATATGCATATATGAAAAGGTAAGGAATTTTGATATTTTATTTGAGTGACTTTATAAACCTGTTCTATCCTTTGACACCTAAATAAGAACAGGTTTATAGTGGAAACGAAAAGGAAATATCAAAATTACTGCCTAAGAAAATCAGCCCTACTAATAAGGTTAAATTATTTTACTTTATCCTTGGTTATCTACATATTTTATAGCTTTAATGCTCTATACAGTCTTTCTTCTCTTTTCCTTATCTCCATCTAAGGATGCTATGCCAATTCCTGTAATAGCCAATATAATGGCGAATACTATACCCATGTAATTAAGAATTGCCCAGGGGAGATATTCAATTGTTGGAACACCGAGGGTAGATGTCATATAGGCACCTGCCGCAGACCATGGAATCAGGGGAACAAGGACTGTTCCTGAATCCTCCAATGTTCTTGACAGGTTCTTTGGATGTAGGTTTCTTTGTATATAGACATTCTTGAAAAGCTCTCCAGGAAGCAGAATTGAAAGATATGAGCTTCCAGTAACAAAGGCTACAGTAAAGCATGATGCTATAGTTGAAATAATTATTCCCGTAGTTGATTTCACCTTGGACATTAATGCTTCAAGGACCCTGTCAAGCATGCCTGCCTTGCTGACAATTCCTGCAAAGCCCATGGCACAGAAGATAAGGACAGTTGTACCTGTAACAGAAACTACACCGCCCCTATTAATAAGCCTTGTAACCTCCCAGATAACTTCCTTGTCATAACCAGTCATAGACACGTTAAAGCCCTTTACAATGGCTGTAAACCCATCCTTAAAGGTGAAGCCCTGGACAAGAACTCCAATACAAACTGAGAATAGGCTTGTACCAAGCATGGTAGGAATAGTAGGCCACTTTTTAAGTGATCCTGTTATTATTATGACAACTGGCAATAGGAGGATAATATTCCAATTAAACATTCCTTCAAGTTGGCTTAACATTATACTCACTGTTTCAGGGGTATTTACACTTCCCGAAACCTTAAGACCAACTATAAAATATACTATAAGGGATACAATAAATGCAGGTATTGTAGTATAAAACATATGTTTAATATGCTCATATAGCTCACTTCCGGCAGCTATGGGAGCAAGATTCGTTGTATCGGAAAGGGGTGATATCTTATCTCCAAAATAGGCTCCTGCCACTACAGCTCCTGCTGTCGCTGGAAGGGAAACTCCCAATCCCCCTGCTATCCCCATTAGAGCAACTCCAATTGTTCCCGCTGAACCCCAGGAAGTACCCGTAACCGTTGATACTATTGCAGTAATAATAAAGGCTGTAACAAATAAAAACTTTGGATTAACTATTTGTACACCGTAATAAATTATCATAGGTACTGTCCCTGAAAACATCCATGACCCTATCAGGAAGCCTACACTCCATAAAATCAAAGTAGCAGGTAGTGCCCTAGCTATCTTTTCAATGATTGCCTCCTGCATATCCTTCCATGTATATCCCAATCTCATGGCAATCAACGCTGCAACAAAGGCTGAAAGTATAAGAAGCGGCTCTGTTCTAAGTTTGAAATAACCGTAACCAACAGCCAAGGACAAAACCATGAAGATAATTGGAAAAACTGACTGCCCTAGGGTTGGTGCTTTCTTTTCCTCTAAACCCATATATAACTCCCCTCTCTAAAATACTTAAATAAATATATGATTGTAGGTAAGCAATATAGTAATGCTACTTTAAGGATTAATAAATGCTAAGGTAGCATAACCATATAGATATAAGCTTATAAAGATAAACATATCCAAGTAGCCACTGAGAATCCTTTTGGCTCATGCTATAAACCTATTTTAAATATAATAAATAAGAGGTTAAACAGGTTCATAAAAATCCCTCAAAAGAAAACCCCAAAGTCTACTTTCGTTTATTTATTTTTAATGGACTATATCTATAATAAAATTCAATCATATAATTTAATCTATTATGCTAGTTTACATAGCTAGGAGCTTTGATATTACATGTGTCAACTTTTTCATAGAATTCCTTAGGGCCTTGAGATAAAGCTGTCCACTTTTACCTTTGGATTAGAGTAATAGGAATTTGAATACATTTTATATTACGGTTAAACAACTATACAATGAACTGGAAAGACAAAGAGAGCTGCTATTTCAATACATCTTATGTTAAGGTTAAACGGAAATGAAGTGGAAAACAATGAGTAATTAGAACTATTTCAATACATATCATGTTACGGTTAAACAAGCTCAAATAGACAAATCTTGGAGTAAAACTAAAAATTTCAATACATATCATGTTACGGTTAAACTATATAGAAAATAAATTATATAAGTAGGTGAGAAAAATTTCAATACATATCATGTTACGGTTAAACACACATGTTTGGGCCTAACCACATGCTAGAAATTGAATTTCAATACATATCATGTTACGGTTAAACTAAAATCATAGTTATTACTTCCTTATCTTTAAAAGATTTCAATACATATCATGTTACGGTTAAACGGGACAAAAGATATTAGCAAGAGATTGGACGTTTGATTTCAATACATATCATGTTACGGTTAAACAATTTTGGATAGTTACAAGTACTTCCCCTATTTTTTATTTCAATACATATCATGTTACGGTTAAACACATTTTAAGGCATTTTTTTATAATTCTTTATACATTTCAATACATATCATGTTACGGTTAAACTACTGAAAAATAGGCATTTTAAAAGAAGCTAATTTCCTTAAAATTAAGTAAATAACAACACACTGTAGAATTTTTTCTAAAGAAAACCATAAATTTTATTATCAGTTATAAAATCACTTGTAAACCTGTCACTTCAAAGACCTCATCTTATTATACTAATTTTGTCTTTACAAAACTTATGATTAACTTTTTGTACTAGCAAATTATACATTAGCATTATGCAATAATTTAAAGAGTTATGATATTTCATTTGAGTGATTTTTATAAACCTGTTTTATCCTAATAACACTATAGAAAAAAACAGGTTTATATAGTAATGCTATTTTAAGGATTAATAAATTTTAAGGTGGCATGACTATACGATGAACGAAAAGGAAATATCATCTCTCCTGGCTAGAGGAACTAGTACAGTATGTTTATTACATTAAATTATTAATTTTCACCTCTATTTTACCATAAACTTTCAAATTTTATAGTCCTTCGCTGTTACCTAAAATTATATTTTGCACTTCTATATTGTTGACTTTTGAGAAACCTTCTATTGATGCAAATAGAATACCTAAACAAATTTCAACTTCAACGCTGCCCATATCCACAGTAAATCCTACTTCATTATCTTCAATCCATACCTTTGACATATTATGAAGAGTTCCTTGAAATCCATAGTTTACTCCTAAAGTATACCAGCTCATAATTAAATCTTCCAATTCATTAAATTTATCATCTTTCAATATATTTTTAAAGACTATAGTTATTTCTAAATCTTCCCAAAACAATTCCTCTGCTGTAGTTATAGGAATATTCACTTTAAGGCCTCCTAATCTTAAAATACAAGTCTACTGTGCCTTCGTACTACTTCATTTGGGTCCATTTGATTTATCATATCCATATCTTCTTCTGGTAAAACAGGACTTAAAAATTTCTTCAACTCTAGGAGTTTTTCATCTGAATAATCATTTATATCTGGAGTTAGCTGTAAATACAAAGCTTTTTTGTTATCTAATTCAATATTCTCTATAATATAGCAAGGAGCTGTCTTTTTTACGTTGTCAAAGCCTCCTAGCTTAAGAATATGTTCCTCGCTTAATATATTTGCCCAAAAATATCCACGGGCTTTATTTTTAAATTTATAAGAATTAAAAATATAATTTATATTTAATATTTGTTCTAATGGAGTTGGAATAGGGGTAAATCCTGGCCATTTACGTTCAAAAGTTATAAAACCATAAATCCCATTAAATTTCACAAAAATATTCTTTAGAAATTTCACTACTTTTTCTTGTACATTCAAAGGAAATGTTCCTGAAAATATTTTCTCATTAATAGCAAAGGATATATTGTTTGCTATAGGATTTTTTAAGTTCATATATGAATATTCTTCATTGTAATCACATGTAACACTCAAGGCAAACTCAGAATCGTAGGGAACTTTGTCTTGAGAATTGTTTATTAATAAATGCTGGACATCACCTTTTAAAATAAAATTACAGATTTTATCCCAATTAGATTGTGTAGATTTGCCAAATTTACGCCTACCGTTTACTTTCTCTATAAGAATATCTATAGAGTCTTTGGATATAAAATTAAAAACATTAAA
>JAKSBP010000336.1 GCA_022361035.1 Clostridia bacterium
GGTCAGAACGGCGCCGGCGGTAGTAAGCGCAACCACGGCGATCCAATCACCAAAACCAACCGGTCGCGGCAGTCGCCGCAAGCCTGAACTGTAGGTGCAAATGGTGGGGCAGTATCAGGTAAACCCGATCTGCATCTTGTAGCACGCGCCGCGGTGCCGTATACCTGTAGCGAGCTACAACATGTAAAACGAGGGGTGCGGTGACACAAGCTGAGTTGGACCAAGCATTTGCCGGCGTTGAAGATGCCAAGGGGCTGCCGGGCACCAAATTGGAGTTCTTTCTGCGGGACTTTCGCGCCTACGTACAGGAGCTAAGCGCCTACCCGCACGTCTCGATCACCCACCTGCATCTGCAACCGAGTAGCGAGGAGATACAGCTCGATCTTCGGATTCTTGAAAACAGTCGCGGCATCACGATACCAGATGAGATCAAGTCGCTGTACAACCAGGTGTATCGGTTGCAACTGCGCTGGATTCACCACGATCACCCGCGCTTCGACCGCAACACCGACCAGGTGTTTCGCGCCAAGCCCTTTGCCGACGATCTGGTCGACCAGGAGATGGGCCGGGCGCGCTATATCAATATCACCACCTTCGATCACTTCCTGCAGAAGGTCCCCGGCGTGTACCTCGACTTCAAACAGGCCGACGGGCTACAGCTGTACTACCTCAACTACAACTCCCACTTTTCGCACCAGCTTGCGGTCAACATCAACAAAGAGGCCAAGGAGCTTGAGCTATACACCGGCGACGATTACTTTGCCGACGCCTGGAAGCTCGATACCGACTTCGGCACCTATCTGTACCAACAGATACAGCTGAGCGACCAGATCGTCGCTACGGCAGCTAAGGAGTAACGGCATGAACGACGAAGTGATCGCATTTCTGGAAGAGTTTTTTGCGGCGGAACAAACGCTTTTGGAACGGCATCTCAAACCGAACCTGCAGGCGTACAACGACGCGGTCGACGCCGTCGCCAGATACGCCGTACCGGAGCTGAAGAACTCCTTCGGCGCCAAACTGGCGCAGCTGCGCGATGCGGAGTACTACGAACGAGTCAAGGACTGGCCCCCACCCGCTGGGCGGGTGCTCTTTCGTATCGATACGCACGAGGCCCCGGACGGTGCGCCGCTCTACTCGTGCCTGGTGTCAAACTCCAAACCGCGGAAGGCGAAGGTCTTTGCGCGCTTCATCGTGAAGCGCACGGACGGAGCGCTCAAGATCGACGCAACGTTTCATCTTACCGACAACGGTATGGGTGGAGCCCCACAGTGGTACTTTGGGGGCGGCGACAAACGCTACCTTCGCATCGTTGAAAATGAGTACGAAGAGGGCGAGTACCTGCTGGACGAGGCGTCGCTGGGTCGCAAGATCGCGACCGAGCGGCTGACCGAACCGGTCGCCACCGACGCGGCCGGGCTGGCGGAGTATCATAGAAATTGAGCGCGTAGAGCATCATTCCCACACTACGAAAGAGACCGTACCATGAACTATCTCGACTTCATCGATGATTTCACCTTTGAACCGTTCGAAGACGACGATCGCGTTCGCATCACCGATATCCACAACGGGCGCAAGACGTCGTTCTCAAAGACCGGCATCGACCCCACGCTCGTCGATTTCTACAACCAGATGGACGGCTTTCGCTTTGCGTGGAGCGTCACCAACGACAACCCCGACGATAGCGGCTCGATCAAGATCCTGCCGGCCGCCGATAGCTTCATCGACGGAAAAGACCTGGTCTACTTTGACCACACGCCGGCCGACTCGCCGTTGCGCGACTTTTTCTTCGTTGATTTTTTTGTGGACGAGGCGTGCGTGGGCGTCTACCGCGGCCGGCCCGAGCTACCGGGGATGCACGACTTCGAGTTCGAAAACGCCACCGGGCCACTGCACGTCGACTTCGAGGGCTACATGCAGTTGTTGGGCGCGACCAAAGGCTTTCGCTACTGGCACAAAGCGATTCTCGACCACCTGGCCCCGAACCGGACGGTCGAGTCGGCCGAGACCACAGCGTTCAAGACGATGATGCCGCAGCTCTTTGCCGACTTCGACTACGACGCTTTTATAGCGCTCTACGAGTCGCTGCGGATCGATCGGTGAGGACACCGGCACGCCGTACGACCGGGATCGACGTTGTGGCAAGCTAACGATATGACGAAAAAAGCTTTCTCCCGAATACGCAACATGTCTGAGAAATACGGCGATGCGATCGAGCTCTTTCCTCCCGCGTCGTTCAAGACGGTCTTGCGGGCCGAAAATCGGCTCACGAGTCGGCTTGACAATCAATTGAAGGCGTTCTTCGCGCACTCCAACGGCGCCCGAATTATGGATTATGCGTTCATGGGCTGTAAAAACGCTTCAATGGCAGACATGGTCGAAAACACGCTCTCGTTGTGGGCACCGGCCATTCCAAACATCGCGTTGAACTTTCAGGGTTTTCTCAAGAACTCAATCGGGGAAAACTTCGGCCTGCTCGAGAACACGAAAGATTCAGCCGGGAACTACGCCGTGGCATTTCTCCAGGCGATAAGCGACGCAGACATGCTTGTCATCGCATCGTCTTTGAACGTCTTCTTGGATCAATTTCTTGATTTCGTTGAAGATACGCTTTTCGAAGACCCCAATGCCTTGCTCATCGACCAGGAGGCATGGGCCCTGAATCTATCTTCGTGGCTTGAGTTTGACTCTGAACTGTTGGAGATGTACCGATCCGGCGAACTCGAAGCCTACTATGGAAACAGCGATCAATACCGGCAGATTGTAGCCGAGGCGCTCTCTTCATCATGACCGTAACGTATCGATTCGTCATCGACCATTTGGACGATCCCGCGCGAAAGACGGAGGCACAGACGTTTGCGCAGGCGTTCTCGGAGTACCGCGACGGGGGAACGTGGTTTTTTTTGATACCGAGCAAACAGGTAGCCACGGCGGCACAAACGTTGCTGCGTACGCTATCGGTACAGTGGCAGATGGTCTATCACCTTCGGCTCGATGCAGAAGATCTGGACGCATACCCGGCTTTTTTCCCGGGAATCCCTGCATACTACGGACTCATCGACGCAGACAAAGTAGTCGAAAAGAAGCTGCGCAAGAACACCATCGTGAAAGACCTCGAAAGCGGTCGCATTATCGTCAGCCGAGAATGGAAACAGTTGTGCGAACCGCGCTGTCGCGGCCTCTCGTTCGACGCGGTGTCCGGTGACAGGGGA
>JAKSBP010000349.1 GCA_022361035.1 Clostridia bacterium
TCGAAAACTTTGTCAACAATATAAAAGTATTTTTATAGAAATAATTTTTAATATACAGTAAGCTGCATAATTATAATAGAAATAAATTCGGAGGTAGGCTAATGGAAAACTACGATATCATTGTTGTGGGTGCTGGTCCAGGGGGATTGTTTGCTGCCATTAACTGTGGGGGAGAAAATAAAAAGGTTTTAGTTATTGAGAGAAACTCTTCAGCGGGGAAGAAACTTTTGATTTCTGGAGCAGGGAGGTGTAACCTCACCCATCAAGGGAATATTAAGGATTTCTTAAATTATTATGGAGATAATGGGGGATTCATAAAACATTCTCTCTTCAAATTTACCAATGAGGATCTAATGGATTTTTTTAAAAAAAGGGGAATAGCCTTAATAAGTAATGAAGATGGTAAAGTTTTTCCTGAAACATTAAAATCCTCTGACATTTTGAATATATTATTAAAGGAATGCAAAAGAAAAGAAATAAGTATAAAATATAATCAAAGAGTTGAAAAGGTTAATTACAATAAAGAAAAATTAGCATTTTATATAGAAACTAAGGAAAATAGATATACATCAAAGTATTTAGTTATAGCTACTGGGGGAAAATCCTATAGTAATACAGGCTCGACTGGGGATGGATACGTTTTTGCAGAAAAATTAGGACATACTATCGAGGAGCCAGCCCCTTCCCTTACGCCGCTCTATATAAAGGATTATCCCTTTAGGGAGTTATCGGGAACTTCCTTTGAAAATTTACCTATTGCTTTGTGGAGGAATAAGAAAAAGATAAAAAGTTATAGGGGAGATGTGCTTTTAACCCATAAAAACATATCTGGACCAGGAATTCTTAATTTTTCTAGGTATGTTTTACCTGGGGATATCATAAGAATTAATTTCATAGGAATCAAAGGTGAGGAGGCATTTAGGGCAGAGTTCATAGAAAAGGTTATATCTAGGGGTAAATCAATGATAAAAACCATACTCAAAGAATATCCCTTATCAAAAAGATTTATTGATAAGCTTATGGATATTGCTGGTATTTTTCAAGACCTTAAGTGTGGGGAGTTAAGCAAGAAAAACAGGAATAGGTTAGTTGAAATCCTTACCAATTTTCCTATGGAGGTTGAGGGCTTAGGAGATTTTAATTTAGCTATGGCAACTAGAGGAGGGGTATCTCTAAAGGAAGTAAGTCCTAAGACCATGGAATCCCGTATTATCAAAGGTCTATATTTTTGTGGCGAAGTGCTTGACATTGATGGAGATACAGGTGGTTATAATATTCAAGGAGCTTTTTCAATGGGTAAATTAGCTGCTAAGTGGATTATTAAGGATATGAAAGGGGAATAATGTAATGAAAAAAAGATGTGGATGGTCTGGGGATGACCCTCTGTATGTGGAGTATCACGATAAAGAATGGGGAATTCCTGTGCACGATGATAGAAAACACTTTGAATTCATTGTTTTAGAAGGTGCTCAGGCCGGATTGAGCTGGATAACCATACTAAGAAGAAGGGAAAACTATAGGGAAGCCTTTGATAACTTTGATCCAGAAAAGGTAGCCAAATATGATGAAGAAAAGGTAGAAGAGCTATTAAGGAATAGTGGTATAATAAGAAACAGAAGAAAAGTTGAATCGGCAGTGGTTAATGCCAGGGCTTTTTTAAAAATACAAGAGGAGTTTGGAAGCTTTGATAAATACATATGGCAATTTGTTGGTGGAAAGACAATAAAAAATAGCTGGAACAATCTGGAGGAAATTCCTCCAAAAACTGTAGAATCAGAGGCTTTAAGCAGAGACCTTAAAAAAAGGGGATTTAAATTTGTAGGTCCAACCATTTGTTATTCTCACATGCAGGCTGCGGGGTTGGTTAATGACCATTTAGTAGACTGCTTTAGATACAATGAGGTTTAAGAAATTATAGAGAGGAGATTGGAAATGGAAGATAAAGAATTAAAGAAGCTGGTTATATTTTATTCTCTGGAGGGGAACACAAAATTTATTGCAGAAGGTATAAAGGATATGACAGGAGCCGAGTCCTTGGAACTAAAGGTAGAGAAGGACATAAGTCCCAAGGGCTTTATGAGGTATGTTTGGGGTGGTAGTCAGGTCATTATGGGTAAGAAACCAGAACTAGTGTCAATTGACAAAAACCCAGAGGACTATGATGTACTCTTCATAGGTACACCTATATGGGCTGGCGGCTATGTACCTGCCATAAATACATTTTTGCATAGGGTACAAATAAAAGGTAAAAAAATCGGTCTCTTTTGTTGTCATGCAGGGGGAGGGAGTGGGAAGGCCTTTAGCATGTTTAAGGAAAAGCTTAAGGAAAATACTATTATAGGTGAAATAGAGTTTAAAGACCCCTTGAAAAATGATAAAACAGTGGCTGAGAAGCAATTGAAGGAGTGGATAGATTCAATAATGAAAGTGTAAATCATAAATATCAAAGTTCCAAGTTGCGATAATTATCGTTAAATTTTAAAATAAAGGATTTTTAAGAGGAACTAAAAAGAAAAGGTAGGAAGTCTCTCATCTACCAATTATTGAAATCTATGGTTTAATATATTTAAAAACTTGATTTTATAGATGTCCCTTTAATACATAGGGGGTTTCTTGATATACATAATAATTAAGCCAGTTAGAAAATAGTAGGCTTGCGTGGCTTCGCCACTTTAAGATAGGCTTTTTCGATGGGTCGCTATCTCTAAAATAGTTCCTAGGGATACCCACACTTACCCCCTTGCTTACATCTCTAAAGTACTCGCTTTTTAAGGTGTCGCAGTCGTATTCTGGATGTCCACTTATAAATATTTGCTTTCTATCCCTTGAAGCCACTATATATATTCCTGATTCATTAGATTCAGATAAAATCTCAAGCTCTGAAATCCTTTCAATATCTACCCTGCGAACCTCTGTATATCGTGAATGGGGGACATAAAAGATATCATCAAAGCCTCTAAAGAGCTTTAGATTTCTATCATGGATTGTATGGGGAAATACTCCAAATATTTTTTCCCCTACTTCATGTTTTGGAACCCCATAGTGATGGTATAATCCAGCCTGGGCCCCCCAGCAGATATGGAGGGTAGAGGTAACTTTAGAAACAGAAAAATCCATAATTTCCTTTAGTTCATTCCAGTAGTCTACTTTTTCAAAGGGCAGGAGCTCCACGGGAGCCCCTGTTATTATCATTCCATCAAACTCTTGATCTTTGATATCCCTAAAGTTTTTATAAAAAGAATTTAAATGCTTTTTACATATATTTTTTGATTGGTATGTTTCAGTGTTTAAAAATATTACCTCTATTTGTAGTGGAATATTTCCTAACAGGCGTAAAAGATGGGTTTCAGTTTCTATTTTAGTGGGCATTAGATTCAATATAAGTATTTTTAAACATCTAATATCCTGATGTATAGCACGTTTTTCTGTCATTACAAAAATATTTTCATCAGATAATGTTTTAAAGGCCGGAAGGTTTTGGGGTATAATTATTGGCATTTAAATCCTCCTTTCCATAATTGAAACACTATAGTTTTTCTAGTGCCCTTGATAGGTCATAAATTAGGTCATCTGCATTTTCGATTCCAATAGAAATCCTTATAAGCTCAGGGGCAGCTCCACTCTTTTTCTGTTCCTCTTCATTTAGCTGCTGATGGGTTGTTGAAGCCGGATGTATGATTAGTGACTTAGCATCTCCAACATTGGCTAAATGGGAAAATATCTCTAGGGAATTAATTAATTTTTTTCCCCCTTCATAACCACCCTGTACTCCAAAGGTAAAAATGGAAGATGGACCCTTAGGGAGATATTTTTTAGCAAGTTCATAGTACTTGTTATCTTTCAAACCTGGATAATTTACCCAATCTATCTTTGGATGTTCATTTAGATATTTGGCTATCTTTTCTGCATTTTCCACGTGCCTTTCCATTCTCAGGGACAGAGTTTCAAGGCCAAGGGAAAGTAGGAATGAGTTAAATGGGGAAATACAAGCACCCAAATCCCTTAAGAGAACTACTCTTAGTCTTGCGATATAGGCAGCCTCTTTAAAGGCTTCCGTATAGGAAAGACCATTATAGCTTTGATCCGGCTCTACAAGCCTCTGGAATTTACCGTTATCCCAATTGAAATTACCTGAGTCTATGACAACTCCCCCTATTGAGGTTCCGTGGCCTCCTATATACTTTGTGGTAGAGTAGACTACAATGTCGGCACCAAACTCAAAGGGCCTTGATAAGTATGGTGTTGCGAAGGTATTGTCAACTATTAAGGGTATATTATTTTCATGTGTTATTTCTGAAATCCTCTCTATATCACAAATGTTTATTCCAGGATTGCCTATGGTTTCTATAAATACTGCCTTAGTTTTGCTGTTTATAGCTTCTTTAAAATTATCAGGATTATCGGGGTCTACAAAATTTACTGTGATTCCAAAATCCTTAAAAGTGTTGGCAAATAATTGATATGTACCTCCGTATAAGGTGGAAGCAGACACTATTTCATCCCCCGAGGATGCAATATTTAATATTGCGTAGGTTATGGCAGCCATTCCAGAGGAGGTTGCAACAGCTCCTATACCCCCTTCAAGTAAAGCTATTCTCTTTTCAAAGACATCGGTAGTTGGATTTGTGATACGCGTGTAAATATTACCGGATTTTTTCAGTGCAAATAAATCTGCTGCTTCCTCTGGTGTATCAAAGACATAGGATGTAGTTTGGTAGATTGGTACAGCCCTTGATTTTGTAGTTGATTCAGGTTCATACCCTCCATGCAATTGAATCGTTTCAAAGTTTAATTTTTTTGTCATTTGAAATCCTCCTATTTTAAGTTGAAATAATAACTTAAGGCTGTAGCCCTTTAATCTTAACTCCGAGAAATGACATATAATAAAAAAACTTCCTACAGATAAGCTGTAGAAAGTTTATTTTTCCATACATCTTATCTCCCAGGTTAAACACCTGCTGGAATTGGCACCTTGATAAAATTCAGGTTGCCGGACGTCATAGGGCCAGTCCCTCAGTCTCTCTAGATAAGTATTCATAATTGAACTATATATTATGATACCAGCTTTACAATAATCTGTCAATAATAAATATTAGTAAAATATAATAAATATTCTATAAAGGATAAAATATAATCCGCTTGAGCTGGTGACAATTAGACTTATTTTTTCAATAGATTAGAGGAAATTGCAAAAAACTCTAACCCTATAGCTTAAAATTACAAAGGGTCATGGGGTATTTTTTATGCCTTAAAAGAAATCAGGTCTATTTGGACTTCAGAATTAATAATAATAAATATAAAGGAGGTACAAGCATGGTTAAAAATTTTCTATTAGGACTAGTAATTTTTATGTTTGCAATGAATATTGTATGTGCATATGAAGAAGATGATGATATTATAAGGGCTGAGGTACTGAAAGTAGAAGACTATAATAATAGTGGTGTAACCACCAGGGCTGTAAATGTTAAGATTTTAGAAGGAAAATATAAAAATAAGGGAGTAAATATAGAATACATACCTGTTAAGTATTCAGCAAACAGCTATGAGCTTAAAAGGGGAAGCAAGGTTTTTATAAAACTTAAATTCTTAGAAAATGGACAGGTAACAGCAAACATTATAAATGTATCCAGGGAGGGCCATCTTAAGACCTTGGGTATTATTTTTCTAGCAGTAGTAATTTTATTTGGGGGAATAAAAGGAGTTCTTTCAATGACTTCCCTAGGGGTAACGGGATTAGTAATGGTTAAAATGATGATACCCATGATAGTTAATGGCCATAGTCCAATATTGGTGTCTATAATGAGTACTATAATAATTATATTAATAAGCTTTATCCTCATATCAGGTTTCACAAGGAAAAGTTTAGTGGCCATAATAGGGACTGTGGGTGGGACGATTACAGCTGGTATATTGGCTAAGGTATTTACAGATCTATGCTCAATAACTGGTTTAGTTAGTGAAGAGGTAAACTTTTTAATCACCTATATGAATGCAGCCATAGATTATAAAGGCTTATATCTCAGCGGCGTTCTTATAGGAGCCATAGGGGTAGTAATGGATGTAAGTATGTCCATAACATCAATGGTTTTTGAGATAAAAAGTCAGAATCCCAATGCCAGATTTACGGACTTAATGAGGTCTGGACTTAAGGTAGGGAGGGATATAATGGCCACTATGGTAAATACACTTATATTGGCCTATGTAGGAGGGTCCATGCCTATATTATTAGTATTTCATTTTATGAAAATGCCCGTAAGTAGACTAGTAAGTATGGAGATTTTATCAACAGAAATAATTAGGTCCCTATGTGGAAGTATCGGATTAATCTTAACCATACCCCTTACTTCAATAGCAGCTAGTATAATGGTTCCTAATATGAGAGCTAAGAGAAAGATTTATAAATATAGGAGATCATAATGGGACTTAGATAGTTTTAGATTAAATATGAGGTCTGATAAAAGCCACTAAATGATTTTTAGTGGTTTTTATATTGTGTATAGAGTTATTAAATTATCTTAATTAAAAAACTTTCTAGAAAAAGTTAAATATTTTTATGGGCTTAAATTAGAGTTTTTACTTATAATTTTTAAGGTCGTATACAATATAAACTGTATCAAAATAGATTGAAGAAAATCAAGAATATTTGTTTACACAAGGCTAAAAATATGTTACTATATAGTTACGAAAATGATAATCATTATCAATAGCTTTATAGGAAGAGGGTAATGTTGTGCTAAAGTGTTCTGATTCTTGTGTATTAGACCATAAAACAAATGATAACTTTATTGGATGGCTTGTTGAAGTATTAGCACCAGTACTTATGGGTTCTAAGCCAGCAGAACTACTGAGTTTTCCCAAAAATGATAAGCATTTATTGAAAAAGATAGATAGTGTGGAAAAGCATGTAGGAAGGTGTAAACGTATTACATACAAATTATTTAAAAGCAGAAATGGAAATACAAAAGTATTATTTTATAATCCCAAAATACTGGATTTATGTTTAAGAGAGTATAGAAATATAAAGTTTTTAAGGAGTTTAGGATATCCAAAGAAATATGATTTAGATGAATATATAGAAATTATTATAAATAGCATAATTGATGGAGCTGTACCCCATGAAATAGGGGTATTTCTAGGGTATCCATTAAAGGACATTATGGGATTTATCGGTCATCCAGCTCTAAAGCTAACTAAAATTAATGGTTGGAGAGTTTATGGGGATCCACGATTATCCGATAAAAAGTTTAACGAATTTTTAGAAGCTAAAAATAAAATAAAGAAGCTGCTTAAATTTAATGAACCGGAAAAAGTTTTGATATCTATTTAGCTTATTACAAGTTATAGAGCTATAGTAATGCTGTTTAAAGGGTTAATAAATTTTACCGAAAGAATGTAGAAGTTTTAATTATTTTAGGAAAATTTATTTTAAGCTCTAAAGTAGCATGACTAATAATAGTCTATAACAAAAAAATATATATTTTAGGAGGTAATATTAGTGAAAAAAGTAACAATAATTTATTGGAGTGGTACTGGGAATACTACAATGATGGCTAATGCCATTTCTGAAGGGGTAAAGGGCGTAGGTAACCCTGTTGATGTAGTCCAAGTTGAAGATGCAAATAAGGATATGGTAGTGAATTCTGAGCTTTTAGCCTTTGGTTGTCCTTCTATGGGTGCAGAGGTTCTAGAGGAAGAGTTCATGGAGCCATTTATTGAGTCCTTAAAAGATGTAGATTTATCTGGGAAGAAAGTAGCGCTTTTCGGTTCTTATGATTGGGGTAATGGTGAATGGATGCAAGATTGGGAAGCGAGAATGAAGGAGTATGGGGCAAGTGTTATTAGGGAAGGTTTGATTCTTCACCTTACTCCTGATGATGATGGAATAGAGAAGTGTAAAGAACTAGGAGAAGATATAGCAAGGGCTTAAGCCTTGAGGATAAAGACAATATGACTAGAGCGCTATGGCTGTCATGCTGAGCCAATATATGGTGCTTGATTAGGAAAATATAGTATTTATCTATGAGATAGAAGTAGAAGTTTTTAGGAACTTCCCACTTGATATCTAGCCCGTATTTTTTAATGGAGGCTAAAATGATTCATAGTCTTGGAGAATTATCTAAGGATTTTAGGCTTTATCACGATATAATTGGATGTTTAGTAGGAGCATTAGAAGCCAAGGACATATATACTAGAGGACATTCCATGAGGGTTGGTGATATGTCATACCAGCTTGCTAAGACAATTGGATTAAAAGGGGAAGAACTTGAGATTATACATATAGCTGCACACCTCCATGATATAGGGAAAATTGGTGTGCCAGATAAGATATTGAATAAAGAGGGGAAATTGACCGCCAGTGAATGGAAAGCCGTTAAGAGGCATCCTGAAATAGGCAGCAATATTCTTAACTGTTCCGATGAACTAAAGAAAATCTCAAAACTTGTCCTGCATCATCATGAAAGATGGGATGGCAAAGGTTATCCTTATGGTCTAAGGGAAAAAAATATTCCCTTGGGTTCTAGAATTATTGCAATATGTGACTCAATAGATTCCATGACCTCAGATAGGCCCTATAGAAGGGCAGTATCTTGGGAAATGTGTAGGCAAGAGATTGAGGCTAATAAAAGAAAACAGTTTGACCCATTTTTAGTGGAGGCAACAAAGGAATTATGGAATTATTGGAAGAAAGAGTTTTTTTATAAATAGATTTGTTAGTATTTCCTTCCTAAAGGCGCTAGACTAGTTTAGAACATGTCTAGTCCTTCTTTTATATGTCCAGGGAACGGGGTTGTTGACATTTCGATTTGAGAATTTTGTTGTCACCAACCCCGTCCCCATCATGAATCGCAAATGATATTGATAATTATTATTGATTAACTTATATTTTTAGTATATAATTAAATTGATTAATGTCATTTTGAAGCTTAGTGGGGGTATGGTGATAATGGTCGAGGATTCTAGAGCAGCTATTTTAGAGGCTGCCAGATACCTTTTTGCTAAGAAGGGATATGAAGGAACCAGTATAAGTAATATAGCAAAGGAATCTGGCTCCACAAAGTCCTTAATATATTATTATTTTAACAGCAAGGAAGATATATTGGATGAAATATTAGAAGAAGGCACTAGGGATATATATGAACTACATTATAGTATGTCGGAGAGTGGTGAAGAACTAACGGAAGAATTTATGATGAAGATTATGGAAACCATAGCTGATAGACTAAGGAA
>JAKSBP010000401.1 GCA_022361035.1 Clostridia bacterium
GAAATTAGCTGTGGTATGAGGGCCTCAGAGGGAGCTGTGGAAAAGGTTAAAATATGTAAAGAGACATATAAATCGGAAATAACAGTAATAGGTAATGAAAAACCCAAGGGAATCTGCGGTTCAGGAATAATAGACTTGATATATGAAATGATGGTTTTAGGTATTATAGATAGGAGAGGTAGATTAAATAGAGATTTAGATAGTCCGAGGATAAGATTTGATAAGTATGGAATGGGCGAGTATGTTATAGCCTTTAAAGAAGATTATGACTTAGATAGGGATATAACAATTAATGAAGCAGACATTGATAACTTTATTAGGGCAAAGGGAGCAATTTATTCTGGAGCCTCTACTTTGATTTCAAGCCTAGATATGGATTTTAGTATGATAGATAGGGTCTATATTGCAGGGGGAATAGGAAATAGCTTGAATATAAAAAATTCTATAATGATTGGTATGCTTCCAGACATTGATGATGAAAGATTTATGTATATTGGTAACAGCTCCCTAATGGGTTGCTATTTAACACTTATGAGTGAGGATGGAAGACGTAAGCTTGAGGAGATTGCAAATCAAATGACCTATGTAGAGTTAAGTCTATATCCTACTTATATGGATGAATTTGTATCGGCCTGTTTTTTACCCCATACCAATATTGAAAAGTTTCCAACTGCAAAGGCAGCCCTTGAAAGATAATATATATACATAAAGGGTATTAAGATTTTTAAAATGGTAACAATGCAATTTGATTAAAATAATTGTAGGAAATGAAATTTAGAGGCTTTTTAGGAAAGGAGGTAAAATTATGTGTGAATCAATGGCATATCTTAAAACTCCTAAAGGTGAAGAAAAGATAATGGAGTATGTAATAGAAGTTAGACCTGAAGATGGAAGGGTATATCTTGTAGACCTTTTAGGGGAACAAAAGATTGTAGATGGAGAAATTAAAGAAATTAGGCTTATAGATCATAAAATTATTATAGAATCAAAATAAACGGGGGATGAGGATGATTGTAGCAGTTATAGATGGTATGGGTGGTGGCATAGGTTCTCAGATAGTAAATTGCTTAAGGGAAGAAATGCCATCCTATATTGAAATATATGCCTTAGGAACAAACGCTATAGCTACTTCAGCCATGATGAAATCAAAGGCTAATAAGGGTGCAACGGGAGAAAATGCAATAGTTTATTCCTCGAAAAAGGCTAATATTATTATTGGTCCAATAGCAATGGTAATGTCAAATTCTATGATGGGTGAAGTAACCCCAAGAATTTCAGAAGCTATATGCGAAGCCGATGCTTTAAAAATTCTTCTTCCAATAATGTGTGACAATTTTGAAATGGTTGGAGTTGAAAGCAAACCACTTTTATTGTTGATAAAGGATGCTGTGAAATTAATAAAAAAAGAATTTAATATTAAATAAAGATAAACAAGTTTAAGGTTTAATAGATTTCAAATTAGTTTGTTTCACTAAAACATTCATTATTTTCTTTGGAGTTTATTTTGAATGTTAATATTGTCTATTTATAAGTTAGGAGGAAATAATATGAGTCATCAACATGAACATAATCATCATGGACATATTCAGGGAGAAGTTGCTTCCTGCGAAGAAGGAATGGTGAAAAATGAAAAGACGCTGGGAGTTTTGTTAGTTCATTGGATAAAACATAATAGGTCCCACGGAAAAGATTTTGAGGAATGGATTAAAAGGGCAAGGGAGATGGATAAGGAAGAAACGGCAAAGTTTATAGAAAAGGCAGTAGAATATATGGAAAAAGTAAATGAAATGCTTATGGAAGCCAAGAAGAATATGTAAAATTTTTCATTATTTTCAATAAAGCATTGACAAATTATGGAATGTATGATAATCTATATGTAGATTAAGATTTATTGAATGGATAATAGGATCACGAAGGTCGGATTTAGTTTGAAAGCTAAGGACGCCTCGTGATTTTTTGTCCTTCAAATGGGGGAAAGTTTAGAATCAGTAAATATAGTTTGAAAATCTTTAATTTCCCCCGCCCCCAAATGTTATTTCCCTAAATTATAGGTTATTTCTATGGTGTCTCTTTATATTCTGTTATCCTAAAACCTTATAGAAGAGTGATTGAGAAAGTTAACTTACTACAGCAGCCACAGAGAATC
>JAKSBP010000444.1 GCA_022361035.1 Clostridia bacterium
ATTTTATTTGCTAGAAAAATTATATAAAAAAGATTAGACTTTTTATAGATGAGTGATTGAGAATATTAAGTTACTACAGCAGCCACAGAGAATCCTTTAGGCTCATGCTATAAATCTGTTTATAGATAGGTAATAGAAGGTAAAACAGATTTATAAAAATCGCTCAAAAGGAAACCTCAGTGTCTGCTTTCGTTTATTAAGTTTGTTAGTCACACATCTATATAGATATGTAAATCTAAAGTTTAACTTTTCCGACCCCTCTTTCCCATATTCCGTTACAATAAATTAGGACGAAAAGTTTAGCACTCCAGAATAAATAAAACCTTAGAATCACAAAGCTATAGTACCCTATAATATAGAACTGATTAAAAGTCAAAATATAAAAAGTTTTTGAAGCTTCTAAAATTTTTCTCTAAAATATATCTTATTTACCCATCAAATCTATTATATTAATTTTATCACATGAAAATCATAGAAAAAATACAATAAATAAAGGGAGAGGGCAAATGAGTCTAGAGGATGATATGATTCAAGCTAAAAGTGCTACATCCATAGGTATCTAGACCTATTTTCTTGTATAAAATTGCAAAGGGTAAAGACCAATGATATCATTAAATATAAAAACTTTTCCTCAAGGTAGGTGCGTACAATGGATAGAAATTGCAAAAGGACCCTTCAACTCCTAAAAAAATGCATAATAACCACAAGCATACCATCCTTAGGTTTTTACGAAAAAGTCCTTTCTAATTCAAAGGTTGATGCACTTTTAATATACAACTGCCTTTATGAGAAAAATGTACAAACTATACCGGCAGCCCATGGTTACGAAATTATAATAGATTTTAATAACGAGGATATCTATAACATTATTGTTAAAATCCTTAATAGGTTATTGAAATTTGATTGTGATTTATATGTGAAAATTCTGGAGCTTCCTGGGGTTGAAAGAAAAGATGTTCAGTTATGTATGAAGCTATTGACAAAGCTTTCAAGTAAAAAATTTATAAGACTTGATATTCAAAATGATGGGACCCACAGGGTCATAAAGGATTTACTAGAGTATCCTATTGACAATGTTACCTGTTTTATTGGACCTGGCAACACGGGAAAAACCTCTATCATAGCATCTGTAAGTGAATTATTTTGTGAGCAAAACCAAAGGATTGCTCTGCTTGATTTCACTAAAAACCATAAGCTCAAAGAGTATTTTCATTATAGTATTGACATATCCTTAGACTATGATAAAGTCAAAGAACTTTCTTCCTATGAGGATAATATTCAATATAATTCTCCATGTTTATATACCTACGATACTTCAACTAAGGATAGATGGTCGCAGATTGCTTACCTTTGTGAAGTAATTAAATATCTTAGTGAAGCCTACGATTATGTCTTAATAAATGGTAGTGAGGATATGGTGGGAGACTTCGCAAGTATGTTCAAGGTTTTCCCTAGGATTTTCATTGTCCACGACTGTATGTTAAATAAGATTCATTCAACCCATAAAATGCTTTTAGATTTACAAAAATATGGGATAGATACCCATAAAGCTGTGTCAATAATATATAATAAAGTGGTAAAAAAATCTTTAGATATAGGGAGTATTGAAGAAAAGTTAATTTTTAAGAGGGACGATAAAGGTCATTTAATACCAATGATTGACATAAAATGTATGACCCTAGAGATATTCCATAAAAAAAGTGTAGCAATGGCATTAAATGATAGAATTATGACAAAATCAAATGTTCTCAATAGGGCTTCATTAAATTATATTGTAAATATTAAGAGACTTTATAATGCAATTAATAATCTAAGTGATTTTGAATATAGTGACTTGCAACTCAGTGAATTTTTCCGCAATCATGTATACGATGTTTTACATAACTTTTTTGCCATAAAGGCGGACAATGCTCTACAATACAGTAAAAAACTGAATAATTTTTATAAATTTATTAAAGTAAAACTAGAAAAATGGTTTGAATTAGGAAAAGAAATAACAAATAGATATTTTAAGAATAAGTCTGTAATTTAAAATATTTTATATCAAGAGCTCAGATTCTATGATTTATTAGAATCTGAGTTTTTTATTATTATAGCCTATTAATTTTCCTGCCTTCAATAGCTTATCTACTTGATTTGGGGCATCATACTTAAAATTTAATTGAATATAATTACAATATAAATTATTATGGGGTGATATTTTGTATTATAATTATACAAATTTAGTTTTTGAAGGAGGAGGTGTGCTAGGAATAGCATATCTAGGAGTATTAGATTTTTTGTATAGTAAGGGCATACTAAGAAACCTCAAAAGGACAGCGGGAACATCGGCAGGAGCAATAAGTGCATGTTTGACTAGTTTTTCCTTGCCCTTTAGTGAAATTAAGAAGCAGATAGATAGTTTAGACTATAAAAAAGTACCTGAAAAGGTTATACACCCTGACCTAGATAAAATTCCTATACCCTTTAAAAAAGAGCTTGAAAAAATATTTGGAGATATAGATTGCATATACAGATTGATTAAAAACTATGGCTGGTATTCCAGCGAATATTTCTACCAATGGATTAAGGAACAAATCGCATCTCAATTCGATAGTTCTAAAAAACTTCCTCCCTATACCTTTGAAGATTTTAAAAATCCCTATATCCATAGGAATCAAAGGCCATTTTTAGACCTATATCTTATTGGTACAGATATATCTACTAATTCTTCAAGAATATTTTGCTACGAAGCCACCCCCAATATGGAAGTGGCCAAGGCTGTAAGGATTTCCATGTCTATACCTATCTTTTTTGAATCGGTGAAGGTTGATATTGGCGACCCCCAGGAAGAATCAGTCAGGCATATATTTTCCGATGGAGGTATTATGAGAAACTACCCTATAGGTGTATTCGATTCTAATTATTTTACTGGAGCAAAGGTTGATGGTGTAAATATGGAAACCCTAGGAGTAAAGTTTAAAAACAAAGTAAGGTACAGGGAAATAAATAACTTTATACAATATATAGAAAATCTACTTAAATCATTTTCAAGGGTTCAACAGGACCTATATAATTATAATCTAAAGGATCGATTTAGATCTGTCGAAATAGATGGGGGTGATGTATCCTTTATAGACTTTAATATAACCCCCAATGATGAAACATATAATTTCTTATATGAGCAAGGCTATAAGGCCGCTAAGAATTATTTTGAAAACAGAATGTATCTACCTAGGTCATTTTAAGAAATAATTCTTAGGGCTTCACCCTTTTCTATCCTTAAGATAAGCCTAACTTAAATAGTACAGGCTTCTCTATTATATTCGAAAGGTAATTGTAAACATTAGAAAGGTTCCAGAAGGTAGAGCCTTAATTTACTTAAAACTAATAGCTTAAAATTTAAGGTGCTACTCCTGTTGGCACCCTTCACAATAATAAATGCTTCCACCCATATAGGCCTTTTTGACAATGTGGTCCCCACATAGATTGCAGTTTTTACCCAGGGTTTTTTTGCTCAATTTTGTCTTATAGCCACCAGGAGAACCAAATAAGTCCTTCTCCGTATCCCTTCCGCCCTTTAAGGTTATTTCTAACAGAGTAGATTTTATGGAATCATATAGTGTCTCTTTTTCTTTCTGAGAAAATGTTTTTACTTTTCTTTTTGGATGTATTTTGGCATTATACAATATATCCTGCAGTACACCATTGCCAAGACCCGGTATACGTTGTTCTGTTGCTAAAAACGCCTTTGCACTTTTATTTTGCATACTTTCATTCTCCACAAGCTCTTTAAAATAGTCTGGACTAAAATCCTTTGTAAGGGGTGATGGTTTTTTCTTTGCAATTAGGTAATACTTATTATCATAATCACCCTCATTAAAACAGCATATTCCTCCATACATTTGAACTGTGGCGGTAATAACAGAGGAATCTTCAAATTCAATCAGCAGCTGATGCCTTTTAGGGAGCTTTTCCTTAACATGATGATATTTTAATGCCACACCATCACTTAGGGATATCCTCACATCCTCCAATTGTATTTCAAGGATACCACCGAAGGCAAGGGCCTTTGTTACTGTTTTTCCACTAAGTAGAGATTCATAATTCTGGGGTTCTCCAGAAAACCAAGCAAGTTTATGGGGTGAATGGTTTACTATTACACTATGTATAACTTTCCCCACTAATATTTCATTAATTTGTTCAGCTAACACAGCAGCTTCCGGTATTTCGATCATTTTTAACCCTCCATAGCTATTAATTTTCTTACTTCTTCTATTATTTTTTATAATATCATAATAATTGCGACAACATTACGTCATATTATGATAAATTAACTACCTAAAATATTCTAAAAGCTATTGAAAATAGTAAATTACTATGATATAATCATATCGAAAATCGATATCATATATTGATATCGATTTTCGATATATTCATTCTAGGTCAGAGGTGAGTAAATGAAGGAAGAAATTTTAAGAAAACTCTTTCTAGGTTTTATTCAGATTCACATACTACATCACGCAAAGGAAAAGCCCTTTTATGGCTCCTGGATGATAGAAGAGCTTCAAGAACATGGATATGATATGAGTCCCGGAACACTTTACCCCCTTCTTCACCGTATGGAATCTAGAGGACTTTTAGAAAAGGAATCAAGAACCGTAGAAGGGAAGATTAGAAAATATTATAGGATAACGACTGTAGGAGACGAGGTTTTAGCAGAAGCAAAGAAGAAGGCCTACGAATTATTCAAAGAAATTAAAGATTAGGTGTAAAGGAGTTGATCTTATGTTTTTACTTAAGGAAGTAAAATACAAGAATATACTTAATATTAAAGCTCTTACCATACCTGAAAATAAAGTAACCTGTATTCTAGGGGAAAGTGGAAGTGGCAAATCCACGCTACTAAGATTATTAAATAAGCTCATAAGTTACGACAGGGGAGAAATTTTCTATAATAACCAATCATTAAAGGAAATAGACTCTGTTAAGTTGAGGAGAAGTGTGGTTATGCTTCCTCAATCTCCAGCAATTTTTAGTGGTAATATAAGGGATAATCTATTGATTGGTTTAAAGTTTGCAGAAAAACCACCGGTTTCAGATGATAGATTACACGCAGTATTAAAATTGGTACATCTAGATGAGGATTTAAATAAAGATGCTGAAAAATTATCGGAAGGAGAAAAGCAAAGGCTGACCCTTGGAAGGGTTTTACTTTTAGACCCCCATGTTTTTTTACTAGATGAGCCTTCTTCTTCATTGGATGAGGATACGGAACATATAATTATCAGTTCATTGGTAGATTACGTCAAGAAAAATAACAAGACCCTTATTATGGTTACCCACTCTAAAAAAGTAGCAAATCATTTTGCCGATAATACCTTTGAAATTAAAAAAGCTACAATAATTAATGAAGGGGAGGTTTAGTCTATGAAGGATGTAATAAATCTTCAGATATGGCAGATGGCATCTGCATATGTATTTATTGTAGTTCTATTAATCTTTGTAAGAATAAGGGGTATCTCTAGGGAAAAAGAAATTCTTATATCTGCTTTAAGGATGACATTGCAGCTCATATTGGTCGGTTACATATTAGTTTACCTCTTTGAGAATATAAATCCCCTGTACACAATTTTAGTTATAATTATTATGGAGATATTTGCCATCTATAATATTTTTAAAAGAACGAAGACAAAGTTATCTAAACCCCTTAAAAAGATAATAGCTATTTCAATGTTACTAGGCACCCTATCAAGTATTTTATACTTCTTATTTATAGTAGTTAATATATCTCCTTGGTATGACCCTCGATATTTTATCCCTATTTCGGGAATGATTATTGGCAATTCAATGACTGGTATTTCCCTTGGTGTCACTAGGCTTGTAGATGGAATGCATACACAAAAGCATCTCGTTGAATCCGCCCTAATGCTTGGTGCAACCCCCAGAATGGCTGCAAAGAAAATTGTGAATAATGCCTTCGATTCTGCCATTCTTCCAACAATCAATTCTATGGTAGGAATGGGTATAGTCTTTCTCCCGGGAATGATGACGGGTCAAATTCTATCGGGGATATCACCGATAACTGCTATTGAATATCAGATTGCAATTATGCTAGGGATTCTTGGAAGTGTTTCATTGACAGTAATTCTATTTATTAATCTAGGATATAAAACCTTCTTTAATGGGAAGAGTCAATTAGTTATTGGTGATTAAAAATTTCTATAAATAAAAGGCCTATACCTTATATTTTCAATTTAAAGGTATAGGCTTTTACATTCTTTTAAATAATGAGTTGAGTTATACGTTTTAACTTCATTGTTGGTTTTCTATAGTTCCTACCTTAAAAAACTTGATATTATATATCTTTCACTGGATTAAGGTCTATGAACTGAATATACAACTTCGCCAAAATCCGAAAGCTTTTTTTCCAGGGCCTCCTGTGGGATTTCAAATACTTGTTCGCCATCGGCATAGGAACCTAGTCCATAGGGTGGAAAATAGATTTTAATTCTCCCATCCTCAATGAAAAAACTTAATTCCACCTTATCATCATAGTAATATCCCTTTAAATTTGAAGTCCATAATTCATTGTCCTCAATTTGCTTAAGGATATTTTGATAAATCAACTCTAAATAATCCACATCTTCCTTAAAAAAATCCTTTAATTTTATTTCTTTTCCTCCTAATAAGTCAAAGTTATAGAGCTTTGACCAATAGTTTCCATGGGCTCCACCTCTATATTCATTCATATTTAAGGAAATGCTCAAGATTCCATTTTCATTAGTCATAACCTCTGGTTCTACAGAGAAACTATGGCTAAAAGGTCTATGCTCTCCCTCTTCAACTTTTTTGATAGAGCCCATTCTTTCAATGTAGTTATCTATGTCTTTTCTAATTTGACCATTGATTAGTTTTACTGCTCTATCTTCATTATTTCCTAAAAACTGAGGTATTGTCACCCTTATTTCATATATGTTTTCCGATACCTCTTGCTGCAATTCGGTTTTAAGAATTAGTGGTTGGATTCTTTTATATTTATCTAACAAACTCTCTTCTTGAATTTTTACAACTTCAGGATTCTCTTGGTCTACAGCAGGCTTAACTTCACATCCAGTTATTATCAATAGTATTGTAAGAGCTATAAGTATTTTTTTCACCTTTTTCACACCTCATTTTGTCAAATTAGTCATCCATGATAAATCCTTTTAAAAAACATTTACTCCTTCATTAACCTCAAGCTTTTTGTAAATGGGAAAATAGAAATATTAAAAAAGTATATCCCTTACTTCTAATAATAATTTATTTTTAATTTAAATTCAATATATATTATAAATATTCATTATAGATATACACCATTAAGAGTTAATAAACGAAAGCAGCCTCTGAGATTTCCTTTTGAGGGATTTTTATAAACCTATTTAACCTCTATTTATTGCATTATAAACTATCCTCTTTTATTAATATGACCCTTGCTGGAGCCGCTTCAACATTTCTAATCTTTAAAGGTGGTGCATAGAGGGTATACTCTCCCTCTTCTACTTCCTTCAATTGTAGACCCTCAATAATTATAACACCTTGGCCTAATAATATCTTATGGGTTTCATGGCTCGGTTGGTCCCTTTCGATACCCAAGGCATCAATACCAACCCCTTCAACACCTACATCCTTCAAATATTCAGCACCGCTCTTTTCTAGATAGACAAATTTAAAATCAAATTCTTTTGCAAAGGAATTTCTCGTTTTCAGTAAAATAAAATCTCCTTTTTGTATTTCCTTTTCCTTTAACACTTCCTCTGTTATCCTATCCTCTACTCCGGTTAAATCTAGTACTTTACATTTTCTTATAAGTTTCTCTAAACCTATACTGTCTATTGTCTTTCCTCCCTCTATCATATGGAGGGGTGCATCTATATGGGTTCCCGTATGCATTTCCATGGTTATGACAGATTCGTAGGAGTTACCGGTAATATAGTCCTTTGCTACCCTTAGCTTTGGTCTTTTTTCTTGTTTATTTTTATATACAATCATATCCTCATAAATCTCCATCGAGACATCATAAATTTTCATTTTTTATCTTCTCCTTATAGATTAATCCAGTTTCTATTGTCTCTTTGTAAAAGCATATCGGATTCCTTTGGTCCCCAGCTTCCAGCTTCATAATTTGGAAAGACAGGCTTATTATCATTCCATCCCCTAAGGATATGGTCTATAAATTTCCATGAACTTTCCACTTCATCCCATCTAGTAAAAAGGGTAGTATCGCCCCTCAAGGCATCGAATAAAAGTTTTTCATAGGCCTCTGGAGAATCAATACCAACTTCACAATTTTGACAAAAATCCATCTGAACGGGAATAATATTTTTATGGTTACCGGGCTCCTTAGCGTTAAACTGAAGAAATACACCCTCAGTAGGTTGAATCCTTATTACTAGCATATTAGGAAGAACCTTTTTTTCTTTAAAATACAGTATATTTTCCATAGATTTAAATTGTATTATTATCTCAGTAGATTTCTTCTCCATTCTCTTTCCGGTTCTTATATAAAATGGTACACCACTCCACCTCAAATTTTCTATGTTTACCTTTAATGCCACAAAGGTTTCAGTATTTGAATGGGGGGATACATTACTTTCCTCCCGATATCCTAATACCCTCTTATCTGCTAAACCCCCAGGTCCATACTGCCCTCTGACTACATTTTCACTTACAGCCTCTGGTTTAATCTCCTTAAGTGCCTTAAGAACCTTCACTTTTTCATCCCTTATTGATTTTGTTTCTAAATCGTTAGGGGGTTCCATGGCAATGAGGCTCAATAGCTGAAGCATATGACTTTGAACCATATCCCTCATGGCCCCTGATCTTTCATAGTATCCACCACGATTTTTCATTCCCACAGTTTCACTGGAAGATATCTGGATATGGTCAATATACTTATTATTCCACAGAGGTTCAAAGAGCATATTGGCAAAGCGGATTACCATAATATTTTGAAGCATTTCTTTACCTAAATAATGGTCTATCCTGTAGGTATTTTCTTCTTTAAATACTTCGACAATTTTATTGTTTAAATATATAGCGGAACTCAAATTTTTCCCAAAGGGCTTCTCTATAACGACCCTATTCCAGCTATGGGCTTTTCTATCTATACAAAAGTTATTTAGATTTTCTACAATTCCTTCAAAGTACTCCGGTGCAACAGCCATATAATATATCCTGTTACCCTTTGTTTTATGCTTTTTATCTATTTCATTTAAATATTCATTTAATCCTTGATAGTCTTCAGTTTGGAGAAAATCCATTCTCCTATAATAAATTCTATTTTTTATTCTATTCCATACTTCATTATCCATACCGAATCTTGAAAACTGTTTTATAGAATCATATATTTCTTTTCTATAGTCCTCCTTTGTTTTATCCCTCCTACCTATTGCTACAACTGCAAAGTTTTCTGGAAGCAGTTCTTCACTCTGTAGATTATAAATGGCAGGAAGCAGTTTTCTATGGGCTAAGTCACCGGTTGCCCCAAATATAACCATTGAACAGGATAAATCAGAATTAAGGTTCATCTATATCACCTACCTTTAACCAATCACTTCTTTTCTACACTATGTCCCCCAAACTCATTTCTCAATGCAGACACTACTTTACCAGCAAAGGTATCCTCCTGTTGTGATCTATATCTAATAAATAATGAGCTGGCAATAGTTTGTGCAGGGACTTTAAGCTCAAGGGCTTCCTCAACAGTCCATAGTCCTTCTCCCGAGGAATTCATTATCCCCCTTATGGAATCGAGATGGGGGTCCGCCATAAATGCCCTTTCCATTAATTCCATAAGCCATCCACGTATTACGGAGCCGTGACTCCATACCCTGGCAACTTCCTTGTAATCAAGGTCGAATTGGCTCTTTTCTAATATCTCAAAGCCTTCTCCTATGGCTTGAAGCATGGCATATTCAATACCATTATGGACCATCTTTACATAATGACCGGAGCCGTTTTTACCAGTGTGTAAATATCCCCTCTCTACGCATATATCCTTGATAAGAGGCTCTATAGCTTTAAATACATCATCCTCAGCTCCAATCATCATACAGGCACCACCTCTTGCCCCCTCTACTCCACCGCTAGTTCCAATATCCACAAATTTAATCTCTTTTTCCTTAAGAATCTCATACCTTTTTAAGGTACTCTTATAATTAGAGTTCCCCCCGTCTATGATGATATCTCCTTTATCTAACAGGGGAATTAAGCTTTCTAATACTTCATTTACAGCTTCCCCCGCCGGTATCATGAGCCAGATAATCCTGGGGGTGCTTAATTTATTAACCATTTCTTCCAAGCTGTATACCCCTATTAATCCCTCTTTTTCTGCCTCCCTTATTTTTTCAGGGCTTCTGTTAAAGACTATAACCCTGTGATTATGTTCCTTCATATTTAGGGCCAGATTATACCCCATTTTGCCTAAACCAATTATCCCTATTTCCATAGGTATCACTCCTTAGTGTATAAGTAATATTTACATATTATATTTATTACATAATATTGATGGATTTAAACAGATAATTAATTTAAAAATAAATATTATTTAATTTAGTTATTTGTGATGGGTTATATTACTTTAACCCTTTAATTCTATAGTTTTAACATTTATTTAAATAAATAACACTTTACCTGTAAATTACATATCATAAAATAGAGCTTCTTTATAAAAATAAACCTTTAAAATATCTTTAGTTAATACGATTATAAAGGAGGATAATTATTATGGATATGTACAGATATCAAGATCTAAATAACTACATGTTAGATAAACTTATAGATTATATAAACACAAGCAATGAGGATAAGCATTGGGATGAAGATGAAGAGAGTATATTTAAATTATTTTTTGAAATGACTGAGGGTAGCTATTCTTTACTGGATGCCGGTTGTGGTGATGGACGATTGATAGGTAAATATAAGGACCATTTTAAGGAAATAACTGTCTTAGAAAGGGATAAATCAAATGCTAAAAAAATTATTAACTTAATTAATTATTTCAACATTAAAGAAAAGGTAAAGCTGCAGCTAGGTAAAATCCAAGATTTAGAAGAGAATAAAAAATTTGATGTTATAATATGCAGCCATGTATTGCAGCACATATCTATCACCGATTGTGAGGATGTAGTGAAAAAATTTTCAAGGATAGTAAAACCAAAGGGCCTATTGTTTATACTTGTATCCCATTCTGAAACTCCAAGGGATATTTTTACAAAGATAAGCCGTAATAAAGATAAAATCAAGGAAAAAGAAATTACAGTGGATGAATTTAACTATTTAACAGAAGTATGTGGAGAGGTGCCAGTCAGAAAATTTACTAAGGAATCAATACAAAACCTAGCTGAGAAATATGATTTTCAAACTCTTAAATACGGTGTCTATCACATGATAAATAGGGAAAGACCCTTTAATAAAACTAATCCAAACAAAATGGAAAATACACCTAGATTAGTTGCCTTAGATTCATATTTAATAGCACAAAGGCTTTAATTATTTTCATTGTATGTGGAGATTAAAATGTAGAGGAGTATATTAAATTTTGTCTTTTAAAGACTGACAGTAATTTTCCATGAGCCTGTTAAATACTACATCATTTCAAGACTTCGAAATCTGTCAGGGTCTGATTTATTAGTATATTTTTAACCTTGACAGATTTTAGAGTAAAATGGTAAATGGGAACATTTTAAACTAAAAGTACAGGCTTTATATTATATTAATCTACTCTTACTCTAGTTATCTAATTTAAAATTATTATACAGCCTCTTTAAAAGCCTGAGAAATATCTCCTTTTCTTCCACAGTAAATCCACTATATGCTGTTTTTAGAACTTCGTTGGAAATCGATTTAAATTTCAACTCTATTTCCCTTCCCTTACTGGTAAGCCCTATAAAAGTAATCCTTCTATCCTTTTCACACTTTTCTTTTCTGATATATCCAAGCTCCAATAGCTTATTAACCAGTGGTGTAACTGTTGATTTATCCTTCCCTATTATTTTTGCGATTTCCTTCATTGTTAATTTTCCACCATTTTCATATAAAGCTGTAAGAATATTGCCGTGGGATGGGATTAAACCCTCTAATTCCTTTTCTTGCAGCTGCTTTTCAATAAACTTTATCATCTTTTTCCTTGTCTTGCTTATGAAATATACTATATATTTATCTTTCATATTTAAGCCCTCAATCTTGTGATTTATTATAAAAATCTAAGTAAAAATCTTATATAGAAGAGTGATTGAGAATATTAACTTACTTCATCAGCTACTGAGAATCCTTTAGGCTCATGCTATAAATCTGTTTATAGATAGATAATAAAAGGTAAAACACATTCATAAAAATCGCTGGGAAGGAAACCTCAGAGTCTGCTTTCGTTTATTAAATTTGTATGTCACTCATCTATATGCTTGGTTAAATTATAAACTTATCTAA
>JAKSBP010000241.1 GCA_022361035.1 Clostridia bacterium
TGATGATGATGCCCGTGCATGGATGTGAATCTTATCTTCTTGTGTTCATAATGGTAATTGAACTGAGTGGAGTGCAATTTGGTCTGAAATAAAGTGGTAATTGAACTTCGAGTCGTGCAATTTTGGTCTGAAATCATACTTGCGATTTCAAATCGAACTCGCGCTGCGCGCTCGTTCAATTTTGAATTCATGCGTATGATTTCGCGTATGATTTCAGACCAAATTGCACTCCACTCAGTTCAATTACCATTATGAACACTCGAAGATAAAATTCATCTCCACGCGCGGGCATGTAATATCCACTATATCTTTCATCGAAGAATTCGCTAGGTTGGGAATTTGTTAACAGCCTCAGAGGATGAACTCCATCCTCTTTTAAATATATTTAACACTGATTCTTATTTAAAACAAATTTTAAAGAATTCGCTCTATAATCATTAATATAATTAAACAAATTATACATATCACTATCCATAGTATTGAATTTCCCAAGCTAACCCCTCCCCATATATAATATTTATATGAGAGAGTAATATATCAATATGTATTAAGACAAATTCTACTTAACTTTAAATTTATCTGTATGCTTTTTTAAAATCTTAGCCATATTATTTAGTTCTTCTAGACTTGCCCCAGTTTCCTCTAATGAGCTCATCTGTTCTTCAACCACCACATTGATTTGCTGGACTCCACTAACACTATTAAATATATTTGTTGACATATCATCCATAGCGGTCTTCATATGGGAAGTAATTTCACTTTGCTTCTTGGCTAGATTTGAAATTCTTTCTATTTCATCGGTCATATTTTCTATTGAGGTAAGTATATTTTTAAATCGTTCATTTGCTTCAGTACCTTTATGGGCAGTTGCCTCAACTAATCTATGTCCTTCTTTTATAGTAAAGTCTGCCTTTTCAACCTTAGTTTGAATTTCATCGATTAATACTCTAATCTTGCCTGTAGATTCTTTACTACTTTCAGCTAGTTTTCTAACTTCTTCCGCTACTACGGAGAATCCTTTTCCATGTTCTCCAGCCCTTGCCGCTTCAATAGCTGCATTTAAGGCAAGGAGATTGGTCTGCTCTGCTATATCTGTAATAAAGTGAATAATCTCTTGTATTTCCTCCGATGAAGTCTTTAATTCTCCTATGATTTTGTTGGTATTTTCTGTAGAGGTTTTTACTTTATTTATAGATATAACAGCTTCATTTATATTTTCCCCACCAAGTTTTGCAGCTTCCAATACTTTTTTGCTATTATCAAAGACATTCTCCGATTCATAGGATATAGTTTGGGCACTTTCATTTATTTCATCAACCCCATTTACAGACTCGTCTACAGCGTTGGCATTACTCTGAAGTCCGCAGGATATTTCATTTATTTCTCTAGCTATGCTTTCTATGCCCCGATTAGACTGTTCCATTATTGATGAAATATGGTCAGATGAGTCCGATAGAGTCTTTGAATTATTTACTACCTCAGAGACTAATTCCTTTATTTTTCCTATAAACCAGTCTATATGTTTACTCAGTATTCCTACTTCATCTCTAGTCTTTATATTAATACTTTCAGTTAAATCTATAGTATTATTTTCATTAGATAAAATTTTGCTCAGTTTCTCCGTTATATATAACATTGGTTTTGTTATATCCTTAGTCATTACATATGAAATTATAAATGCTAAAATAAATCCTCCTATAAGCATAATAATAATATTGTTTCTGTAACGTCTGCTATCATTAATAGCTCTATTATAAAAATCATCGGCTACGTTATTAGCATGTTCCCTTAAAATATTCATGTTGTCATTTATGATAGCAATTTGATTATCTGCCTTATTTTTTTCTAGAAGCTTTGCTTCCTCTCTCTTTCCATTTTTAGTAAGCTCTATAATTTCATCCCTGATTGGCACCCATTCTTTATAAGCATTATATGCTTTGGCTATAATTTCTTTATCTCCTACAGAATTTTTATCAATTATTTCAAATTTTTCATGTACTATCTTATCATATTTGTTTATTCTTGTAACATTTTGGTAAACATCCAGCAAATCTGCCATGTTTATACTTTTCATCTCATTCATCATCTTTAACATATTTATATCCGCTTCATTCACTGCCTTTATAACTGTAAAGGGCTGTTCATACATTTTAACGGTTAAGCTTCTCAGCAGATTCATTCCATTTATTGCATATAGATTTACTAAACACACTACAAGTATTACAAGTGTAAAACTCAATATCATCTTCTTCGATATTTTTAAATCCTTAAACATAAATAACCTCCTTATCAGTTGCTATAAATTTTATAAAATTAGTCCTGTGTATAGATTAATCTTTTTGCTTGAATACCTATGAACTACTATAAAATCTTTATTTTTTCACAAACAATCTATACTCTTTCATAATACAAGTATTTATAGATATAGGTTTTAGTTTTAGAAGGAACTGAGACTATAAGGATATTTCTAGGAGGGAGGCTGTAAAAGATTTAGTGGACTTACTATAGATATATTTGTGAAAGGAAGATTTTTTGTGTTACTAAATAGGTTTAGGCACCTATATAATTATAGATGCCTGTTTTGCTTATATTTCTCTATAAAAAAAATTAATCCTTCTTTATTACAAATATTTAGCATTTTTTTAACTTTTTACTACTACTTTATATTCTCTCATCCTCTAGGAATTCTCCTTTAAGCAAGGAATAGATTGTAATTCATTTCTTTATTTTAAAAGTAAAAAAAGGGCAATTGCCTTGCCCTCCTAGCTTTTTAACTCTTCCACCATCACCTGATATGGCTTCCCATTTACTCTTATATGAAATTCCCTAGTTTTGATAACTTCCTTCTGTTTTGTCCTGCATTGCTGCTTCAATGAATCAATCTTACCTTCCAGCTCCTTTAGCCAATGGTGAGCTTCCTCTATTGTTACTTCTTTAAAGGCAATTTTATCCCCGGCCTTCGCCTGAGCTACTTTAGGTAAATCAACAGTAATGATATTTCCTATCTTTGTATAGCCTCCTGTTGTTTGCCGGTCAGCCATCATAATGATAGGATTGCCATGACTGGGAACCTGTATTGCCCCCATGGCAATTCCATCGGAAATAATGTCTCCTCCATCTTCATGTTCAATCTTTTCACCCTGAAGTCTATAGCCCATCCTGTCACATTCATTGGTCACCGAGTATTCGTTAGTGAGGAAAGTTTGTAATCCTTTTTCGGTAAAAGCGTGCTCCTGTGGACCCAATAATATCCTTAACTCAATATTATTCTTGTATTCATACAAATTTTCATAGATTTCATTACCTACCAACGAGCTCAAAGATACTTTATGATTGCCAATTGGCAAAGTGTCTCCAGCCTTAAGAGCTCTTCCCTCATAGCCGCCAATATTTCCTCTAGTAAAGGTAGACTTACTCCCCATTATAATGGGTACCTCTATGCCGCCTGAGAAAGCAATATAGCTTCTACATCCATTTTTAACACCTTTGAAGGCTAACTTGTCTCCCTTTTTTACCAGCAGGCTCTTTCCCATAGCTACGGCATTATTATTTAAGATAGGGAATAAATCCCCTCCTGTAATAGCAATTACCATAGCCTCTAAAAACTCTATTTCTGGACCTAGCATAGTGATTTCTAAAAGTCCTTCTCCCTCGTCATTTCCCACTAAAATGTTCGCTAATCTAGCAGAAACGTTATCCATGACCCCCGAAACAGTAACCCCATATTGTTGATACCCATATCTTCCTAGATCTTGGACTGTTGTCAACAGCCCAGGTTTGATGATTTTAATTTGTCCCATGCTGCTCACTCACCCCTTTTTTAGGGTAGCTTTTATAATGATAGGTACCCTTTTTCACTGCTTCTTCTATTTCTTTATATTCATTTTCTCCTATACTCCTAAAGATAATATAATTTCCCGCCTTTAATAAAATCGGTATCTCCCGTTGTGAATCAAACAAAGGAATTGGTGTTCTACCAATAATTTGCCATCCTCCAGGGCTATCTATAGGATAAATTCCTGTTTGACCTCCAGCAATTCCTACAGAGCCAGCATTTATTTTGGTTCTAGGAGATTCAAGTCTCGGAGTAGCAATTTTAGGATCCATACCGCCTAAATAAGGGAACCCGGGAGTAAAACCCAGCATATAAATCAAATATTCATTAGAGGTGTGTATGTTTATTACGTCTTCCAGTTTTAGCTGATTGTGGTTTGCAACATTTTCAATATCCGGTCCATACTCTCCTCCATACAGAGTTGGAATTTCAACTACCTGTGCTGCTGGTAGTTCAATAGTCTCTAGTTGTCTTTCCAATTGCTTCAAAGCATTTATTAGTTCATCATAACTGATTTTTAAAGGATTATAATGTATCATTAAAGAACGATAAGTAGGCACCAGCTCTACAATCCCTTTTATATTTCTTGTTTCAATAGCCACCGTAATAGATCTTATTTTATTATTAACTTCCTTAGAAATGCTATTACCAAACTCCATTGTCAAAGCCTTATCTCCTGCCATCAGATACTTTGTTTTCTCATACATTAGGATTCCTCCAGTAGGGGTGGACCTTCGACTCCACCTTGATATTTAAAGTCTAAAATAAAGGGGCAAGTAATGAAAATCATTATGATATTGCATCTTAAATATGAAGAGCTTTTAACAGTCTAGATATTTTTGTCTTTTTCAAAAACTTCACTTTTTACCTAAAATAAATTCTTAATATTTTGTAGTGATACCCATCCACCATAAGCAGTAAGAATGACAACAACGATTCCGAATACCAATAACCAGATAGGATGTTTATATTCTCCTACAATATCTTTTCTTCTAGAAGCCAACAAAATGGTTCCTAAGGTTACAGGTAGAATTAATCCATTTAGGGAACCGGCTAAAACCAATAATTTTGCAGGCTGTCCTATAAAAGTCATGATTACGGTTGAAACTGCAATAAAACCAATGATAAAATAGTTTTCATGTTTAGAGATGGTTGTGTTTAAGGTTTTTAAGAAGGATACAGAGGTATAGGCAGCTCCAACTACAGAAGTTAAGCCGGCTGCACATAAAACAAATCCAAAAAATTTATAACCCACAGTGCCAGCACCGTGTAAAAATGCAGATGCTGCTGGATTAGAAGGGTCTAATGCCAATCCCTTTGTTACAACCCCAAGAATAGCTAAGAAAAGAAGAATCCTCATAATCGAGGCTATACCAATACCCATCAGAGAACTTCTATTAATTTCTGCTAAATTTTCTTCACCGGTAATACCAGCGTCAATTAAACGATGTCCTCCAGCAAAGGTAATATAGCCTCCTACAGTTCCTCCCAATAAAGTTATAATAGGAAATATCAACATATTTATGTTATCAGGGGCTACACTTTTTACCAATGCCTCACCTACAGGTGGATTGGTGGAAAAGGTAACATAGGCCACTAATAAAATCATTAGGCCTCCTAAAATCTTTGTAAACCTGTCAACAATTGGCCCGGCATCCTTTGATAAAAAAATGAGGATACCTACGACACCGGCTATGATTGTTCCAAGCTTGACATCTAAACCAAGCAATACGTTTAAGCCCAAAGCTGCACCGCCAACATTTCCTATATTGAAGGCAAGCCCTCCCAACGCCACTAAAGCAGCAATAAAGTAGCCCAATCCAGGAACAACTTTATTAGCGATGTCCTGTCCTCTCATACCTGAAACTCCAATAATCCTCCATATGTTGAGTTGTACTCCGAAGGTTAAGATAATAGCAGGTAAAATAACAAAACCAAAGTTGGCTGCATACCGTTCTGTAAAGGTAGCACTTTGTGTTAAAAAGCCTGGGCCAATAGCAGATGTTGCCATAAGAAAGGCTGCCCCCAGAATTACCCCAAAATTTCTGTTTTTCTCTTTATTTTTTACCATTTTATCTCATCCTCTCACTTCTATTTAAAAGCTTTGCCATAGAAACTACTTGAACATTTTCTCTTTCTAAAGTCCTTCTTATTGCATCTACAAAAGCTACTGCACTTGGATTATCCCCATGAACACAGATGGTATCTGCTTTAATAGCTATATCCTCTCCATTAATGGCTTCTACTTTACCTTCTTTCACCATTCTAATAACTCTTGCAATCGCCTTATCAGAATCATGGATGACAGCCCCCTCTACCTTTCTTGATACCAATGTTCCATCTGGGTTATAGGCTCTATCAGCAAACACTTCATTGGCAACCTTTAGTCCTTTTATTAATCCAGCCTTCGTTAATTCACTGTTGGCAAGTCCCACTAAAATCATATCTGCATCCACTTCATATATTGCTTCAGCTATAGCCTTTGCCAAAACTTCATTCTTTGCTGCCATATTATAGAGTGCACCATGAGGTTTCACATGTTGTATCTTTACACCATTACTTTTTGCAAATGCCCACAAAGCACCTATTTGATATTTCATGTAAGCTTTTGCTTCTTCTCCTGTTATGGTCATTTCTCTTCTTCCAAAGCCCATTAAATCTAAAAATCCTGGATGTGCACCTACAGCCACTCCTTTCTTAACCACTATTTCTACAATTTTCTCCATAACTACAGGGTCACCAGCATGCCATCCACAGGCAATATTGGCAGAAGAAATATGCTTTATAACCTCTTCATCTAAACCCAGCTTATAATTTCCAAAGCTTTCACCGATATCACTATTTAAATCAACTTGATACATTTTTTACACTCCCTTAGTCTTATGTTATTTCAATAAACAAGCAATATTAATGCCATTTATAGTGAAACAACACTAACACTTAAGATAAATTTGAAAGAAAACAATGAATTCTTCTACATTTTTTCTTTGAAATTTATTAATCTTTAAAGTCGTTTCACTATATACTTTTCTTGAATATTCTATATTTTCTAATAATTGATTTTCAAAACATAATATTTTGTGCGAAATTTCACACTATTTTAATAATTTAAATCTATGATTCTATAATGCTAGCTTATACAGAATAAAAAAGAGCGATTTCGCATTAGTGTTGCGAAATCGCTCAACTTCTATTCTTAAAAATACTTTTCCATTTTTCTTTTTAAAGCAAATCTACTTATGCCTAGCATTTCTGAGGCTTTAGAATAGTTATTTTTACAATGCTCTAGTGCCAATTTAATATATTGTACCTCCATATCCTGTACTTCTCTTTCTAAAGTAAAATCTGGATGAAAGATTTTATTTGCGGCTTTATCATCCTTAACCGATGTAATTTTATGAGGGCTTTCATCAGTATTTTTATAAAATTCAAAGGGTAAATCCTTTAAATCTATGTAATCCACCTCTTTTAATATAACAACCCTTTCTATAACATTTTTCAATTCTCGCACATTGCCCCTCCACGAATAAGCTAAAAGTACATTCTCGGCTTCCTTGGTAAACCCTTTGATTTTTTTATTGAATTTTTTATTGTATTCTTGCAAATAGTACTCCGCCAATATGAGAATATCCCTTCCTCTTTTTCTTAGAGGAGGCAGTTGAATAGGCACTACGTTCAATCGATAGTATAAATCTTCCCTAAATTCCTTCCTTTTTATGGCCTCTTCTAAATTTTTATTCGTAGCAGCAATAATTCTAATGTCCACTTCAATATCCTCTAATCCCCCAACTCTTTTAAACTTTCTCTCTTCAAGAAATCTTAATAGTTTTGTCTGAATATTTAAGGAAATCTCACCTATTTCATCTAAAAAAACTGTTCCGCCATCGGCGATTTCCATTAACCCTTTTTTTCTAGTACCAGCCCCCGTAAATGCATTTTTTTCAAAGCCAAACAATTCACTTTCTACCAGTTGTTGTGGTATTGCACTACAATTGATTTTTAACATAGGAGCATCTTTTCTACAGCTTTTATTATGGATGGCGGATGCCACCAGTTCTTTGCCAGTTCCAGTCTCTCCTCTAATTAATACAGTCACTGCATCGTTACTGGACAAAATATCTATTTTACTTAAAACCTCCTTCATGCTAGTATGCTCTCCCAACATATATTCACTTTGAGATTTTTTTTCTTTTTCTAATAAATATAACTTTTTTTGCAGTTTTAGATTCTTTATAACCCGTTCTATAATAATATCTATCTCTTGTAGGTCAAAGGGTTTATTGATATAGTCAAAAGCTCCCTCCTTTATAGCTCTAACAGCCGTTTGTATATCGCCATAAGCAGTCATAATTACCACTTCAGCTTCTCTATCTATTTCTTTTATCTGAGGAATAAGTTCCAGTCCATTTTCTTGAGATAACCGCATATCCAAAAAAATCACCTGTGGCTTAAAGCTCTTGATTTCTTTCAAGGCAGCTGTCCCGTTGCCGGCAGTACTTACTCGATAGCCTATATCCATTAACCCCTCCTTCAGTGACAATCTTATTGTCTCTTCATCATCTACAATTAATACCTTTTTATTCATTGCTGTCACCTCCATACATAGGAAACTTTACTTTAAATTTAGTGCCTACATTCACAACGCTATGGACTACAACTTCTCCGTGATTTCCATTTACTAATTCATAAACCACCGATAGACCTAATCCCGTCCCTTCAGGACTAGTTGTAAAGAAGGGATTAAATATTTTCTCAAGGTTCTGTGGTTCGATGCCACAACCATTATCATGAAACTCAACGACAACAAAACATCCTTTTTCCCCTCGATGAGTATTGATATTGATGTTCAGCTCACCTTCTCGATTAATAGCTTTAAGTGCATTCTTAATTATATTTAAAAACACTTGCTCTATTTGAGCTTTATCTACGTAAACTAAAGGATTACTGCAATGATTAACAAGATTGATTTCTATATTGTTTTCATCAGCTGTTTTCTTTATTAAATCAAGTGCTCGATTTAGTATTTTAAATAAATCCGTTTTCTCATATTTAGGTATTCGTGGCTTGGCAAAGTCCAATATATCAGTAATTAAATGGTTAATTCTATCAATCTCATACAACACTCCATTAAACAATTTTTCATTTGAGTCGTTTTCTTCTTTACATAATCTGTTTTTTAAAACTTGAATGCTTGTTTTCATACCCGCCAATGGATTGCGAATTTCATGGGCAATACCAGCAGCCAATTGTCCGACAGAGGTTAATCGATCCAATGTCTCCATATTGTTCTCAATCTTCTTTCTTTTACTGATATCATTAAAGTTACAAATGGCTCCACTAATGAAACCCTCATCAGTTTTAAATAAGGAAGTTGTGGCATCTAAGTAGATTTTATTTCCCTCTTGGATATTATCAAAGATATGTACATGGTTAATATTTTTACTAGTGTTTATTGTTTCACTTAGCTGATACAATAATTTTTCTTTTATATTGTTATTTATATTTTTTCCCCCACTCTCTGTAAAAAAATCCTTTGCCGCTTGATTAATAGATAATATTTGCCCCTGTTGGTCTGTGGTAATAATACCAGTCGAAATATTTCTAAGAATATCCTCATTCAGCTGTGTTATTTTCATTAGCTTTTTTCTATTTTCTTGAAGTCGGTATAGCATATTATTAAAGGCATTAGCCAGCATACCTATTTCATCTTTTCTCTTTATTTCAATCTTTTCCTGGAAGCTTCCCTGAGCGATTTTATCACACACATCCACCAGCAGCCTTATGGGATTTGAAATATTATGGGAAATAAAAATAGCCGCCTGCATAGAAAAGATTAAAGAAATGATTGCCAGCAAAAGCACATACTTTTGACCCTCCAAAACTTCATGGGAAAATATCCCCTTGTTTAGCCGATAACCTAATGTCCAATTCCATGGGTCATATCTTCTGTAGATAAAGATATAATTTTCTACATATAAAGGCTGTTGATTACTATTGAAAGCCTCCTCTATCATCACTCTAACCTCTGCTTCATCTTCATTAAAACCATTTAATACAATATTATGCCCATCAAAGATAACCAAGTTTTCCTTTCCCAGTCTCTTATAATAATCTAGGACAACCCTCTTACCCTCTTCTTCTGTTAATTCTCTAGCTTCAACTTCTTTATGAATATAGTCTGCAAAGAAAAGCATTTCTTTTAAGTTTTGAAATGAATTCTCCACCTCATTTTTTAACAATAATTGGTATCCGTTCCAATATGACACAATCCCCAATGTAAATATTGATAGTATTATTAAAATCATAAAAGGGATGAGTATTTTGTTTTCAATATCAATTCGCACAGTTATCCCCTTCTCTTGGTATAGAAATGTTTGCTGACAAAATAAAATGTAAGTGTGGAGGCTATCACTCCATACAATGCAGGATGAGCAATAGCGTTTTTCTCTCCAATAATCAAATAGTTTCTTATCATAAAATAGCTAGTGGTTAAAAGCCCTATAATAAAGGATGCAGTTGCTCCCTCCTTTGTTGCCTTTTTCCAGAACAGACCTCCATACAAAGGCAGCAAAAAGGTTGATGAGAAAAACCCCCAAATATATCCTCCATAAATTAATAAGCTATCTGGTGGATTAATGGCTAAAAGCAAAGAAATAGTCCCTGCTGCAAAAATAAATATTCTGTTGAGATTCAAAAATTTATCCTTCTGTATGTTAGGATTAAATAGATTTTTATACAGGTCATAGGTAAAACCACTGGCAGCAATGAGAAGCTGTGAATTTGCAGTAGAAATAGCAGCAGCTGTAATACTAATGAGTATTAATCCACTGAAAGGAGAATAAATTATATTGTTAATCATATAAGGGAAAACCTCATCAACTGAGTTAATGGATTGAATGGTTGGCTCAAGCACTCTACCACCTATCCCAATCACTATCATGCCTAAATAGATAAATGCCAAAAAAAACACCGAATAACAAATCATTTTTACTGCTGTCTTTGTATTTTTAGCAGAGATTATACGAATAGCATATTGAGGATTCGCTGCTAAACCTAATCCCCATCCGAAAAATGAAGTAAAAGTTAAAAGAGGAGGCCATACTCCCTTTGCAAAGGGATCTAATAATGATCCCTTGACTGTTAAACTTGGAAATTTAGGAAAAGGTCTTGTATCAACCAAAGCAGCCCTTTCATTCATCAGGGTGATTCCACCGATATCTCTTAATACAATCACTGTTGCCAAAAGGGTACTTATAAGAATTAATACAAAATTTAATCCATCTGTTTTTGTTATTGAAAATAAACCACCAAAGGTTGTATAAATTATAAATAAATACACCAACACAATAGCGAATATATAATTAATATCCAGAAGCTCTGAAATGACAATACCAAAGCCCCTGACTTGAATAATCATATAGAGAATGTAAGTAATAACAATCATAATACCTGACATTGCTTGCAACCACTTGCTGTTATATCTTATATAAAAATACTCTGGTACTGTTAGTATATCATGCTCTTTTAGCCTCGATGCCAATACAACTAAAAAAGCTGCCCCTAGAAACCACGGAACCACTGCATACAGTACCGTATTATATCCATAGGCGTATAGCGAGCCTGACACACCTTGCATAGAAGCTGCACTAAACCACGTGGCACTAAAAGTAAGAACACTGGCTGTTAGACCTAAGCTATTCCCTGCTACAAAAAAATCCCTAGCATTTTTTGTTTGTTTAAACCCACTCTTACCAAAAAACAATAATAGAATTGTATAGAAGGTAAAGTATAGGAGATATACAACAGTTTTATTCATTCCCTCACTCCTTCTTATTCTTTAGAATTATTGCTATGATAGAAGGAGCTAAGGTTGAAATAATGAATAATCCTCCTACAATCATAAAAGTTTTTAAAGGTAGTCCAAAAATATATCTCATTTTTAACCCCCTCTCTAATAGATATACACTCGTAAAGATAAATTTACTTCAGCAGCCACAGGCTCATGCTATAAATCCCTCTAAAGGAAACGAAACCTCAGTGTCTACTTTCATTTATTAATTTGTGTATATCTATTCATATATTTTAATACACTAAGTACTATATTTTCAACTCCGTAGCTATGGCTATAGCATTTAGAAAACCAATATCCATGTGCATTAAAGTAGAAGTTCAATAACTTATATTTATAACTTATTTATTTTAAAAATATTCTAAGATAAACAACATTAACATTTTAAATTTATTAAACCTTAAAGTTGTATATCTATAGATATACTATATTTATAATACTATATTTAAATTTTCAAATATTTAGAATTTTTTAACTTTTCACTACTACTTTATATTCCCTCATCCAAATATCTAGTTGTATCAGGTAGGCTATTAGCTGTGGTCCCGTCATTAATTGACCAAACCAAGGCTTGCTAAAGGCTTCTCCACCTGTATTTACTATATTTGCTACTCTTTCAATGTCTATTAATTGTAAAATTGGAGATTTTTTATCTTTTAAGATATCTCCCATTATTCTTTGTACTTCTCTAGTGTACTCTGGATGATGGGTCTTAGGATATGGACTTTTCTTTCTATATATGATTTCGTCAGGTAGTATTCCCCTTAAAGCCCTTCTCAATAATCCCTTCTCCCTTCCATCACACAATTTCATAGTTTTTGGAATATTATAGGCGTATTCTACAATTCTATAATCAGCATAGGGTACCCTTACCTCTAGGCTATTGGACATACTCATACGGTCCTTTCTGTTTAACAATGTTACCATGAACCACTTAATGTTTAGGTAAAATAGTTCCCTCATTCTTTCATCCTCTAGGGATTCTCCTTTAAGCTTGGGGACCCTCCCTATTGTCTCTTGATATTTAGCCCTTACATACTCTTCTAGTTGTAAATTTTTCAGGTCATGGGAGAGTATATTTTTTCTCTCCTTTACTGACTTTGACCAGGGAAAGGTCTTTAATGCCATATACTCCTGGTTAGTATACCAGGGATATCCAGCAAAAATTTCGTCGGCACATTCACCGGAA
>JAKSBP010000056.1 GCA_022361035.1 Clostridia bacterium
AGTAAATGGGTTAACAGTTACTTTTGATACAAAAGCAGTTGTTACAGACAAGGATAGAACTATGGTTCCTTTAAGGTTTGTGGGTGAAGCATTAGGTACAAAAGTAGATTGGAGAGATTTAACGGTTTATATCACAACAGAAACTAATAACAAAGAAGAAACTGAAAATATAAATGGTTATGAAGTTCCGAAGGAGACTGATTTAAATATTAGTCATGGGTCATCACCAGACCAAAGTGAAATGACTATTTCAATAATTACTAACTTAAAAGATAGTTTAGAACAACAGTATAAGGATGCAGAAAACATTCTTTTGAGTAAATTTACAAAGGAACAAGCTGAGCAAATTATTAATTATGCTAAACAAAAAACTGAAAGAATGGAAGTGCTAGAATTAAAAACCTTTACCTATGGTAATAAGACAGTATGGGTTAGATCAAATGGAGGTAATACATGGATAAGTATTCAAGTTTTTAATCAATAGCAAGGAGGTTTATAAGTAATGAAAAAAATATTTTTGCTATTAGTCATAATATCATCATTTCTAATGCCGCCTTTTTTTGTCGTTGCGGAAAGTATAGATAGGTTTGATACTATAGAGGAAGCTTTAAGTGCTGCTAATTCTGAAATTAAAGAGGAATATAGCACTATAAATTATGATTATTTTTTAATAAAAAACTTAAATAATAAAGCTATTGAAGAAAATATGTACTTTGATAGGACACTTTTTGTTTATGGGGAAAAAAACGGTTTTAATGCTAGTTCTGGACATTATAGGTATTTAGGAGAAACAATGGCTGGTGAACCTTTTTCAAATATTTTTCATCCTTTAGATGTTTGGGGTGGTGGTACTTTAGAAGATTATCGCTGGATACAATTTCCTTGGGAAAATTTTAAAGTAGCTACTCCTAATGTGTTCAATGGCAACCCTGAATACCTTGACAGTATGAAAAAAGGATTAGAGCTGTATAATCCTGACTTATATAATCCTGGTGATAATACAGATTGGAGTAAATACGTGCAAATCCTACAACCACCTACCCATTATACCTGGGGTATGGGTAGAATGTGGAATACAGGTAAAAAAACTAATCCTGATACAAGTCGTATATATTATAAAACGGTGCCTATGGCACCATTTTATTTGGTGGAAGAATTAGAACCAATAATAGAAACCCCCGACCTGTACGTTAAAAGCATTGAACCATCAACTACAGTAACAGAGCCAGGTAAAACATATAATGCCACTGTAACCTATGGTCTGAAAGACTATACTGAAACCGTAAAAGCAAAGCTAGGTTTAACTCATAATGGCTATAGTGTTTCAGGAATTGATGGACAGGAAATAAAATTTCAACCTTGGGAAGAAAAGACGTTGGAGTTTACCTTCACAGGCCAGAAAGATAAATCGAGTATAATTGAAGCCAAAATTTGGCCTGTAAGCCTTACGGATGATAAAAATTGGAACAATAATAGCAAAAAAGTCATAATGCCTTTAAAAGAAAAGATTGACCTTTCCGTTAAAATGGCATACGCTCCTGAGTTTATTGATTATGGTGAGAAAAATAGCTTGGAAGCAGATATTAGAAGTAACTCTAAGAATAATATAGAAACCAAAGTGATTTGGAGGGTTAATGGGAAAATTGTTAAGAAATATACAGTAACAATTAGGCCTAATAAGACACTTTCTAATGGGATTGACTATACTCCCCCTTCAAGTGCAAAAGATGGAGATACCTATACGATAAGCGTAGAAGTTAACCCAGATCATAACCAGCCGGCAAATGAAAGTACGTGGAGTAACAATAAAAGCCAAACAAAAGTAGAAGTCTTCAAAGATGAAAGAGAGGATTCGGGATTAGGCCCTAGTATAATAATTGAATAACCCTTAGTATTATACATTTGAAAGGAGTGTATAAATATAATCCATTTTATTTTCCATAAAGATGAAAGGGGGCAGCTGCTCCCTTTTTTGTCTGTTTCACTAATAATATTAATATTTTTTTCTGCATTAGGGATAGGTTTAACAATGATCTATAGAGATAGAAGCAATGTGAGAGATTCTTTAGATGCTGCTGTTACAGCTGCGTTAAGTGTTGCCAAATCTGAAGAAGCAGCTACATATTTGTATGAAAGAAAGGTTTGTGTTGAAAGAGACAGTGATGGCAATTGTATTAGGCGTGAGTGGAGAAAGAGAGAAAGAAATTATAAAGAATATGTTTCTGAGGAAGAAAATCTATTTTAAGCATATTTATCTCCTCTTTTTTATGGTTGTTTATAAATCGTGATCGTATTAATCAAAATAGCTGCATAGAAAATTTTGAGGATTTAATTTGTTGCTGTTTAAATTATTTCTTTTCCCATTTTATTTCATAACCTATAATTTCAGCTATTTCTTTAGCTTCTCTGTATTTTAAAGTTCCTCGACTCAACTTATTGCTCAAATTCTGCACTGTATCGATGCGAGAGTATTTTTTATTTAGCTTTTTCACAACATCACTCATAGTCCATCCCGATTTTATTATAATAGATTTGATTTCGTGTTTAATCAAGTTGACCACCTCTTAAATATTATACTATATTGTTTTAAAGTATTTAACTAACACTTGACTTATTAAACCTCATAGTATATTATTAAACTACAAGGTTTAATAATATACGAGGTGATTGACGTGGATTATCAAAAAATTAAAACAAACTTAGACGGCGATAAATTGATAATTAACGTAGCAATGCTAAAAGAAAAAGAAATTGAATTACTAAAAGAGATGGGATGGTATTATATTTCTCTATGTGAAATAGTACCGCCTGGAATAAGTGAAGAATTTGACTTACTTTATTGTGATAATGCACTTATGAAAGCAATTAATGATGAAATGTTGGAAGAGATTATTACTTTCATCAAACTTTCTTTGATGAAAGATAAAGATTGTCTAGGTTTTATTGGCGCAGATAATAATATAGAAATATGTTTTTTGAGTAAAAAAGTATGTACTGATAAGTTTCAGTACTATTTAAGTAAGGCTATTTCTAAATTTGCAGGAAACATTGGTAATAATAGCTAATGTTCTAATAAGCAAAATACTTCCTTTAGGGGGGGAGGAGGGGATATTATGAAAAAAATCTTATTATTTACTTTGGTTTTAGTGTTGTTGTTAGGCTTTTCTGTTCAAGCACTTGCAAGTGGTGAGATAAGAGTTTACGTTGATGGTGAGGAAGTAGACTTTCCAGACCAGCAACCTTATGTCGATGAAAATGATAGGACTCTAGTACCTGTTAGGTTTGTATCGCAAGCACTTGGAGCTAACGTTGATTGGAACGAGAAAAAATTAGAAGTAGATGTTCAGCTGCCAGTCAAAAATAAAGATATTAAGCTTTGGATAGGTAAAAAAGAATACACTCTAAACGGTACTAGTCAGCTTATGGATACAAAGGCTATCATAACAGACCAGGATAGAACAATGGTGCCACTACGTTTTGTATCGGAAGGTTTGGGAGCGGTTGTGAAGTGGGAAATAGTTAAGGGTAATGGAATTGTCCATAATTTTACACTAGACCAAACAGACGAGGAAATAAAGGCCATTATGGACAAGGTTAGAAGTGAGATCGAGGGAGAAGAACCGAAATACTCCCAGGAAGAATTGCAAAAGTATGCTGATGAAGAGTTAGTGGATAGTGAGATGAAGTTATTTAAAAGAGGTGATGACAGTAAAGTTGATTTGAGTCTTGCTATACTTATGCATAAACCATTGGAACCACAATGGGATGATGTTGAAAAATTATTATTTA
>JAKSBP010000253.1 GCA_022361035.1 Clostridia bacterium
ACCTATATATGTATCTAATATAATTGCCTACCAAACTCTCTTTCTACTTTATATCTCCTAGCCAGTCCCATCTGTTTCTTAACCAAATAATCTAAAGCTAAAAACTCCTCCATTTTCTCGATAAGATCTTAGCTGTTTTGTTGCTCTACTACATATCGATTAACACCATCATCTGCTATCTTTTTGCATCCACTTTTGTCAGTTGTAATTATAGGCCTTCCTACATGTAGTGCTATCTAAAAGCACATTTGGCAGGCCTTCTGAATACTATGTGGGATGTATAGTGCAATGAAACCTTTCTAATATCACTTTACATACCATGATACTTAATAATTCCTTCTACCATTTTCGATAATCCATGCTGTATCTTAGTTGGACTTAATCTAATCTCAGCTTTTGTCTTTGTTATATCTACTGCAGAAACATTCCTTTACAACTTTTATTTGGTTCAGTCGTTAGCAATCTCTTTATAAGATTCATTTATTTGCTAAAATTTTCAGTAATTATTCTCGCAACATATCCTAGCGAATGATTTCCTCCGGAACTAAAATTAAACATCCCATAGTTTTTATTATCAATACTACGGCAGATAGCCTCTACTATATCATCTGCGTAAACAAAATCAGTTTTATAAATGTCATCATTGTAAATTCTTCTGAATTAGATAATTTTCTTATAGCTATATATAAATTCACTTTCTTTCATACCAAATCTGTATACTGAAGATAATCTAAAAATAGTTGTATTTAGCATATCTGTTTGTGTATAATGACCAACATGTAATTCACCCAATAACTTGCTACCTAATTAATAAGTAGCTTTTTTTGAAGGATATATCTTCGAATTCTCTGTAACTGGTCTTTCTGAGTATTCATCACCATGGTTTCTGCACCACCACAACCTAAACGTCCCAATACATGAAGTATTCTTATTGGTTTTTCCATAAATCAACCCCACTTTAAATATAGATAATCTTTGCATAGATATTTAAATTTTATTTATCTCTTCCATATAAGCTTTAACAATTATTTGCCTATCAAACTTACATTCAACTTTCTTCCTTCCAGCTAAGCCCATCATTGTCTTAGCTATATTATCTAACTCTACAAACTTTTTAACTTTATTAGTTAAGTCTTCTGAACTACCCGTTTCAAACAAATAGCCTGTAACATTATCATCTATGGCTTCTTTAGATCCATTTATTTTAGAAGCAATACACACCCTTCCCATAGCAGCTGACTCTAGTAGCACATTTGGAATACCTTCACCACCATGAGAAGGCAGAATCGTACAATAACATTTTCCTATCCATGATTTAATATCTTTTTGAAAGCCAATATAACTAATAATTCCTTTTGAGTGATAATCTTCAATTATAGACTTATACTTCTCTTCCTCAATAAACCCGGCAATATAAAAATTTGTCTTGGGATAATCACTTTTAATTTTTTCTGCCATTTCAAGGTATTGATCTATCCCCTTAAGCTCCATCACTCTACCCATGAAAATGAAATTTATGTCATCTCCAGATGGTAATTCAATTACATTAAACTGCTCTAAATTTACTCCTGAACCTGGAATCATATCATAATTATCTTTCACCATTTGGTTTGCCACAAAGAACTCCTTGTCACCACTATTTTGAAAAAATACCTTGTATGACTTTTTAATAGATATCTTGTATAAAAATTTTGCTATCTCGCTAACCAGATTCTTCTTCAAAAACGTTCCACCAGTTCCTGTTATATTGCTAACTTGCTTATTCTTTGTAATATTTGAAGCAATACAACCATAAATATTAGGTTTAATAGTATATGAAAAAATAATATCTGGTTTAACTTCTTTCATTATCTTTACATAGTTTAAGATAAGTTTAAAATCGCTAATTGGATTTATTCCTCTACGGTCAACAGATGTCTCAATAATCTTACATCCCATATCACTAAAGAATTCATTTTCCTTAGCTTTAGGCATTGATATATAAACTTCATTTCCTTCATCTACTAATCGCTTAATAAGTTCTTTTCTAAAATTATATAGAGTTATAAAGTGATTTGATAAAATCAAAATTCGCTTTTCCACGTTTGTCTCCCCTACTACCTTTTAAGATATTCCTTCACTTCTCTAGCTATCCCAATTTCAAATGTCTCAGGATTATACCCAAAGTCATTAACTGCATCTTCATGTGAGAAACTTCTATCCTCACTCATTCTTTGTACTCTCTCAACATAATCTACCTTCCCAAATGTTATAGCTTTCAAAGTTCTCGCTAAAAACACACCAAATCCAAGTGGAAAGCTAACAAAAGTTGTTTTTTTATCTAAATTATCACCTATCAATTTAAATGCTTCAAGCATTGTAATAGGTTTCTCACCAGATAAGATATATTCTGATTTAGCCTTTTCTATTGGCATCATTAGAACAGCATAATACGCTTTACCGAGATCCCTCGCGTTTACAGGTTGAATTAAGCTTTCTCCATGATTAATGACAGGGAAGATTCTAAAATGATCTATCATCTTAATGAATTTACTTATGTTCCTATCACAAACATCACCATATATCATAGTAGGTCTTAATATTGTCATCTTAATTTCATTCTTAGCAATAATTTCTCTTAACTCATTTTCAATAAGTACATACTCTTCTGACGCAACTCTAAATTTAGAAAATATTCCTGTTGTGTGAACACATATTGCTCTCTTTATATTATGATTCATTGCAACCTTAATAATCCTTAAACTATACCTAATATTCACGATATGTACTATCGATGCAACTCCCTGCATACATTCATCAAGAAATTCTTCATCTCTGAGGTCACCCACAACCTTTTTAACATTTAATCCACTGTTATCAAGCAGTGATGTGTCAGATGTTTTTCTAACAATACAGCGAATTGTACCATCATATTTATTATCAATAAGTTCTTGTAA
>JAKSBP010000328.1 GCA_022361035.1 Clostridia bacterium
CAGGTTCCCTGATTTGAACGTTTAAATTTAAGTAGTTTATATGTGTCCCTTCCCCTATCGGAATCTCTTTTAACTACTATTTTATCAGCGGACACCCTTTCAACGATACCATCATTCTTGGCTACTGCTACTACACCGGAATCCCTTGCTGCAACATGCTCCATCCCTGTGCCTATTATAGGTGCATCTGTATTTATAAGGGGTACTGCCTGACGCTGCATGTTTGAACCCATCAATGCTCTGTTGGCATCGTCATTTTCAAGGAAGGGAATCATGGCAGTCGCAATGGAAACCAACTGTTTTGGTGAAACATCCATATAGTCAACTTCCGAACTAGGCACAACATCCATATCGCCCTTCATTGTCCTTGCAATAACCCTTTTGTTGGTAAATCTTCCTTCTTCATCTAGGAATTCGTTAGCCTGACAAATAATATACTTTTCCTCTTCGTCGGCCGTCAAATATTCTATATTGTTAGTTACTACCCCTCTTTTTTTATCTATCCTTCTATAGGGTGCTTCTATAAAGCCATGCTCATTAACCCTTGCATAGGTACTTAAAGAGTTTATCAGTCCTATATTTGGTCCCTCTGGAGTCTCTATAGGACACATCCTTCCATAATGGGAATGGTGGACATCCCTTACCTCAAAGCCTGCTCTTTCCCTTGAGAGACCTCCTGGTCCCAAGGCAGAAAGCCTTCTTTTATGGGTCAATTCAGAAAGAGGATTTGTTTGGTCCATAAATTGTGACAACTGACTGCTTCCAAAGAACTCCTTTATAGCCGCTGCTACGGGCCTTATATTTATCAAAGCCTGAGGCGTTATAGCTTCCATATCTTGAATGGTCATTCTTTCCTTAACCACTCTTTCCATTCTGGATAAACCTATTCTGAATTGATTTTGGAGCAGTTCTCCAACTGAACGCAATCTTCTATTTCCTAAATGATCAATATCATCTACTAAACCTACTCCATGAGAAAGATTCAGTATATAGCTCATAGTTGCTACTATATCGTCCTTGATGATATGCTTTGGAATTAATTCTCTTATTCGGTCTCTTATAGCTTCTTTTATATCATCTTCATTATCATGGGTCTCTAAAATTTCTTTTAAAACCGGATAATGAACCTTTTCAGTAATGTTCATATCGTCTATATTAAAATTAATATGAGCTTTAATATCCACAAAGTTATTTCCAATAACTTTAACAACCTTTTCGTCTTCACCAATGACATTTACGCTCTTAACTCCTGCATTTTCAATAGCTATAGCTATTTCTCTATCAATTTTCTGACCTTCATGGGCTAATATTTCTCCTGTACTTTCATCAATTACATTCTGAGCTGCAATAAGGCCTATTATCCTATTTAATAAAGATAGCTTTTTATTATACTTATATCTTCCAACCTTAGCTAAATCATATCTTTTTGCATCAAAAAACAGGGAGTTAATCAAATTGCTTGCACTGTCAACTGTAGGTGGTTCACCGGGTCTAAGCTTTTTATATACCTCAAGCAAACCCTCTTCCTGAGATTGAGTACTATCCTTGTCTAGGGTTCTTATTAGTCTTTCATCTTCACCAAAAAGATTTATAATCTCCTGATCGGTTCCATATCCAAGGGCTCTTACAAAGACAGTAAAGGGTAATTTTCTCGTCCTGTCTATCCTAACAGAAATTATATTGTTTGAGTCTGTTTCATACTCAAGCCATGCTCCCCTATTTGGAATAACAGTTGTTGAGAATAGTCTCTTCCCAGTTTTGTCTATCTGGAGAGCATAGTATGGGCCAGGAGACCTAACTAACTGACTAACTATTACCCTCTCTGCACCATTGATAATAAATGTTCCCTTCTGAGTCATTAGAGGGAAATCTCCCATAAATACTTCCTGTTCCTTAACTTCTCCCGTTTCCTTGTTAATAAATCTTACCTTAACTTTAAGTGGAACTGCGTAGGTTACATCTCTTTCTTTACTTTCTTCTTCTCCATACTTAGGGCTCCCATCCAAGGAATAATTCACAAATTCTAAAATTAAATTCCCTGTATAATCCTGTATGGGAGAAATATCCATAAAGGCTTCCATCAATCCATCTTTTAAGAACCATTCATAGGATTTTTTCTGTATCTCGATGAGATTTGGCATTACTACTACTTCATCGATCTTAGAAAAACTCATTCTTGTTCCTCTACCGACCTTAACAGGATGTGGCATTTACTATTCACCCCTTATAGTAAAATAAAAAGGTTTGTTATTTTTTAAACCTTTTATATAACACCTAAAAAATTATATTCTAAATATATAAAATGCATTTTAAACCTATCCTTCAATTTCCTAAATAGCCAGTGTTTTAAGGCGATTTATTTAAGTAATAGAAATGTAAAGGATTTATTTTGCACCTTATATATATAATAGATTAAATATATGGGTCTTTAAAATTCTGTTATATGAAATGGTAAAAATTATCTTCAGCCTAAAAGCAGAAGATTATTCTTCATCATTAAAGCTATTCAATTCCAATATAATATGATTCATAGTTTAGTAGGTTTTTTATTAATCAAAAATAGATTTAAATAAAGGTTTATATTTTAATGGCATTTCATAATTTTTATTTTAAAAAACACATAATTTATTTGTATATGAAAAAGTTCCAAATTTACATAAACAAAAAATTTGAAAAGGAATTATTTTCAATGCATATTACTTAAGTATTTTCTCCAAATTTATTTTTTTTATACAAATTTTACAATTTCATATAGACACAATCATAGCATTTTACAATAGTACCATGAAAGCAAAGGATTGTCAAGAACTTTTTCTCTTTTTTTATTCTAATTTATATATTAATTTTTATTCCCTTACCGTCAATTGCTCTTGTTGTCTAATAAATATGAACTTTGTCGAAAAAAATCGATTTATAAATTTAAATAAACCTTTATTGAAATCTATTTATATATATAAAGGCTTTTAAAAAACCAAGAAATCTTTATGCTAAAAGAAGAAATAATTTTTAAACAAAAAGGTACTCCAGATAAATCTGGAGTGCCTTAAGGCTTTTAACAAACTTACCAATTTTTACAACCGCTGCTGAATTCCAGCCTATGTTGACCTTGGAAGCTTGTTAAAGCCTATTATCCTGTTAATAGGATGCCTCCAGTTAAACCTGGAGAACTTATTGTTGTAATTAAAGAAACTATTTTACTTCTACAGATGCTCCCGCTTCTTCTAACTTAGCTTTAATTCCCTCTGCTTCATCTTTAGGAACACCTTCTTTAACTGGTTTTGGAGCTCCATCAACTAATGCTTTAGCTTCTTTTAATCCTAATCCAGTAATTTCTCTTACTACTTTAATAACACCAATCTTTTTAGCACCTGCACTAGTTAAAACTACGTCAAACTCAGTCTTTTCTTCTGCAGCTGGTGCAGCAGCTCCTCCACCAGCTGGCATAGCAGCCATCATAGGTGCTTGAGCACTAACACCAAATTCTTCTTCTAAAGCTTTAACTAATTCTGATAATTCTAATACTGTAAGATTTTTAACCTCTTCAATTAAATTTAATACTTTTTCACTTGCCATTTTATATTCCCTCCATATAAGTTTTAATTTTAGTTTTTTATTATTGTTCTTGCTTCTCTCTAATTGCATTTAATGCATAAACAAGATTTCTAATATTCCCGTTAAGTACATTAACAAATCCTGAGATAGGTCCATTTAAGCCACCAAGTACTTGAGCAATTAGAACCTCTCTTGGTGGTAGGTCTGCTAAACCGATTACACCATCTACACCGATAACTTTGCCATTAACCACACCAGCTTTAATCTCTAAGTTTTTATGGTCTTTAGCAAATTCTTTAGTTATTTTTGCAGGTGCTACAGCATCTTCAACACTAAATGCGATAGCGTTTGGTCCAGTTAAGTATTTATTAAACTCCTCTAAGCCAGCATCCTTGAAGGCAAATCTCATTAATGAGTTTTTATATACCTTATATTCTACACCAGCTTCTCTGAATTTCTTTCTTAGTTCCGTTGTTTCTTCAACGGTTAAACCCCTATAGTCAACTAAAACAGCCGATTGAGCATCTTGGATTTTTCCTTTAATTTCTTCAACTATAACCTTCTTCATTTCTACGGCCTTTGACATAACTTCCACCTCCTTCTTTTAAAGCATTAATACTTAATTCCTTTTAGGCCCATATAAAAAAACCTCTCCCACGTAGACATAGAGAGGCTTTATAATTAAAATCTATTATAATTACCTCGGTAGGAAAATTAAGCTCAAAGTTGGCACCTACTGTCTACGGTTTTATATTCTATTTTAATTTTCACAAAGAAAATTTTATCATTATGGAGCCTACATGTCAACATATAATTACTAGTTTATTATTTACTAATTTTTGCTCCATTAATTTTAATACCTGGTCCCATAGTGCTTGTTATTGTAACACTTTTTAAATAGGTTCCTTTAGCAGACGCAGGCTTAGCTTTTATAATAGCTTCCATTAAAGTATTAAAGTTATCCATTAACTTCTCTTTTCCAAATGATACTTTTCCAATGGGAACATGGACTATATTAGTTTTATCTAATCTATACTCAACTTTACCTGCTTTTATTTCTTTTACTGATCTTCCAACATCAAATGTAACTGTACCGGACTTAGGATTAGGCATTAAACCCTTAGGACCTAAAACTCTACCTAACCTACCAACTATACCCATCATATCCGGAGTCGCTACAACAGCTTCAAAATCAAACCAGTTTTCTTTTTGAATCTTAGCTACAAATTCTTCGCCACCAACGTAATCTGCCCCTGCTGCTTCTGCTTCCTCTACTTTATCACCTTTGGCGAATACCAATACTTTTTTAGATTTACCAGTTCCATGGGGTAATACTATTGCACCTCTAACTTGTTGGTCCGCATGTCTTCCATCTACCCCAAGTCTTATATGCAATTCAACAGTTTCATCGAACTTTGCTTTAGCAGTCTGAGATAATAGTCCTACAGCTTCCTCTGGGTCATACAGAGTTGTTCTGTCAACTAATTTCTCGCTTTCTTGATATTTTTTGCCTCTTTTTGACATCTTTTAAACCTCCCTTGTGGTTATAACGGTGTTCTTAACCTCCCACACGTCTACCTTATTCTTCTACTATAATACCCATACTTCTTGCTGTACCCTTAATCATGCTCATAGCGGTTTCTATGCTAGCAGCATTAAGGTCAGGCATCTTCATTTCAGCTATTTCTCTCACTTTATCAATTGATACAGTAGCAACTTTATTTGTATTTGGCTCGCCTGAAGCCTTCGGGATTCCTGCTGCTTTCTTAAGTAGAACTGCCGCAGGAGGAGTTTTTAAAATAAAGCTAAATGACCTATCCTGATACACTGTTATTATAACTGGTATTATTAAGCCCGCTTTATCTGAAGTTTTAGCATTAAATTCTTTACAGAATTGCATAATGTTGACACCATGCTGACCTAAAGCTGGACCAACTGGTGGAGCTGGCGTGGCTTTTCCTGCAGGTATCTGAAGCTTAATAAGCCCTGTAACTTTTTTTGCCATGATTACACCTCCTTAATCTACATTAAATCTATAATAAAAGCTCCTTTTCGATATCCACTCTTAGTTTAAAGTTTAAAAAGGGGTATCCTTAAAGCTTTTCTACTTGAGTAAACTCTAGTTCAACTGGTGTTTCTCTACCAAACATTGATATTGAAACCTTTAGTGTCTGTCTTTCGTTATTTATTCCTTTAACTTCACCAATAAAATTCTCAAAGGGACCTGAGATAACCTTAACAGGTTCTCCAACTTTAACATCTATTGTAGGATGTTTTTCTTCAATACCCATCCAGTGTACTTCTTCTTCCGTTAAAGGCACTGGTTTAGAAGCAGGTCCTACAAAGCCTGTAACTCCCCTTGTATTTCTAACTACATACCAGGACTCATCGTTCATAACCATTTTAACAATAACGTAACCTGGAAAAATCTTTTTTTGTTTTACTTTTTTTCTTCCATTCTTAATCTCAACTTTTTCTTCCGTTGGTACCACCACTTCATGTATTACATCCTCCATACCCCGGTTTTCAACTATTTTTTCAATGTTAGCTTTAACCTTTTTCTCATGACCGGAATATGTATGGGCAACATACCACTTAGCTTCCTTTTCAGACATGTTTTAGAGGGTTATTATAAATTGAAATAAAAACCCTTTCCCTCCCTTGCTTTGGATTACTATCTTGCCAATAGTTGAATCACTTGACCAAAAACCGAGTCTGCCAACCATATACCTAACGATGCAAGTCCACATGCCACAAGAACTACTATTGTGTATGATTGTAATTCCTTTCTGTTTGGCCAACTAACTTTTTTAAGCTCAGATTTAACACTTTTAAAGTATTTTCTAGCTCCAATTTTGTTTGTATTAGTTTGTGCAGCCATACACTTTCACACCCTTATAAATATTTGTCTTCAAAATTAGTTTTCTTAACTTCCTTAAACTACTTAGTTTCTTTATGGACAGTATGAGATCTGCAAAATCTGCAATATTTCTTTAACTCTTTTCTGTCTGGGTTATTTTTCTTATTTTTTGTAGTATTATAATTCCTCTGCTTGCATGCTGTACAAGCTAATGTAATTTTAACCCTCATTATATCTACACCTCCCAAAACAACATCTTCTATAATAAAGGAGAATTCTCTTTAAATAGTACACAGTTCTCACCATTTTAATTTCACTAATTAAAACTATCATAATTTTTACTAGATGTCAATATAATAGTTTCTATGTTGATTTCCTAATTATGCTGCGTTATAAATCTTTATTCAGTTTATCTATCCTAAAGCTTCTTGGATATTAAAGGAAATAAGCCAAAGTTTTACAGTATATTATAGGTAGTATATCCAATTTCACAGTATAGTATTAGTGTTTTAGCTTCCTTTTAACTTTAATAGGACTAGGCTTACTCCTAGTCCTATAGCCTTTTATAAATTCTAAAATACCCTACCCTTAATTGGGTAATAAATTTTAAGAAGGAATTCTAAACCTTCTATAAAAAGATTTATATAGTAAGACTATCCTAGTATTTTAGCAACAGCACCAGCCCCTACTGTTCTACCACCTTCACGAATAGCAAATCTTAATCCCTCTTCTATCGCTATCGGTGTGATAAGCTCTATTTCCATCTCTATATTATCTCCTGGCATACACATC
>JAKSBP010000062.1 GCA_022361035.1 Clostridia bacterium
TGCAAGAAACAATTAAATGATGATATCATAAGGGATACCTTGCTTTTAAATTCTAAAGAAATGAGTGTCAAAACCTTAGAGTATGAAATAGAATCTAAAGAGAATAAGAAGAATAAAGATTATATGAGGGGCAATGAAATTGTATCCAACATGGATAATGGAGTTGTATATGATATAAATTATGGAGAAGGTGACCTAGTAGATAATGATTCACAAAAAATATTAAGTATTATGGATATAAGCAGCCTATATATTGATGCGGATATAACTGAAGATTTTATCAATCATGTAGAAATAGGAGATGAAGTAATAATAATACCTGTTTTTGATAAAACACTACAATATAGGGGCCGGATTGTGAATATAGCAAAACATGCTGTTGAACGTAAGGGTGAGACAACAGTAAATGTTGAAGTAGCTATTTTAGATAGTGATACAGCTTTATTACCGGGATTTAATGTAGAGATTAGAATAATATTCAGATGTGTATTTTAGGAAATTTTATTTTCAGCATTAAGATAAATTTCCTTTTTATCTTTTTGGGTTAATAGTTTTTCTATCAAATATGCAATTACTATTATTTGAATAATGTTTAGGATGTATCTTATAAGCATAAACTTCCATCCCATAGAAAGAATTTCGAAGAGCAGTAGGGGAATTCTAATGTTGCAGGATGAACATAGGAAAATAAACACATTAGAAATCTTGCTTCCCTTTTTTAATAGTAGTGCAACTATAGGAAATAGTGCATATATAGGAATGGCTGTAACAGAGCCAAGAAAAAAAGCGATCAAAACACCTTGCAAACCTGATTTATCACCCATAAGCCTTATCATGGTTTGCCTGTCTATCCAAACATCAAGTAATCCTACTAAAATAAAAATAGGAATAAGGATTAAGAGGATTTCTACGAAATTGTTATATGTAGTTGTTATAGATGCCTTACTTATTTGAGGATAGAAAAATAGCATCAATATATTTATGGAAAGTAGGATAAGAAAATATTTATATTTAGATAATAATTTTTTCATGATAATACAGCTCCTATCACAAAGGCAATTATGAAAGAAAAAATGAAAGTTAATAGATTTCTTAAAATGGAAGCTTTTACTCCAAGATATTTGAATTCTAAAGGTAATGTAGCAATGCCAACGGTAGTGAGGGTAGATATGAAAATAGCTATTTGCATAATTCCAGCACCGTTTTTTAACAATACAGAAGCAATAGGAAAGACTATGAAAACGGGTATCAGTGTAAATGAGCCTACTAAAGAGGAGATAACCATACCCGAAAATCCTGATTGACTACCTACTAGATTAGATATTGTATCGGGCTTTATTACAGCTAGTATGGTTCCTACAAGGAGGAGTATAGCTAAAAATTGAGGTAATAGATTAGAGAATATTTTCCATGATTTTTTCAATGCTAAAATAGTTTTTTTAGAATCTTTTCTGTAGGATAAAACTATAAGAAAAATTGTAATAATATATAAAATTATCTTAAACATATTTATCACCATTTCCACTTATAAAAGTAGGAGATTTTATTTTTTTGTCTCAAATGAAGTTTCAAGCTCTAGGCTTTGATAAAGGAGCTCATGGTTAGTTTTCTATATACAATATTTAAGGATAATTATATATTACAAAAATATCCATGTCAATAATTATCCTAAGTTCAAAATACAGCATTTGGCATAAAATATTTACAAAATCGTAATAATATGGTAAAATTAGACATGGATACATTTAACAAAAATATTATTTTTAGGAGAGTGATAAAGTGAGTAGTAAATATAGTAATTTCATTGCTAAAACAGCTTTATTTCTCGCATTGACTATTGTGTTTCAGATACTAGGAAGAAATATACCCTTAGGACCAAATAATAATTTCATCATAGGACCTATGGTTAATGCACTTTTATTTATTTCGACAATGGCCTTAGGGGTAGTGTCAGGGGCTATTGTAGGTCTAATGTCTCCCTTTGGAGCAATTCTTACGGGAGCATCTATACCTTTGTTTTTAGCTCCAATAATATCTATTGGAAATCTTTTGTTGGTTTTGACATTTAATTTGTTGAAGAAAAACAAATTTCTTGGAATTTTTGCTTCTGCTATCATAAAATCTATATTTTTATACTTTGCAGTATCTGCTATGCTTTCATTTTTTAACTTACCACAAAAGAGAATTAGTATGTTGCTTTTTGTTTTTGGTTGGCCCCAGTTTGTTACAGCTTTATTGGGAGGGATTATTGCGGTTATATCATTTAATAAATTAAAAAAACAGATTCAAACAAGAGAGGATGATAGTCTATGAATATTACACCTATAGGATATAGACTTCATATATCAATTTTTGGAAGAAGAAATGTAGGTAAGTCAACACTAATAAATGCCATTACAAATCAGAAAATCTCCATAGTTTCTGACAAGCCTGGAACAACAACAGACCCTGTACTTAAGACCATGGAAATTTTACCAATAGGACCTGTAGCTATAATTGATACTGCGGGACTTGACGATAGTGATAGCTTAGGTACTCTAAGAAAAGAAAAGACATACGATATCATGAAAAAAACAGATTTCGCTATTGTTGTTTTAAGTGCTGATGAAGGTATAACGGAATTTGAGAAAAATCTAGTAAAGGATTTGGAGACAAGAAAAATTTCTACTATCGCAGTTATTAATAAATGTGATTTACATAATGTTTCACAAGACATGCTAAATGAATATAGAGAAGAATTGGGAATACCGGTTACAAAGGTAAGTGCAATAACAAAGGATGGGATAGAGGAGCTAAAGGTATTTATATCACAAAATGTTGATGCCTATGACAAATGTCAATTAAATATAGTCAAAGATTTAATAAAACCCCAAGATCTGATAGTTTTAGTAACTCATATTGACTGTTCAGCACCAAAGGGAAGAATAATTCTTCCACAGCAGCAGATGATAAGGGACATAATAGAAGCCAACGCAACGGCAGTAGTAACTCAAGAAAAGGCACTTGGAGATACGCTAACCAAGTTAAAGGAAAAGCCTTCACTTATAATCACCGATTCTCTTGTTTCAGACATTGTAGAAGATATTATTCCAGCGGATTATAAGTTAACTAGTTTTTCAATCTTAATAGCAAGACAAAAAGGTAATTTAGAGGTATTTTTACAGGGATTAGAAAACATTAAAACCTTGAAGGACGGTAGTAGGCTTCTAATAGTAGAAACCTGTACCCATCATCGTCAACCTAATGATCTTGGTAGAGCGCAGATACCTAATTATATAAAGGAATTAACTCAAAAAGAATTGGAGTTTGACTGGGCATCGGGAACTTATTTTCCAAAGGATATTAGTAGGTACGATGGAATTATACATTGTGGTGGATGTATGGTAAATAGGCAGGAGATGCAGTCAAGAATAAAGGATTCTATACAATACAATGTGCCTATAACTAATTATGGAATACTTATAACCCATGCACAAGGTATATTAGAAAGGGTATTAGAGCCTTTTCCACTAATATCAGACCGCTTTAAAAGTGCATAGTTAATATATTTTCATCTAAAAAAGTCATGGATAGGTTTATAAAGATGGGGCAGATTGGTATAATATATATGAAATTTTAGTAAAGCATAATGACCAGTCCTTAAGTCTACCATGTTAAAAGAGAAGATGTCAGGTAAAAACTTTTACCTGGCATCTTCTTTATGCTATGGATTAACTACTGTAGAGGTGTTTCAAATACCCCTCGCTGATTGATTTAGCTTTGTCCAGATATTGCGGCTAACGAACAATATTTGTTTTTAGCCTTTCAAGAATACTCTTTATCTATGACAAAAAGAACCTTCCCCTTTGTCAAGAGAAAATTTAATCCTTTGACAAAATAAGACATAATTTATCACAATAACGAAAATTATGTATATTAATGTAAAAATGGATTGAAAAATACATAATTATGTAGTAATATAGATTTATATGTCGTGGAATAATTAACCAGAGTATTATTATCTAGGATTTAAATTTATAAAAATACTTTAAAACACAGTTCGAAGTCTTCTTTTGTTTACTAAGTTTCTTTAATTACACATCTATACATATTAGACAAGGAGGTCTATTTATGTCTAAAATTCATCTAATAATTGCAGATAGAGACGAAGCCTACGTCGAAAGTATTGTCAATTATATAATGAATAACTATTCTCAAAGGTTTCAAGTCAGTTCTTTTACTGAAGAGCAGTATCTTTTAGATTACCTTTTAAAAAATAAAAAAAATATCGACATTCTTTTAATATGTCCTCAGTGGTATACTGATTTAATACCTAGGGAAGAAGTTAGTACCCTAATCATATTATCAGATGGAATGATGAGTAAAGAAGTAAAAAATTGTCCAGTCATTAACAAATATCAGAAGGGCAATAGGCTAATAGGGAACATAATAAATTGTTTTGCTGAAAGCAATCCAGATAAATATTATATTGTAAATAATGAGAAAAAAGCCAAAGTAGTGGCAGTTTATTCTCCCCTTGGAGGTATAGGAAAAACCTCTGTGGCAGTAGGATTAAGTGTAAAATCTGAGGAAAGGGGAAAATCCATATTTTATTTAAATTTAGAAAATATCCAGTCTACTCCAAGCTTTTTTCATTGTGAAAGCAGTCAAAATCTCTCAAATATACTCTATTACATAAAGGAAAAGAAGAAAAATATTTCTTTAAAGGTTGAAGGAATCAGATGTGTAGATTCTAGATATAACATCCGTTATTTTTTACCCCCCGATAGTATCGTTGATTTAAACGAGGCTACCCCCAATGAAATCCAATATTTAATTCATGAGCTTAAGATATCAAAGGATTATGATTTTATATTTATAGATATGTCATCAAATATGGATGAGAAAAATATTTCAATACTAAAGGCCAGTGACCAAATCATATTATTGCTTAGCCAGGAGGATATAGGAATAACAAAGATAGAATCATTTATGAATGAGCTAGATATATTTTCAAAGAGAAACAATATAGATTTATCAGAGAAGATGACCATAGTCGAGAATAAATGTAAAGCAAAGGAGACTCTAAAGAAGGAGATAGATTTAAAGGGTAAATCTATAGAAGTCAAAATACCAAAGGTATATGAGCCCTTTATCCTTTGTGAAGATAGGCATAGAAAGGATATGAAGGCTGAGTTTGAAAATGCTGTTGAAAAATTATTAGAAAAAATAAATGTATAAAGGAATATGTTGTGATTTCTATAAAAAGAAGAACAGGGGAGAGTTCTGATGGATGCCGACAGAAGAGATAAACTCATACAGCAGATAAAGGAAATTGTATGCCACAGTATTGATTTAAAAAAGGACCCCACAGACGAAGACATAGATAATGTAATTACTGAAATCGTATTTAAAAAGGCTAAGGAACATCATATTACTGTTTCGGAAAGACAGGAGATTATCAGAACAATATTCAATTCAATGCGGCGTCTAGATATACTTCAACCCCTCATTGATGATAAGTCTATTACAGAAATTATGATTAACGGTTCCAATAATGTTTTCATAGAAAGGGATGGAAAAGTTATAAAGCTAGATGCAGCCTTTGAAAATGACAAGAAGCTTGAAAATATTATTCAATCTATTGTTGGAAAAGTTAATAGGTCAATAAATGAATCATCGCCAATTGTTGATGCCAGACTTTCCGATGGGTCAAGGGTGAACGCAGTATTACCTCCTATTGCATTAAATGGACCTACCTTAACTATAAGAAAGTTTCCCGAAAAACCTATGACCATAGAAAAGCTAATTGAATATGAATCCCTAAAGGAAGAGGCGGCAGATGTTCTACGTCGTATGGTAATAGCAAAATATAATATTTTTATTTGCGGAGGAACAGGTTCTGGAAAGACAACCTTTTTAAATGCCTTATCAAATTTTATACCCTCCGATGAAAGGATTGTAACCATAGAGGACTCAGCAGAGCTACAGATTATTAATATCCCAAATATTGTACGGATGGAAACTAGGGATGACAACACCGAGGGAAAAGGCGAGATAACCGTAAGGGATTTAATTAAGAATTCCTTAAGGATGAGACCCGATAGGATAATTATTGGAGAGGTACGGGGAGCTGAAGCCTTAGATATGCTTCAGGCCATGAATACTGGACACGATGGCTCTCTTTCAACGGGTCATGGAAATTCCACTGTAGATATGCTAAGAAGGTTAGAAACTATGGTTTTAAGTGGAACCTCTATGCCCCTTGATGCCATAAGGCATCAGATATCCTCCGCTATAGATATTATAATTCATTTAGGGAGACTAAGGGATAAATCTAGAAGAGTTCTAGAAATAACTGAGGTCTTAGGATATAGAAATGATGAAATAGAGTTAAATCCCCTATTCAAGTTCTTAGAGGAGGGGGAAACCGAGGATAAAAAGATAATTGGAACCCTTAAAAGAACAGAAAACAAAATGGTAAACACATTGAAGTTTAAAATGGCTGGAATTTTACAAGGGGTGTGAGGTGGAATAGATGCTTATAGTTTTGATTATTATTGGAGCATCCTTACTGGCATTAGGCGTGTTTTTATTAATTGATAATAGTAATAGGAGTAAAGAAAAGGAAAAAGAATTCGAAGAAGCAGAGAAAACAGGTAATGGAGCCGCAGATAAAGGACTTATAGATTATGATATTTATGTAATGACTAGAAGGGAAAAGCTCCTATATATATGTATTGCTGGATTAGTTATCTATATAGTTGGATTTATATTTTATAGAAGCTATCTTATTTCTGCTCTATTAACTCCCCTAGCCCTTATTTATCCTAGGATTAGGACTAAGGAAATTATTAAAAAAAGAAAAAATGAGCTAAATCTACAATTTAAAGAGGCCCTATATGCATTGTCATCATCCCTATCGGCAGGTAAGTCGATTGAAATGGCCTTTAGAGACTGTTTAGGCGATCTTGCAATACTTTACCCTAGCTGTGATACATACATAATTCAAGAGCTGCAGTATATCATTAGAAGGCTGGAGATGAATCAAACCGTAGAGGAAGCCCTTTCAGATTTTGCTCAAAGGTCACATTTAGAGGATGTAAGTAACTTTGTGGATGTTTTCATAACGTGTAAAAGAACAGGTGGCAACATGATAGAAATAATAAAAAACACTTCAAATGTCATTGCCGATAAAATACATATTAAAAATGACATCGCAACAATGCTGACAGAGAAAAAGTTTGAACAGAAGCTTTTAAATATAATACCTATAGCTTTAATTCTCATGCTGTCTTTAAATGCTAAGGAGTATATGCAGCCAGTATTCAATACTGGGATTGGACGAATAATGATGACAATTTCGATAGTCCTCCTAGGAGCGGCCTATCTGATATCTAAAAGGATAATGGATATTGAGGTGTGATATATGATATTTATTTTTATAGCTATTCTAATATTACTTTTAACTGTATATATCTTGTCAAGGGGTAAATACGATGATTATATACAGCCCTTAGACAAAAAGGAATATCCTTTGAAAAGCTTTATTCCTTTGGGACTATATATTATGGAGGCTATTAAATATAGATATAACACAAAGTATGACAGAAATATCTATATGAAAATCTCAGAACTATATGGTGCAAAAAATGCAAGGCACTATCTAGAAATCTATTGGGGTAACAAGGTAGGGTATATATTGATAACATTACTATTGATTGGCCTATATAGTATGGGAATAGAAGAATTTAGCTTTGAATTTGTCTTTGTAAGTATCGCTGCACTTGGAGCAGTTGCATATGGTCCCCATAGGGATTTGAGTGAAAAATTGAAGAAGAAATATAGGATGATACGTATAGATTTCCCAGACTTCTTAAATAAACTCACCCTCTTAGTTGATGCGGGAATGACCATACAAAGAGGTTTGGAAAAAATCGTTACTGATAATAGAAGCCCTAGGCCCCTCTACCATGAACTTGAGACGGTGTGGCTGGATATAAAGGGAGGTAAATCTGAGGCGGAGGCCTATGAGGGCTTTGCAAGGAGATGTAAGACCCCGGAAATATCTAAATTTGTCTCAGTAGTTTTACAGAATCTCAAAAAGGGAAACGCTCAATTAGTTACTATACTAAGGATTCAAGGTAGTGACTGCTGGGAGATGCGTAAAAATGAGGCAAAAAAGCTTGGGGAAGAGGCTGGTTCAAAGCTTCTTTTTCCAATGATGATTATGTTTATTGCAATTTTGTTGATTGTATTAACTCCAGCAATTTTGCAATTGCTGAATTTTTAACAAAACAAATAGTTTTTATATGGCTGAGGGGAGGTGACATAAGTGGTAAAAATATTTAAGGATTTTTTAAAGGAAGAGGATGGACTAGGTACTGTTGAAATAGTTTTACTTATCGCTATCTTGGTAGGTCTAGCCTTAGTCTTTAAGGAGTCAATAGCAGGATTTGTTAATGAAATTTTAGAGAAAATTGAAGGGAAACAAGGTGAATTTATTGAGTAATTATAAAATTAGATTACTATTTGAAAAAGCTTATATAAAAAAGTAAAGATAAGGTTATAAAGAATTATTTATTGGCTAAGGAAAGAGAAGACGACTTTACATAGAAGCATATAATCTGTATATTATATGCTTCTCTTTGAAGGAATGGGACCCTATGAAAAAGATATTGAAAAAATTCACTAATAATACTGGAAGCATGACCGTTGAAGCTTCATTAATTTTTCCAATAATTTTTTTAACAATGGTAGCCTTGATATATATATGTATTTTCCTATATCAAAATGCCTATTTAAAATCCCTGACCAACCATGTGGCGGAAAGGGGAGCAGCTTCTTGGGGTAATACTTCCAAAATGAAAATAGGTACAGATAGCTGTAGGCTAGAAACTGGAGAACTAAAAGGAGCAAGAGAACTCCTTAATAGAGATTTATACTGGAGGATAACGGGAGCCGGGAAAGATGACAAAATTGAAAAGCTTAAAGAATATGCCTTACATAGACTTAAGGAAAATAATATTTTAGAAAGTGAAATCTCTAGGTTAGACTTTAATGATATTAAAAACAACAAGGATAAAATAAATATTTGGGTTAAGGATTATATTGTATATAAGGAAGTAAATGTAGTAATAAAGGATTCATATGATATTCCCATAGGGAAGAGCTTAAAAGTTTTTGGACTAGGAGATAAATACAATGTACAGGCCCACGGAAGGGCAGTCATAAATGATCCTATGGAGTTTATACGTAATGTTGACTTTATAGGGGATACCCTAAAGGAATATGAAACAACTGGAAAAGCTTTAGGCAGCTTTCAGGATACTATGAATAAAATTAAGGAAAACATAGATAGGTTTTTTGAAAATAAAGGGGGAAAAGGGGATTGAGATATAGGGGAGAGGATGGAGCAATAACCGTTTTTCTTAGTATCATATTACTTATCATGGTTACATTAGCAGGTGTAATAGTAGATGCAGCCAGGATAAATATTGCTCATTCCCAAATACAAAGAGGTTTAGAGACCTCAGCCCGTTCTACCCTTGCAGGATACTACGCACCCTTAAGGGAACACTATGGACTCTTTACCCTTGATGAAAATAATAGAGAAAATCTTAAAGGGGTAGTGAAGGATTATTTAAGTAAAAACCTTATGATTGAAGAAGAATCTCTTGAAAAAAATGGGATGGGAGACTATGTAGACCTCTATGACTATAAAATTGAGAACATTGAAGTAGAGCCAATATTTAATCTAACTGAAAATCCTGTAACCAGACAGCAAATCCTTGAATATATGAAATACAGAGCACCTAAAGAGCTTGTCCACGGGTTCCTAGATAAGCTAGGGATGTTTAAAAAGGCTGGAACTACATCCCAGGCCTATAATAAGAAAGTTGAGTTTCAAAGGTCTTTAAAGGAGATAGAGAGTATTCAAAGAGAAATATATAAAAACATGTATGGTAAATATGAAGAGCGTATGTTTTGGATTTACTCTCAAAAAAAGACCGATTATTATGTAAGAAATTTTGATAAAAACAAATATCAGAGATGGATAAAGGATTATATCGATATGATTTATAGCTATAAGGCTCAACAGAAGAATCTACGTGAGATAAATAGTATGATTAGGGAGTCAGAAGGAGATAGAAAACAGGAA
>JAKSBP010000283.1 GCA_022361035.1 Clostridia bacterium
CAGGTAAGTTTTCAGGTGCTGGGAGATTGTCTAACTATGTTGATGAGATTGGTAGGTACTCTGATGATGTAGCAAGGTATGTAGATGATGTTATTAAGGGGAAGAGTAAAACTAGGAAAAATCTAGTTTATCGTGCACTAAATAAAAAAGATGCTGAAAGGCTCAGTCGAGGCTTAGGCTTAGAAGCCAAAAACCCAGCAGGAACATGGAAACTAGATGAGCATCTTGTTAGTGGCTCTAGTAAATCTTCATGGGCAAATGACCCGTTCATTTCGACAACTACAGATATTGATATAGCTAGAGGTTTTAACAAATCAGGAAGCAATTTAGGAATTGTTAAAATTGATTTGAATAAGGTTCCATCTCCAGTATTAAAAGGCTATGAAATATATCCAAGAGTAAGTGGCGTGCAAGGATTACCGTATCATTATTCAATTTGGCAACAAGAAATATCTATTTATAAAAATATACCAAAAAAAGCAATAAGGGGGTTTGTGAAATGAAAAATAATAGAATAATAGAAATTCAAGAAAATATTAATGAATTAACAGTTGACTTACTGGTGCCAATTAGAACTTCAAAAACTATTAACAAAGAGAAATTTGAAAAACTATATTTATTACTTGATGAATTAAAGGAACTTGTAGCAGGACAGGAATTAATAAATAGGAAGTTAGCAGGATTATTGTTCTTTATATATACTACGATTTCAGCAGAATCACAACACTCTCACTATTCAAATCCTATTTTTATTGAAACAGGAAGGTTAGAAGATTATTTGAGCAAGATACTATGGGATTCACCTTTTGGACACAGCATATAATCAGACTAAAGGCTAATGAAGGAGGCCAGTATGACTATATATTTTTACAGAACAAGTGATAAATACGGGTGTTTTTCTAACTTTTCAAGACATGGATTTAAATTTGAAGGAGATTATTGGAAAACTAGTGAACATTATTTTCAGGCTAAAAAGTTTTCTAAGACCAAATACGAGGCAGAAATAAGACTTGCAAAAACACCCATGGATGCAGCAAAAATGGGGCGTGATAGAACAAAACCACTACGAAAGGATTGGGAAGAAGTAAAAGATGACATAATGCGTAGAGCAGTTTTAGAAAAATTTAAATCACATAAAGATATTCAACAAATACTTCTGTCTACTGGCATGGAAGAAATAGTTGAAAATACGTTTAATGATTATTATTGGGGATGTGGTAAAGATTGTACAGGAAAAAACATGTTAGGAAAGATATTGATGGAGACTAGAGATATCCTACGTAAAAATCAATAATTACTCTAATAGGGACTGTGAATAGTTGTGTGTAAATTGCTAACTGTTTACAGTCTCTCTTTTTCATAGTGCCAAGAGGACGTTAGGTTGTGTAAAAACTCAAAATTTACAACAAGGGGACGGGGTTGTTGACAACATGTAAATTTTGAGATAATATGTTCTAGAGATATAATTAAAGTAGAAAAAATGAGAAGGAATATAGTATAAAATATCAGTCTCCCTATTCCCTAAATACATCCCAGGAGAAAGATACGATGGCATAACAGAGCAATACTACTACTATGACCTACATATAGGGGAGACGGTCTAAACCTCTATGCATATGTATCAAATAACCCCCTAAAGTATGTTGACCCTAGCGGTCATGGTAAGGATGGAGCTATTATTAATAATGGGATTCCAGGGGTTATTGATTCAGAAAGCATGGTTGTCAATGGGTTAAGTGAAGATGAATTTGGACCATCTTTAAAGGGGAGTAGTATAAATACAGATAATCCATATGGATTCAATCCAGATAATTATGAATTTGTTGGACTCGGAACTTATGGAATTAAAGTTCACAGAAATAAAACAACGGGAGCATATTTCTTTGGTAATCCTAATCATGTAGATACACGCACAGGTAAAGAAATGTTCAAAGATTCTTTGAAGGATATTGATGTCGCACTATCATTAATAGAAATTGGGAATCTAAAAAATGTAAAAAAAGTATATACAAATTTAGGTCGTTATGCTAAGAATTCTAAATCTAAAGGTATAATTAAAAGAATAACTTCATTATTTGATGACTTTACTTCTAAAGGGACGGGTAAAGCTGGACAATGGGTAGATGAAGCAGGAAACATAAAATGGCCTATGAATGATGGATTTGCTGGAACTGCAGAGAACATTACACTAAAACCTGGAACAAGAATTGATAGGTATGGATATGAAGGTGGTACATTTGTATCACCAGAGGGAATACCTGAGGTCATTAGCACCAGGTACTGAAGTTAAACCATATCATGTATATGAAGTAGTAAAACCAGTTGAAGGGCTAGGTGGAAAAATAGCTCCTTGGTTTGACCAATCTGGTGGAGGTATACAATACAAACTAAACAACTCAATACAGGAATTGTTAGATGGTGGATTTATTAGAGAGGTAGTGAAATAATGAATATTAATCAGTTGAGAGATGAGTTATCGAAATTGCAAATTCCTAAAAATGCATATCAACTAAAGGGAGGATTACCCAATGAAGTTTTCTGCATAGGAATGGAAAATAATACTTGGGAAGTATATTACAGTGAAAGAGGGAATAAAACCAACAAAAAGATTTTTTCTAATGAAGAACTAGCATGTGGATATTTCTTGAATTGGATGAGAACTATTTTTAAAAAGTAGGTATCTAACTACAAAAATATGATAGAAGTCGCTACAAAACAATAACTAACCAAGGTGATGAAGAGACAATCAAGTTTTTTCATCACC
>JAKSBP010000104.1 GCA_022361035.1 Clostridia bacterium
AACTTTCTAGTATAAATGCTAGAAAAAAGCTCAGGTAAAAAAAACAGACTTAAAAAAATATGCAATAGCAAAAAAAAAAAAGTAACTACAATTAATTGGTGAAAAAATGATGGCTTATCAAGTTGTGGCATTTCTATAAAATAAAAAAAAACTTACAAAACTCATTAAAAGCTTTGCCTATTTTTATTTTAGCAGTATCAGTCAAAGTTTTTGTAGAAGTTATTTCTGCTACTAGTTCCTTTTTCTCGTTATTGAAAAAATCCAAAAGAGCTTTTTCAAACTGAGAAAAGTCTCGTAATACTCCTTTCTGGGTTTTAACACCAAAAGTAATTCTATCAAGAAATCCTCGAACCCCTAAAAAAATTAGAACCACTTGATCTTGAATTGTTAGTGGTTTGTATTGAGGTTGTTTTAATAGCTCTGTTAAAAGAGCTCCTTTTCTAAGAAGATTTTGAGTAGTTATATCTAAATCAGACCCAAACTGAGCAAAAGCTGCCACCTCTCTATACTGGGCTAATTCTAGCTTCAAGCTTCCAGCAACTTGTCTCATTGCTTTAATTTGAGCAGCTCCTCCCACTCGACTAACGGACAACCCTACGTTTATTGCAGGTCTTATACCTTTATAAAAAAGTTCAGTCTCTAAAAAAATTTGACCATCAGTTATAGAAATAACATTTGTTGGAATATATGCTGAAACATCACCCGCTTGCGTTTCTATTATCGGAAGAGCTGTAAGAGATCCTTGACCTAAAGAATCGGACATTTGAGCAGCCCTTTCCAAAAGACGCGAATGTAAATAAAATATATCTCCTGGGTAAGCATCTCTACCTGGAGGTCTTCTCAAAAGAAGAGACATTTGTCTATAGGCCACCGCATGTTTACTTAAATCGTCATAAACAAGTAGAGAATGTTTCCCATTATCTCTAAAATACTCTCCTATAGTACATCCAGAAAAAGGGGCTAAATACTGTAGAGGAGCTGCTTCAGAAGCAGTAGCGGCTACTATAATACTATAAGATCAGGCATTATTTTCATTTAAAGTTTGATATATTTGTGCAACTGTAGATCTTTTTTGCCCTATCGCAACATAAACACATATTGGAATGTTATCAGAGTTTTGTTGATTTATGATTGTATCAATGGCTATAGCTGTTTTACCTGTTTGTCTATCACCAATAATCAACTCCCTTTGGCCGCGACCTATGGGAACTAAACTATCTATGCATTTCAACCCAGTCTGAAGAGGTATGAAAACAGATTTTCTAGTTATTATTCCAGGTGCTTTTACATCTACTTTTCTGTAAGTAGTTGAAGATAAAGATTTAGTTTTACTAAGACTTTTTCCTAGAGGATCTATAACTAAGCCTACTATGCTTTCCCCTACAGGAATTTCAACAATTTGATGAGTTCTTGAAACAGAGTCTCCTGCTTGTACGTCTCTATCATTTCCTAAAACCACTATTCCTACGCTTTCGTTTTCTAAATTAAGAGCTATACCCTTAACCCCAGAAGAGAACTCAACAGTCTCTCCTGCTTGCAC
>JAKSBP010000170.1 GCA_022361035.1 Clostridia bacterium
TCTCTTCTCTTATCCTCTCTATGTTACTAACCATATTCTCTATGCTTCCCCCTATCAAAATCAAATCTGCGTCTGGGGCATAGTGGGTATATTTCATGCCCGGTGACTTTGGTATCAATCTGCTATCTTTGATTCCTTCCACAGCAAGGTCAGTATCTACCTTTCCTACAATCTTCTCAATCTCTTCCCTTGTTACTCCCCCAGGCCTTAATATAATAGGAGGGTCGGAAGTAATATCTAGTACCGTTGATTCCAATCCAACTGCTGTATCTCCTCCACATATTATGGCATCTACCCTTCCCATTAAGTCATCCTTTACATGCTGCTCCCTTGTTGGACTTGGTTTGCCCGATAAATTTGCACTTGGTGCTGCCACAGGAATTCCAGCTAATTCTATTAGAAGTCTAGCAATAGGATGGGCAGGCATTCTAAGGGCAACGGTATTTAATCCTCCTGTAACAACCTCAGGTACACTTGGAGATTTTTTAAATATTAATGTTAATGGACCAGGCCAGAACTCATTAATTAACCTTTCAGCACTTTCTGGCAGCTCCAAAACAAGCTCCTTTAAGTCTCGGCATTTAGCTATGTGTACTATGAGGGGGTTATCAGATGGCCTGCCCTTAGCCTCAAATATTTTCCTAACAGCCTTCTCCTCTAAGGCATTTGCACCTAAACCATAAACGGTTTCAGTGGGAAAGGAAACAGTTCCCCCCTTTTTTAAGATTTCAGCACCTTCCCTCAACTTTTCAATATCTATATTTTCTTTATTAATTTCAATAATTTTAGTTTTTATCATTTGCTATCAATCCTTTTTTATAGCTTCCTAAAGTGAATCTTTTCAATTATTCTTTTATATTATACATAAAATTGCTTATAAGGTTAAGGGTTAATTATATATTAACTAATTGCTCTTTGATAATCTTACTTAGTCATAAGTAATCCTAGGATAAATCCTAAGATAAGCCCAATGCTAGATGTTTTTCCTATATAAAGATTCCTTGATTTTGGTATAAGCTCCCCACAGGTGATATAAAGCATTGTACCCCCCGCAAAGGATAGACAAAATGCTATAAATTCTTCAGAAATATTTCCTAAAACAGCTCCAATAAAGGCTCCTATTCCCATGGGAAAGCCAACTAGTAATGTGAAAAGTATTACCCTAAATTTCGATATTCCCCCTACCCTCATAGGTGCAGCCATTGCAATGCCCTCTGGGATATTATGTAGGGCTATAACTATAGATATACCAATTCCTAGTTCCTTCGTAGCCATAAATCCAGAACCTATGGCAAGTCCTTCTGGAAAATTATGTAGAGCTATACCTAAGCCTACTAAAAAGCCCATTTTAGTGAAACTTTTATCACAAATAATTTTATTTTTTCTATTCTTATTTACTCTTTCGTCTATGAATATAATCATCAATACACCCATTATTATTCCTATTAAACCTATTATGAAATTCCCTCTTTTAAAGGCTTCTGGTAGGAGGTCAAAGCAAATAATAGTGAGCATTATCCCCGCAGCAAACCCTAATATAAAGCTTAAAGACTTATTACCAGGCTTTCCTAAAGCCAAGGCCAATAGCCCTCCTATTCCCGTCCCTATAACTCCAACAAAAAAACCTATGCTTGTTATTTGAAGTACATTATTCATGAGTTCCCCCCATCCCCTATACATTATTTAATGCTATATAATTTATATGAATAATGGGAGGGATGTATGTTTAAGGCTTAGAGTCTACAAGTTTGAGGTTTTATGCTTTAAGTTTTTAAGTATATTTTAAGGTTTAAAAACCATAAATTTAGCCTACAAAAAACGATAGCATATGCTATCGTGAGGCTGTTAACAAACTTTCAATGCAATTATCGATGAGGACCTACCAGAGGCCTTCAACTCATTTACATCGGTTTCAAGGCCTGCCAATATATGCCCCAAAACAGCAGTCTGCCTAAATCTTTTACTAATGATGCCTGCTATACTGGCAGCTGTAAGCATTACTACTATATCAAGTAAAAAGGAGTATTTAAGTACATTTAAAGCCGCTTACAAGCATTTTACACCTTCTTTTACTTAAAGTTCATTTTTTAGTATACTCCTATTAATTGTTTTTTGCAATAAGTTTTCACAAAAACTTAAAACATTCTTTTTATATAACCACTAATTATTCTATAGATGTGTGACTTACAAACTTAAAAAACGAAAGCAGCCACTGAGGTTTCCTTTAGAGCGATTTTTATGAATCTGTTTTACCTTCTATTACCTATCTGTAAACAGATTTATAGCATGAGCCTAAAGGATTCTCTGTGGCTGCTGTAGTAAGTTAACTTTCTTAATCACTCATCTATATATCTAGGAACAACAAATAAAAGAACAGCATGAAAGGGTGAACATGCCCCTGTCAAGTAGACAGTGGAAATAATGAAAATATGTAAAGTCAATCATATCTATTATGGTTGGCATTATTTTTATGAAACATTGTTAAACAAATAATCTCTATATTCTAATGGTGTCATACAATTAAGACGTTTTTGATATCTACGATTGTTGTAAAAAACTATATATTTAGCAATTGAAGCTTCTAACTGCTCAAAAGTCGTAAATCGTTTTAAATAATACATTTCTGTTTTCAACACTGCCCAGAATGACTCCATTGGACCGTTATCTATACATCTACCAACTCTAGACATGCTTTGAATCATTTGTGCATCATCTAGTTTTCTTCTGAATATTTTTGAAGTGTACTGAAAGCCTCGATCACTATGAAAAATAGGCTTAACATCTGGATGCTTGTGACGAGCAATATCAAAAGTTTCAAATACTAAAGGATTGTTATTGGATTTGCCTACTACATACGAAACAATACTTTTATCAGAAATATCCATAATCGCACTTAAATAAGCTTTTTTATTGTTTCCAAACTTGAATTCTGTGACATCAGTTAGCCACTTGTCACCAAATCTATCTGCTTGAAAATCTCTTCTTAATACATTCTTTGCAGTAATTTCAGGGGTTGATTTAATATAGCTTTTTCTTTTCTTTCTACATACAGACTTTAAACCTAAGATGTCCATTAATCTATAGATTCGTTTATGGTTTACTTTGAATCCATTTTCACGATTTAATTTAATGGTCATTTGGCGATAGCCAAGAATTCCATTTTGTTTGTTATAAGCTTGTGTGATTAAAGGTATGATTTTTTTATTCATTTTTTCATTAGTACTTTCTTTACGATTCAGCCATTTATAGTAAGAGGATTTTTGAATACAAGCTATTTCGCATAGCGAAGAAATAGAATATAACTGGGTATCATTCAACTCTTTAATAACAAGATAAATGGATTCATTTCGTACTTGGCTTAAGACCGCCTCCTTTCGATTTCCTCGAGCTTTTTTAGAAAATCAATCTCCATTTGTTGCCTTTTGTTTTGTGCTTCAAGCAGCCTATTTTGAGCTCTAAGCTTCTCAATCTCTGACATTTCCTCTGTTTTTTTACGCTTCCCACGCTTATCTCGCAATGCTTCTACTCCAAACTGTTCGTATTTTCTAGTCCATGAATAGACTTGTTGATAAGATACTTCATATTTAATAGCAGTCTCATTGTAGTTGTATTGATTCTCTATACAATCCTCAACGATTTTAACTCTTTCATTAAAAGTAGTTTTACGTCTAGTAGTCATGATTGTATTTCCTCCTATTCCTAAAGGTTTTAAACTCTCATGACTATTATACTTCATAATCCAACTTCTAACAGTATCCCATGAAGGAATTTTATACTTAATAGCAATATCACTTAATGAACCTTCTCCATCTAAGTATGCTTTAATTACTTGATTCTTAAAATCTGTTGTATAGTTTTTATTACGCTGGTTACCTTCAAAAGCTGATGCACCGATAGATTTATATTTAAATATCCATTTTCGCAACGAACTACTGGCTACGTCATACTTATTAGCAATTATTTTTTCTGATCCTTGACCATTCAAATACTCTTTAACAGCCTCAATCTTTAATTCAGGTGATATTTTATTTTTCCTTCCCATTAAAAATACTCCTCCTTCTAGTAACAGTTTTATTATTTCCATTGTCTACTACAAGGGGAGCATATCAGGGCTGTCCTCATTCCTTAACTTAATTTTTTTAATTTTTCTGCTTGGTCAGTAGTTATTAAAGCATCCACTACTTCGTCAATTTCTCCATCTAAAAACTGGTTAAGCTTATAAAGTGTTAAATTTATCCTATGGTCAGTTATACGACTTTGAGGATAGTTATAGGTTCTAATCTTTTCACTTCTTTCTCCTGTTCCAACCTGACTCTTTCTCGCTTCTGCTATCTCAGCATTTTGTTCAGCCATTATAGTGTCATAAAGTCTTGCCTTCAAAACCTTCATTGCCTTTTCTTTATTCTTTAATTGAGATTTTTCGTCCTGGCATGTCACAACCATTCCAGTAGGCAAATGTGTAATTCTTACGGCCGAATCTGTAGTATTAACACTTTGGCCTCCATTACCGGAAGACCTAAATACGTCTATTCTCAGCTCGCTTTGATTAACTTCTATTTCTACATCATCTACCTCTGGTAAAACTGCAACAGTAGATGTGGATGTATGAATTCTTCCCCCTGACTCAGTTGAAGGTATCCTTTGAACCCTATGGACACCACTTTCATACTTTAGCCTTGAGTAGGCTCCATTACCCTTTATCATAAATATTACTTCCTTGATTCCTCCTACCCCTGTTTCATTACTACTCATCATCTCTGTTTTCCAATTATTTCTTTCAGCATATCTTGTATACAACCTCAATAGTTCAGCAGCGAATAACCCTGCTTCATCGCCTCCAGCTCCTGCCCTTATTTCCACAATAACATTTTTTTCATCATTAGGGTCCTTAGGTAATAAAAGTATCTTTAGTTCATCCTCCAAAGGCTCTACTTGGCACTCCAATTCTTCCATTTCCATCTTGGCCATTTCCTTAAGTTCATTATCTTTGCTATCCTTTAGAATATCTCTAGCTTCCTCTATGCCTGATTTGACTTCCTTATATTCCCTATATTTATCAACAATAGGCTTTATTGAAGCATGTTCCTTAATAAATTTTTGCCATGTGGGTTGGTCGCTAATTACATCTGGGTCCGATATCTTCTGACTTAAGTCTTCAAACTTTTCCTCTATAAAATTTAATTTATCAAACATAATATCACCTCACGATTCTAGTTACAAGCTGTAGGATACAATTCCCAAACTTCCTTCCTCTCCTACAAAGTCTAAAGGCTTTTCCTCCATAGGTTACATACAGCATATTGTATCCTTCACTTCCTACTTTTTTATTCTTCCACTAATAACTCTTTCAATTCCGGCTAAATCTTTAGTTATTTGTATATCTATATATTTTGCCTTCTCCCCCATTATATCTATGACCTTTCTAGATTGATTATAACCAACTTCTAAGGCTATGAGTCCATCTTCCTTTAAATATTTAGGAGCACCATCAATTATTTTTCTATAAAAATCGAGTCCATCTACTCCACCGTCTAAGGCAATCCTTGGCTCATATCTAGATACTTCAATTTGAAGGTCTTCTATATCCTCGGTAGGTATATAGGGGGGATTAGAAACTAAAATATCTACTTTTCCTATGATATCAGTTTTCTCTAAGGGTTCAAATAGATCTCCATTTAAAAAGCTTATCTTAGACCCTACTCCATTGTTTTCTGCATTTTTTCTTCCCATATCTATAGCTTTTCTCGATATATCTATTGAATAGATATAGGCACCTTCAATAAATTTTGCCAAACTAACCGATATAGCTCCACTTCCAGTACCAATATCCACAATATTATATCTATTATTCACATCTATTCTATCGAGAACCTTCTCAATCAGAATCTCCGTATCCGGTCTTGGAATCAACACCCCTTCTTCCACATGGAACATAAGCCCCATGAACTCTTGACTGCCGGTTATATATTGGACGGGGAGCCCCTGAAATCTTTTTTCAATCAGTTTATTATATTCCTCGGTCTCTTCCTTAGTTAATATTTTATCTTTATTTATTATAAGGTATAATCTATCCACATTTAAAACACAACATAGTATAACCTGGGAATCTAATAAAGGTGTAGACACCTTTTCCCTTAGTCTTTCAAGGGCTTGCTGTAAGGCCTGATGAACAGTTATCATATATTTGCATCCTTATCCTTTACAAGTATATTTTTAAGGGCTACAATAGCCACCTCCAACTGTTTGTCATCGGGCTCATTTGTAGTTAGTTTTTGCAACATAAGTCCAGGATAGCTTATAGCGTATACAAGTTTTGATTTGCTTTTCCCTGCTATTTTTATAACTTCATAAGAAACTCCTGCCACTAGAGGTAAAAGCATAAGCTTCATCACTACTCTTTGAACCGGACTTTCCCATCCTAAAAAGGAGAATAGCAATATACTTAAAACCATAACAATAAGCAAAAAACTTGTACCACATCTTGGATGAAGAGTAGTAAACTTTCTTGCATTTTCCACAGTAAGGGGTTTACCACTCTCATAGCAGTGTATAACCTTGTGTTCAGCACCATGATACTGAAAAACCCTCTTTATTTCTTTCATCTTGGATATAAGTATAATATATCCAATAAACATAAGAATTTTTAAAACACCTTCAAAGCCACTAAGGAGTAATTGATTGGTAAATATATTTTTAAGAAGATTGATTAAAAGAGTAGGTATAAACATAAAAATCACTATAGACATAGCTAAGGCTAAGGCCACAGAGAAATAGGTTATTATATCATCGGCCCTATCACCAAATTTTTCTTCAAGCCATTTTTCAAATTTGCTTTTTTCTTCATCGGAATCTATTTCTTCAAATACCTCCGCTGAATAGGTTATAGCCCTTACTCCCAATATCATGGAATTAATAAGTGCTATAGCTCCTCTAATAATAGGAATTTTATATATACTAGATTTCTCTATTTTACTTACTGACTCTTTTTTCACTATTATTTCACCATTAGATTTTCTTACGGCCATGGCAATATCACTGAGACTCTTCATCATTACGCCCTCTATTAATGCCTGACCACCAACGGATTTTGGATTCATATTTTGAGGTATATTTTCTTTCCTTATCATCATATCTCCCTCTTATTTAGAATATTTCATGCCATTTAATTATACAATATAGGATTCCTTTTATCAACTTTCTTAAACTACCTAACTTATTAGGCCAAACTCTTAGCCCATGAATTTTCATATTTCCTGTAATTGTCTTTAATAAACCTGTTGTATTCTTCGTAAATTTATAAATAAAATAAGGCTAGAGAAATTTTATCTCTAACCCCTAAGCTCCTTTGAAGTTTTTTATTTGTTTAAACCATATTTCTGCTTGAACTTCTCTGCTCTTCCACCACGTTCTACAGTTTTTTGATTACCAGTATAGAATGGATGACATTCTGAACAAATTTCCAATCTGATTTCTTCTTTAACTGACTTAGTTTCAAATGAATTACCGCAAGCACATCTCACTGTGCACTTATCGTATTTTGGATGTATATCAGCCTTCATAGGTTTCACCTCTTTCATTAAATTTTATCTATATATATTAATAATATTCTGTACAATTGTCAAGAATAAAGGCATCAATTATACTCTCTTCAATAAAAACTATAGAGGTCAAAATTTCTTCAACCATTATATTTTATCATATCAAATTCTAATATTCAAGATGTGATTTTATTTATTTCTATAAAGGATAATTTTAAAACAAGGACGTTCCTTAAACCCCTTGCACTTGAAAATTTATGCTCCTTGACTTTGAGCTATAATATTTTCTTCCTCATCATATCCACAAATTCATTGTTATTTTTAGTGGCCATCAATTGATTTATTATAGCTTCTGTAACTTCATAGGTAGAACTATTACTCATAGCTCTTCTGATATTCCATATGGTTTCCATCTCTTTTTGGTTTAGAAGTAATTCTTCCCTTCTAGTACCAGATTTCTTGATATCTACTGCTGGGAAAATCCTCTTTTCCGATAATTTCCTATCTAGATAAAGGTCCATATTACCTGTCCCCTTAAATTCTTCAAAAATTACATCATCCATTCTACTCCCTGTTTCAACTAATGCAGTTGCCAATACCGTTAAACTACCACCCTCTTCTATATTTCTGGCAGCACCAAAAAATCTCTTAGGCTTATGCAAAGCCGCCGGGTCAAGTCCTCCAGATAAGGTCCTTCCAGTAGCAGGAATTGTAAGGTTATATGCCCTTGCAAGTCTTGTGATACTATCTAAAAGAATAACCACATCCTTTTTCTGTTCAACAAGCCTTTGGGCCCTGTTTAATACCATCTCTGCAACCTTAATATGATGATTCGGAAGTTCATCAAAGGTAGAGTATATGACATCTGCATCTATTGAACGTCTCATATCTGTAACTTCTTCAGGTCTTTCATCAATTAAAAGAACTATTATTTCTACACTCGGATAATTGGTAGATATGCTTTTAGCTATTTTTTGAAGCAGTATAGTCTTTCCAGCCTTAGGAGGAGCAATTATAAGCCCTCTTTGTCCTTTTCCAATAGGAGCAATAAAGTCTATTAATCTCACGGAAAGATCCGATGAGCTAGATTCCAATGTTAGCCTTTCTGTGGGATGAATAGGAGTAAGATTCTCAAAATTTGGCCTTGCAGCAGCAGTTTCAGGGGAATCGCCATTTACCTTTTGAACATATAGAAGTGCTCTGAACTTTTCACCACTTTTAGCAGGTCTAGTAATGCCTGAAATTTTATCGCCTGTTTTTAAGTTGAATTTCCTTATTTGAGAAGGGGAAACATAGACGTCTAATTCACTTGATAAAAAGTTATGAAATCTTAAAAATCCAAATCCTCCATCGGGCATTATTTCTAAAACGCCCTCTACTACGTCGGCTTCATTGTTTCTTTTAATCTCATCATTTATCTTATCTGGGAGAATTTCCCTTGCAATACTTCCATTTACCCTCTTTTCCTGTTGTTCTCTTTGGTCTACTCTTTTTTTATCCTTTGAGTTCTCTAAAATAATATTTACAAGTTCATTCTTTTTATATTTTGAATAGCTTTTAATATTTAACGTTTTAGCAACTTCTCGTAGTTCTGACAATTTTTTATTTTCTAATTGTACTAAATCCAAGTTTGCACCTCCGTATTAATTTGTGCGAGGTGTATAGCCCTACATTCTTTACTACTTCGCACTCATATTCTACCTTGCATATTTCGGTTTTTTATCCATATTGTGTATAGCCTCAACAAATCTAATTGTTCCCGTCCTTGATCTCATTACTACGGAATGGGTTACACACTTATTATTGGATAAAAACCTAACTCCTCTTAGTAGATCTCCTTCTGAGACTCCAGTCGCTGCAAAGTATACTTCATCACCCTTGACTAAATCGTCTAATAAAAATACCTTATCAACAGAAACTCCCATTTTCTTACACCTTTCAAGCTCTTCATTACTCATAGGTGTAAGTTTCCCCTGCATTTCTCCTCCTAAACACTTTATAGCCCCTGCCGCTATAACTCCTTCGGGAGCACCACCTTTACCGATTAGCACATCTACACCTGTATGATCAAAACAAGTAGCAATTGCGGCTGCAACGTCACCATCTCTAAATAATTTTATTCTACAGCCTAGTTCTCTACATTCTTTTATTATATCATTATGCCTATCTCTATCAAGCATAGTAACTGTAAGATCTGTGATATCTTTATTAAGGGCCTTTGCAATGTTTACCATATTCTTTTTAACGGGTGCCTTTAAATCTATGAAGCCCTTTGCCTTTGGACCAACAGCAAGCTTAAACATATAAGTATCAGGTGCTTCTAAAAGACATCCTCTAGGTGCCATAGTTACAACTGATATGGCATTTTCAATACCCTTAGCAACTGAATTAGTACCATCTAATGGGTCAACGGCTATATCAACCTTTGGTGAATCCGGTTTACATGCTCCAATTCTCTCTCCAATATACAGCATAGGAGCCTCGTCCAACTCACCTTCTCCAATAACAACAATTCCATCGATATCCATAGTATCAAACATTTTCCTCATGTTATCTACTGCACCTTTATCGGCTAAATTTTTATCACCTCTGCCCATAAATTTTGCACTTCCCAATGCAGCAGCCTCAGTCACCCTTACAAGATTAATCGCCAAATTCCTGTCCATAAACAGCCCCCTTAATATGGTCTAATAATATTATAAAGCAAATAGTATTATTTTCCAAATACAAATACGTTTACTGGATGTCCTTTTAAAGGACACTATTCATAATTATACATACTACTATTATATAATATCATAATATCAAATTTTTTTATAAAGATAACCCCTTTACAAAACATGGTAAATTTTTCCAGGAAAACAATTAAAGCTTCTATACTTTTTAAAAGATATTAAATTATAAAAGTGAATATCCATAATGTATAGGGAATTTATAGGGTTTAATAATTACAGGTAAATACATTTTCTTTTCCAAACTAGAAAGGAAGAGTCAAAGGATAACCAACACTAAAACTTAAAATCAATCTTAAAGAAAATAATGAATCCTTAGCATACTTTCAGGAAATTACATAATTTAAACTTGGCACAATTACATATGCGAACATCATCCTTAATTAGAATAAAGCATGTTTCAGTGTTATGGCTCTTATGCTTTCAACACTATATGTAGTAGTAAGTTTTTTAAAATGGTAATTATGAAATTTGCTCTACTTTCTTTAAATATTAAAAAGTTTTAGTTTGTATTCTTAATTATAGTGAAACAAAGTAAAAGGTTAATTTATACATATAAAAAAATCACAGAAGCACTGATATTTTTAAGTTATGTATAAATTTAAGTTTGACATTGTTTCACTATATTATAACATAATTTATAAATTGTTGCGATAGAAGTCAATATTATAGGTATTTAGTTTCATGATTTTAGCTCTAACTCTTTTATAGACTGGAATCTATCTCCTCTATATCTAATTATTACAGTTTCATTACACATATTATACATTTATTTTAAATATTTCTGTAAAAAGTCATATATTAAACTAATTATGATATATTTAATAGTAGGATAAAATAGGACAAGAGTACCTTTTTATATCTACATAGTAAATAATATAACGAAATATCTACAGTTTTTCTCAAATATAAAGTTCAAATAGCTTTTAACCAAGAATTACTCTGGATATAATCTTTTTAAGAGCTTTAAAATTATGGAATATATGATATGGAGTTTTAAAAAAATTAAGCCCTGACATAAAAATCAAGGAGGCGGTGTAATGAAAAAAAGATTACTAATATTAATATCATTTTTTATTTTGTTTAGCTTTGGAAATATAAGTTCATATGGCTATAATACCAATGAAAACCCACAACCAATAACCGTTAAATTAAATGGGCAGCCTTTAAAATTTGACGCTGATCCTATAATTGAAAAGGATAGGACTATGGTCCCCATGAGAACTATCTTTGAAAATCTTGGTGCAGAGGTTGATTGGATAGAAGATATACAGACAGTTATAGGATATAAAAGATATAAGGGACTCTCTGAAATGTTCATTAAGCTCAAAATTGGAGATGATACCATGTATAGAAATGGTAAAAGCTTCCCCCTAGACTCTCCTCCAATTATAAGAAATGATAGAACTTTAGTTCCAGTAAGATTTATTGCTGAAAGCTTTGGAATTAAAGTAGATTGGGAGGCTGAAAGCAGAGCCGTTCTATTAAGCTATGATACGGAGGAGCTTCAAGGAACGAAATTAATAGATGATATATCCTATAAACCTAGATTTTTTGAAAATGGCCTTAAGGTTATGATACCCGAATACTGGCAGGAATCTGATAACTCAAACAAATTTGGTTATAAAGACGAAGAAAACAATATTCAAATGGCTGTGGAAGTTATGGCATTAGAAACACCTAAAACCCTTGACGAATTTACAGAAGAAAGCAAATCTTCCATTTTCGATGAATATAAAGATAAAATTGTCTTTACTGGTAGTGATAAAATTAATATTAACAATATTGATGTAAATGTAGTTTATTTAAAAAATTCTTCCATAACACCTGAAATTAATCAAGTTATATACCATTTTACTTCTTTAGATTATGGATATAAGATAAGGTTTTCTTATTACTCTGAATCTAATGATAGTCAATTACTAAACATAATTTCAAATATAGTCAATACTATTGAAATCAGTGGTGTAACATTTAACTTTGATAATGAACATTACATTGAATATGGCCCCTTCTTTGATTATGGTATGAATTTAAGCTCTGAAATTTACTCAAGTATGCAGGTTGAAAATGAATTCAATTTCAAAGGAACAATAAATGAAGATGCTAATTTAGAATATCTCGTTGTATCTATTTCAAAGGAAAATGAAAAATCTGAGTTTAAAATACCTGTTTTAAATAATGAATTTGACTCTCAGATATATACTCCCTTTGGATTAGGAAAGCATAATATAACTATAGCAACACCTAAATCTCAAGAGAACCCTTCACAGAAGATAATGCAGTTTAGTATTATTAATGCTAGCAATCAAAATACAAGATATCTTATCCCAAGTTTATTAGTAGAAAAAGATGATAGGGATATTGTTGAACTAGCCGCTGAAATCACTCAAAATGCAGAGGAATACCTTAATCAAAACGATAAGGCAAAGGATATATTTAAATGGATGTATGAAAATATAGAGTATGATATACAAGGAACAAATGACACTCCTAGAAGTGCTAAAGGTGTCCTTACAGATAAAAAAGGTACCCAGGAGGAAATAGCCTATTTATATGCTGGACTACTTAGAGCCTCTGAAATACCTTGTAAGCTAGTTAAGGGTACCATTAATGAGGACGAAGGAACTTACCATGTATGGAATGAAATAGAGATTAATGGTAAATGGATTATCGTAGATGTTACTTGGGGTAGTGGTTACGTTGACGTTGACATTGATAGTGATAATATCACTAAAGAATTGGATATGAATTATTTCAATCCTTCAAGGGATGAGTATGAAAAGGAATTTACAGAAATAGTCAATCTTAAATATTAAAAAAGGGGTAGAGATTAATTCTCTACCCTCAGATTGTAGACAAAGTATACAAGATGACAGGCTTCCCCGAAATCCGAAGTTCGAGGCGTGCTGAAACCGAGAGGCCGCAGCGTATAATAAAAAAAGGAAGTCTATTTGCTTTTAGCAAATACCATAAAATTTCCCACGAACTTATCAGTTCGTTCTAAAATTTTATTGACTAGGTTCTTGGTTTCAGCAACAACGAAGAAATTCGGGTTTTGGGGCAGCCTTGAAGGGTAGAGAATTAATTCTCTACCCTTTATTTAGTCTCTCCCAATCACTATTAAACTTTTCTATTCCTATATCAGTTAGGGGATGCTTAAGCATTTGTTTTAACACTTTATAGGGGATTGTGGCAATGTGAGCTCCTTCCAAAGCTCCTTCCGTTACATGGATTGGATGTCTTATACTGGCTGCAATAATCTCTGTATCTATGCAGTGGATATCAAAAATCTGGACAATTTCATTTATAAGCGTCATTCCAACATTTCCTATGTCATCCATTCTCCCTAAAAATGGGCTTACGAAGGTTGCTCCAGCCCTAGCCGCCAATAGGGCTTGATTTGCTGAAAATATTAATGTACAGTTTGTTTTTATTCCCTTCTCACTGAAGGTTTTTATTGCCTTTAATCCCTCGTCGGTCATTGGAACCTTTATAACAATATTCTCATGTATCTTAGCTAAGGCTTCTCCATCCCTTACCATATCCTCAGCCTTTTCTGCCACAACTTCTGCACTTATTGGACCATCTACTATACTTACTATCTCATTTACTACTTCCTTTAAATCTCTTCCTTCCTTAGCTATAAGGGATGGGTTTGTAGTAACTCCTGACAATATACCCCATTCACTTATTTCTCTTATTTCTTCAATGTTTGCAGTATCAATAAAAAATTTCATTAATATCCTCCTTTTGATTTCTTATTTCTTTTTTATCCCCAATATTTCCCTTGCTTCATCGGGAGTTGCTACTTCTCTTTCTAACTCTTTGGCAATCCTAACTACTCTTTCTACCAACTGAGCATTTGACCGGGCTAATACTCCCTTAGAGTAGTAAATATTATCCTCAAATCCAACTCTTACATGCCCTCCAAGGACTATAGCCATGGTGGCAAGGGGTAATTCTGCCCTCCCGATACCTGCCACTGTCCAAGTTGAATCCATAGGTACACTTCTTATCATGTGGATTAAATCATCCGGAGTTCCTGGGCAAGCTCCCGGTACTCCAAGAACAAAATCGAAGTGCAGGGGAGATTCTATAAGACCCTTTTTAACTAATCGAAGGGCATTATTAATCATACCTCTTTCAAAGACCTCTACTTCAGGTTTCACCCCAAGTTCCTTCATTCTCTTTGCAAACTTCTCAATGTACTCCTCTGAATTCATAAATACATCGCCCCCGAAGTTACAGGTTCCACAGCTTAAGGTCGCCATTTCAGGAGCTAATTCAACGGGCTGTAATCTCTCCTCTGGACTATGCCATACTGCTCCACCCGTTGAAGGCTGAAAAATTATATTACACTTTGCTTCAATCTTTTCCTTGATTTCTTTATAGACCTCATAGGATTGTGTAGGACTTCCATCCTTTTCTCTGGCATGTACATGTACTATTGAAGCTCCAGCCTTGTAGCACTCATAGGCAGCCTCTGCAATCTCATCGGGAGTTACAGGAAGATATGGTTGTTTTTCTTTAGTAACCTCTGCACCAGTTAGGGCAGCAGTAATTATTAGCTTTTCCATTAAAACATCCTCTCTTATTTTCTCTGCTTATCCTTTGGAACTACACATGTTCCTACTGCTTTGCATACTACTATAGGCTCCTGTAGTACATCACATGCAGAATCATTGATATCTGGCCTCGGAACTATAACTTTTCTCGCTTCAAATTTCATTTTCCTTGAAGAATTTCCAACGTTGATTATTTCTCCTACTGCTTCGATGTAATCTCCAGCATATACAGGGGCTGTAAACTCTACCTTCTCATAGCCTGCAAATAAGCCTTCATCACCATCCTGTCTGATTAATAGTTCAGTGGCAACATCACCGAATAATTGGAGCATTTTTGCACCATCAACTAAGTTTCCACCATAATGTGCATCATGGACGCTCATCCTCATTCTTACCATTGCTTTGTTCATACTTCATACCCCCAAAATTATTATGTATATAACCAAAATTATTACACTTTAGATTGGCTTATTTCCATATTACAAGAAATGCTTCTAAAATACAAACCCTTTCTTTAAACTGTTAATGAATTTCCAATTCATAGGTTCCTGCTCAACTTTAACCTACCTTTAACTTGAAACTTTATCACTTTAACTTTATTAACAATTTGAAGAAACGGTCCTGAAATACAAACCGTTTCTTAATCATAAAAATTAATAAATTATTCTTGGTTAGTCAATGACAAACAATGATTGTACAAGTACTTAAAGTACTTAGAAATTAACACGATGGATTAATTTAATTTTTCTTTAAAATAATTATTTTATCTGCAACAAAATCGAATATTTTATTTTCTTCTTTACCGTATATAAATATTTCGTCATCTTTTTCAAGATAGCTAAAGTTCCTTTCTCTCCCATTTGTAGATATTATATCGGCATCATTAGCCAGTACTGATATATATTTTGTCTTGCCGCTACCTTTAACCTTCACCGTAATAGCATCGTAATCCTCAAATATTTCTGTAATGGTTCCAGCAATAGAACCACTTGATTCTACCTCCTCAGCTTCAATATCAGTTATTTCACCATTTTCTATCTTTAATTCTACCCTATAATCTATCTTTAAATCATTAATTGTGCTATTTTCATTATCAATTTCAATATCAACATCGGATGCTACAGTATATGTCTTTGTTTCTCCATCTTCATTTTCTATTGTAATCTTATTTTCATTTCCTAAGGTTATTTCAGTTATTATACCTTCATCTTCACTTTCAACTTCAACACTAGTTGCAATTATTTCTACTACCTTATCATATTCAGTTTTTACCCTTACTATATCGCCTTTGTTTAAATCAGTTAGCTTTCTGGTTTTGTTATTCTTTTTTACTTCTACATCCCCATCTATTTCTAACTCATATACTTTTTGAGTATAGGATTTTATTACTAGTTTTGGATATTGATTGAAAACTACACTACTTTCCAATATCCCCTCATACTCCCTTTTCTTTGATTGGGCTATAATTTTTTCTATCATATCCCCCTCTAATGATAGGGAAACGTCATCGCCCTTTTCTAAATCTTTTATATCTCCATCTTTATCATTAAGTAAAACAAAGGTATCATCATTTGCTTTGTAGCTTCTTCTCTTGCCACTATCTTTATCTTCTACAGTTAAAAGATAATATGAGCCCATATTTGAAATATTATGTATTTTTCCTCCTAAAGACTCAAGTTTCGTATCTGCTTCAAGCTTTGATAGTCTACCATATTCATCAACATACAGGGTGACCCTTTGTCCTTCTTCAAGATATTTTAGACTTGAACTTCTATCTTCTATTATTATTTTAGTATTATCTTCAATTTTATATAATGAGTTTTTTCCATTTTTCTCAATAACAACTAACTTCTCCTCATCTTCCAGTATAACAGATATTTCAGCCTCCTTCGCCGTTAAATCCTTTTCTACGTTATCAACCTCTATTCCCCCTAGGATATCATATGATAAAGAAAACATTTTTGCTGCCGCTGACCTAACTATTGGTTTATTAGGATTGAAATTCCCATTTTCATCACCTTTTATAATATTTTTCCTTATTAAAAGGTCAACATATGGAGCCGCCTCAGAGGATATGAATTCTGCATCGTTGAAATCAAAGGTTATTATACTACTCTTTAACTCTTCCCTTAAATAAATATTCAATGCCTTCCCCAACAATATGGTTACATCTGTTCTTGTTGCCTTTTCTAAGCTTCCATCAGCCTTTAAAAATCTTTTAACATCATTTTCATTAATAATATTCTTTTTCATGGCTACTGCCACAGCTTCTTTACCCCAAGTAGGTATATTATATCTGTTTAAAACTTGACTATATTCTTGTACTAACCTATTGAAATCTACATCTGCTAATTTATCTGCAGCCTTTAGGGTCCTAAATATCATAACTGTGGTGGCTAATTTATCCACATTTTCAGACGGTCGAAAGGTCGCATCGGGATACCCTGTGACAATTCCCTTTTTGGCCATCTTTTCAATGTAATCCTTGGCCCAATAATCATCTCTAACATCAGTAAAACTTTGAAGTGCTAACACACATACAATATTTGTTAAAAATAACACTGTTAGAGCTACCATGGCTATGAATAACTTATTACTTTTCTCCATTTGTTTTACCTCCCAATGTGAAATTCTATACTATATATTCTATAAAGAAAGGTGAAATCCTTTATTATATAAGGAAATTATACAATTTGTGCCTTGGAAAATTCAAAACCTCAAATAGGAAAGTAACATTCCTATTTGTAAAGGGGTAAGTCTAAAAAGTCAGCAAAAAAGTCCTCTGATATTATTTTATCAGAAGACTTAATAGTAGATAATTATTCAGGGGAAATATCTCAATAATCTAGAACTTTATCATAGATATTTCATCTTAAAAATCCCTATTATTTCCTAACGACTCGCTGTACTTGTTCTTCCTATTCCCATGGAATCTTCAAGCTTCAATACTGCGAGATTATAATCTAATATAGTCTGGGATAATCCAAGTTTAGCTGAAAGTAATCTATTTTGAGCCTGTTGTACGTCTGTTAATATGCTCATCCCTACATCATAGGAGGATTTAGTAAGTCTTAGGGCCTCCTTAGCTAATTCTACAGATTTTTCTCCAGCTCTAATATCCTCTTGTTTTTGTAAAACATCAAGATAGTTACTTCTAACTTCCATCTCAATCATCTTATTAGCGTCATTCAAATCCTTTTCTGACTTTTTAACGTTAACATCGGCACTCCTATAATCGAAGGCATTTGGAGAATACTTTTTATCAGCTACTTGAAATTTTAACTTCGCAAGCTCTAAGGCATATTCTGCTGCTTTAATTTCATTTCTATTAAGTAGGGCGTTGGAAATTGCATCTGCTATGTCTATTTCTTTATACTCTTTGTATCCTAACTGGTCATTCAACTTTACATTTGTCATTACATCGTATCCAAGCTTTATATTTAACGCCATAGTAGCTTTCTTAACTGTATCCTGGGAAGCTCTGTACTTGTTTTCCCCTTCCTTTACATTGTATTCGCTCTGTAAAACTTCTTGCTTAGTAATTAAACCTAAGTCGAATTTTTGTTTAGTTTTTTCATATAAATCCTTGGTTATTTCTAGATTTTCTTTATTTATTTCTACTAATTCCTTAGCTTGCAGCAGTTGGAAATACGATTTTTCAATATCAGATCTTAAATTTACCATGGTAACTTCATGATTTCTCTTTGCATTTTCAATTATGAAATCCTCTTGAAGATCAGGTATCTTCACTAACTCTATATTCTTTATACTTCCTTCCCTTGTATAAGAGCCAGCATTCTTTTTATACTTTTTTATTTGATTTTTTAGCTTATCAACGTCAACATCAGCCTGCTCAATATCAAGCTTACTTTTCTCCACTGTGGCATTGTCCTCTAATCCAACTTCTATTGCCTTATCTAAGGTAAGCTCAATTGCCTTCCCTTTAAATTCCATATTATTAACTATTGCTGATTCCGCCATAGAAAATCCTAGAAGAGATAGAGATATAACGGCTGCTAAAGCTACTATCTTTACTTTCTTTTTTGTCCTTTTCACCTTTTTTAACCCCCTTAATTCAATTGACCAGACAGTCAGTTATGTTTCTATTTTAAATTATTCTTCTTTCTCTGTCAATCTCTCCAAGACTTAGTTATATTAATAATCTATTAATATTTTATTAAGTTTTTATTAAAAGCTAAAGGGATACAGTCCTTTTCTTTGAATCTGAAAATGACTTATCCCAAGTTTTAATAGGCTTAATCAAGGACAAGTCTTTTACTTTCAAAGACCTCCTTGTTTATTTTAATAAAAATCTTATCCCCTTTTTTAAGTTTATCAATATCTTTTTGAGCCTTAATAGAAATAGACCCTTCCCTTAGTAAGTAATCAAGTATCAGTTTTATATCCGTTAACTTTACCTTTGTAGTTTTTTGGATATGGTCAACAGTTGACATTAAATTTCCATTATTATTGATAAGTAAAGTCAGTATCATATCAAAGGCCTCTTGATGCTCTACTTCAAACTTTATATTTTCTAAGGTTTGAATTTCTTCTTTATCAAGGTTTAGAATCTCCTGCGGCTTTGGAACGGGATAATTATAAACATATAGCATATCCCCCTCCTTATCTTTACCTATCTTGATGAGTTTGAAATCCAAAAGTAATTTCAAGTCATCCTGTCTATTTTCAGGATATTTAATGTCCAGTTTATTCAGAATCTGTTTCTTTTCTTCAATGACCTGGGGCAGATTATTTTCTTCTCTGAGATTAGCCGTCAATAGTTTTCTTGTCGCCTCTTTACCCTTTATTTTCTCTGCCATTAAATATCCTACCATAATATACATTTTATAAGTAGTTTCCGGTAGATAACGGAGCCACATATAATCGTGTACTTCTCTAGGCATTTGTATAGTTCCTCGATTATCCATAAAAGTCCTCCCTTTTCCTATTTTATTAAGAAGTGTTTTGTAAATATTATGTTGTTCGCAACAATTAATCTAAATTCATATCTTCCCATGCCCCAACTCTTATGCTTTTTCGTTAGCTCAATATCAAACTTCTCACTTTTGCTGGCCTTGATTGGAAAAGTCGTAACGGGCTGACTAGTCTCAATATAGACTAGTTGTCCCACAATATCTATATCTTTGCCTTCAGGTATATTAAGATTAAATGATACTTTCAATTGCTCCTCATCCCTATTATAAGAATCGACAATCATAAAGGGTATGGTCATTTGGTCTTTCTCCTCTATTCCTAAAAATAATTGATAGAATCCATCTTTCCATCCATTTTTAGGTCTACGGAGGGTAATTGACCCCTTATTATTCTTAATAGGTACTGCAAACTTAGAAATATTATTTTGGTCTTTATTATATATTAATGAAGCTTGTATACTATCCCCCTCATAATCCTTTAACTCTAACTTAAATGATATGTTTGGAGATTGATTTGAGAAGAATTGTATATTGGTATCTGTCTTTGCTTTACTTTCCCTTTTTCTTTTCATTTCCTCAAGGTCTACAGCCTCTGTTACTATGAAGTTTATATTTTTAGCCTCTTCTCCCGCAACAAAAACTTTAACCTGATACCATCCCTTTTCCCAATTACTATCCCTCGGTTTCTCAAATTCTACTGGGAATACTCCTTTGATTTTCATCCTCTGATCGTAATTATCTATTCTTTCTTCTATACCCCTATTTAAATAATACAGGCTAACCTCTACCTCAATCTCTTCCGTAGCATTTATATCGGCGCTAAACCCAATTTTAGGATAATTAGCCGGTACCTTAGGTAAATATTCCTTATTTATCTTATATTTATCCTCTAACTCCAGCAATCTTTTTTCTCTTTCTTCAGCGGTGATATTTTCTACTTCCTTAGCTTCATCATCCTTTTTCCTTCTAAGGCCAAATATATATCTAATAGTCTCTTCCTTTATATCATGGAGCATGACACTAAATAGCTCAAAGGCCTCCCTATTAAATACCCTAACGGGGTCTTCCCTTCCTATTCCCTGAAATCCTATCCCCTGTCTAATCTGCTCAACTACATCTAGATGCTCCATCCATTTTTTATCTATATTCCTCATAAAGATTAGCCGTTCTACATATCTGAACTTAGCTTCTCCAACATCTTCTTCCCTTTCCTTATATATCTTAAGACCTTCATCAATTATAATATTTTTAAGTTTATCCTTATCGAGCTTAACCAGCTCATCCATATCTAAATCCTTTAAATTAAGCCTTCCCAAATAGCGCAGTCTATCGTCTAAGAAATCTTGTAATCCAGATAAGTCCCATTCTTCGGCATAGGTTCCTTCACCAGTGTACTTCTCAACAATATCCTCCATAGTCTCTTTTATCATCCTTTGGATGAAGTCACTCATATCTTCACCATTTAGGATTTTATTTCTTTCATTGTATATGGTTTCTCTCTGATTATTTAAAATCTGGTCAAATTCCAGAGTACTCTTTCTAATCCTAAAATTGATAGATTCAATTGTCTTTTGAGTATTTTCAACAGCCTTTGATAGCATATTATCATATATTGGCTCATCATCAGGTAATCCAAGCTTATCTACCATATCTTTAAGCTTTTCCATTTTCTCTCTACCTAATTTCTCAAAGAGTTTATCATCCAAAGAGATATAGAATACTGATTCGCCAGGGTCACCCTGTCTACCGGAACGACCTCTTAACTGGTTATCTATTCTTCTAGAGTCATGTCTTTCAGTACCTAGTACAAGAAGCCCCCCTAGCTCTGCTACACCTTCTTCAAGCTTAATGTCGGTCCCTCTACCTGCCATATTTGTGGCTATGGTTACGGCTCCCCTACATCCTGCCTGACCAATTATTTCTGCCTCTTCCCTATCTTGCTTCGCGTTAAGCAACCTATAGGGAATTCCCCTGATATCCAGCATTTCACTTATCTTCTCCGATTCATCTATATATATGGTTCCCACAAGTATGGGCTGGCCCTTTTTGTGCCTCTCTTCTATTTCATCTATCACAGCCTTAAACTTGGCTTCCTTTGTCCTATAGAGCTTATCCTCATGGTTTACCCTAATCATTGTTTCATTAGTAGGTATAACCACTACATCCATACCATATATATTTTTGAACTCAACCCTTTCTGTATAGGCAGTTCCTGTCATACCTGCTAGTTTATTAAACTTTCTAAAATAATTTTGATAGGTTATGGTTGCCATTGTCTTAGATTCTTTCTGGATTTCAACGCCTTCCTTGGCTTCTATGGCCTGATGAAGTCCTTTACTGAACCTTCTTCCAGCCATAAGCCTCCCCGTAAACTTGTCCACTATTTGAATTTCCCCATCCTTGACTACATAGTCCTGGTCCCTTTTCATGACATAATTGGCATAAAGACTTTGCCTTATGTGATGTAACAGTTCCATGTTCCTTACATCGGCAATGTTCTCAAGGCCAAAAACTTTCTCGACCTTATCCATGCCAAAATCACTTAAGGTAACCATCTGATTTTCATCCTTAGACTCGTAATCTTCTTCTTTAAGGCTCTTTACAAATCTATCAACGGTAATATAGTACTGGGATGGTCTAGTCCCTTGGCCGGATATTATAAGTGGAGTACGGGACTCATCTATTAAAATACTATCAATTTCATCAATTATAGCGTATTGTAAATCTCTTTGAACGACATTTTCCTTAAGGACAGCCATATTGTCCCTAAGATAATCAAATCCAAATTCACTATTGGTTCCATAGGTTATATCACATTTATAGGCAGCCTTTCTTTCCTGAGGCCTCATCTCTGTGGAAATCAACCCTACACTCAAGCCTAAAAACTCATGAATCTGCCCCATTTCTTCCCTGTCCCTTGCGGCAAGATATTCATTAACGGTTACTACAAATACGCCTTTACCAGTTAATGCGTTTAAATATGAGGGTAATGTGGCTACAAGGGTTTTACCCTCCCCTGTTTTCATCTCAGCTATTTTCCCCTCATGCAGCACTATCCCTCCCATTAGTTGTACTGGATAGTGTTTTATACCTAAAACCCTGTGGGAGGCTTCTCTAACTACAGCAAAGGCTTCCTCCAAGACCTCATCAAGGGATTGACCACTTTCAATTCTTTCCTTGAACTCCCCAGTTTTATTCCTAAGCTCATCATCGGATAATTGTTTTAAATTATCTTCATAGGATAATATTTTTTTAACTCTCTTGTCCAGTTGTCTCACATTCTTCTCATTGGTATCGAAAAGACTTTTTATGAAGTTTTCCATGCTCTTCCTCCTAGCAATTTCTATAGGGTCAATCTATAAATATCCATCGGCTAAAGTCCATTTTACCACTATTTTTATCACTTTAAAAGATAGTACCTATTCTTTCTTTAATTTGTAAGGTAATCGTAAAAGAATTTTAATCTTCAGTAGTAAATTTCATTATTACACCCTTAGCAAGCTTCTCTCCATCTATAGATTGAACATTCCTGTTTATAATTAGACTATATTCTTCACTTGGATTATAGTTAGTTTTTGGTGTAATAGTCACCGATTTTTTATCTGATAAAAGGCTTAAATTACAATCAACAAAATTATATTTTGAATCAACTATATATATATTGGAAGTATTTATGGTATTAGAATCCAACTGCATACTGAACTCTATTGTCCATGCCTTATCTAATTTAACCCCTGCCATTTCGTCAAAATTATTATATGCTTCCTTCTCAACTAAAGCCATGTTAATTGCCCCTACTGGATTTATAAGTCCATAGCCATAATAATCATCCTTCCCTTCTACTCCCCTATCCATAGCTGTACTTAATAGTATATTTTCTATTTCACTGGGGGTTAAGGACTTATCCATAGACTTTAACAAAGCACAGATTGCTGAAACATAGGGAGAGGAAAATGACGTTCCATACGTAATTCTATATTTTCCATCGGAACTGGTAGTGTAGATTCCCTCCCCAGGAGCCACTAAATCCACAGTGGAATTATAGTTAGAAAAATATGATATCTTTTCATCACTGTCTATGGACCCAACGGAAAGAACGTTGTCATAGCTGCCAGGATAGTTTAGGACATTGTCAATATGAGCATCATTTCCCACTGCGGCTACAACTACTATATTTGCATTAATAGCTCTTTGAATAGCCTCCTCTTCAGCAAATACATAATCTGGACCACCCATACTGATATTTATAACATCAACTTCCATATCAACGGCGTAGTCTATAGCTTCTATTACCTCAGAAACATAATAACCTGCCTTTAAAGGCAGTATTCTTACACTAGCTTCCCCTACTACTCCTGCCACACCTATATTATTATTTGTTTGGGCAGCAATTACTCCAGAAACAGCAGTACCATGATTCTCTATATCAGTAATATCATTTCTATCATCATTATCCCTTTCAAAATTAACTCCTCCAGGTGCAATCCTATATTTCAAATCCTCATGTTCATTATTTATACCGCTATCTATAACAGCTACTAAGGCTTCTTCACTATCTTCTAAAAGCTCCCATGCCCTTAGAAGATTTATATTGTCATTCATGAGGCCCCACTGCATCTGATATAATGGGTCATTTGGAGGAGAAGCAGATAAATAATACCTTTTTGCATCCTCTTGTACACTTTCTATAGCTTCATCTTCCATTAATAAATTAATGACTTCTTGGCTATCTTGAGCTTTATCAATAGTTAAAATCTCCATATTTAGATTATCTAATCTTTTGCTTTTCCTTATTCTAGATTGAATAGATTCAGGAAATCTTAGGCCCCTATCGCCTGCCTCCATAGCATATCTTTCAATATCATTTCTGTATACTATCAATAATCTCTTATCTAAATTTTCCTCTCCATTTTTATCTGCATTCTCTAATTCATTTCCAAATACATGTAGACTCGATAATAGAAACACAATTAGTATTAAGAAAATTGCTGAAGCTTTTTTCATGAATATCCCTCCATATCCCATGATTTAAAATGTATTTTTTATAAAGCCTATGGATAAATAATTAAAATCTTCTATGTATTTAAAATTTAATTGTAAATTCCATTATAACAGGCTTTTTCAAGGTTTTGCCGCTATATGATTTCACTTTATCTTCAATTTTTATGACGTATTTATTTCCAGCTATGTAGTTCTCCTCTGGATGATAAATCTTTATACTCATTCCATCTCCTTGGAGCCCTACTTTAGTTTTAATCCTTGTACCCCTTGATTTGTCCTCTACATATATGTTCCTATTATTTACCGATTTAGAATCTAATTTTTCATTAAACTCTATTATCCAATCTTTACTGGCTGAAACCTCCCTTTTTTCAGGTATTATCTTATATCCCTCATCCTTTATAGAAAGCCGATACTTTTTTTCAACTAAAAGAGCATCATAATCATCTACTTCATCGTCATAATTCATATCCAGTGTTTCTAAATTCCTGTCTTCATCTATATTATCAATTATTATGGAAACATCCTTTAAATCAGTCTTACCATCATGATTTACATCGCTATCATTCATGGTCTTAGTCCAATTTATAGCCACCCACCCTAGACTTTCTTCTCTATCCTCCATCAAAGGCCTTACCTTATATCTCACATATCCATTATGGAGCTTAGGACCACAAATAGTTATAAACCCTACCCTAGGTGGTATAGTCTCAATCCTATTCCAATCATCGTCCCTTAGCACCAGGCCACTATCTGCCATATTTATTATTATATCACCGTAGTCATAGGTTTTATATTCAGCTTTATGATAGGGTCTTGGTGTATGAAATAGACGATCTGCCTCCGGTAATCCAGCCCTAGGTAAATCATCCTCATCTATCCTTGTAATCCTCTGGTCAAACTGACTTAGGGCATAATCAATAACCTTATCCTGATAAGCCCTACGCTGGACCCATGATAGATGCTCATAGGGTATCATATTAGGATTGTTACTCTCGGACCATCCATTATATGCCCAAATTGCAAAATACCAGTTTTCCAATACCCTAGGGTCTCCATTGCCTACTTTAGGTATTATTGGCTTAGTCCTAAATACGTAACTCCATTTGCTTAGTAATATATCGGCCCCAGCCATAACATTGTATCTTATATCGTATTTCAACTTCTTCTCATCGTATTGAGTGTGTATCCTAGGAGTTACCTGCATTACACCATAGCTTATACCATCAAAGCTTTCAAGGGGCTGCCCGTTTTTAAACTGCTTTAGACCACTTTCGGTATAGGCTATAGATTTTAATACCACTGGGGGAATACCCTTCTCTAAGGCTACCTCCCCAATTATCTCTTCCATTTCACTCCTTTTAGGATTGTTATAATACTTATTGTGCCTTCTTTGGGACTCTACTTTATTATTTTTAACATTTAATTCTTTTATATCCTTAGTATCCTCAGAGACCAGCTTGAATTCATCTCCATAATATAGGTATTCTTTGGCTACATATTCCCTTGGAGAGGCATTTGTATCCCTATCCCCATATTGGGGCATCTTTTCTATAATCCTACCTTCCTCTATACCTACAATTCCCCTATAGATACCCTCTCTTTTGAAAATCAACTTTATTTTTTCCTCTTTTATTTCATATATTCCATAATTTAATAAAGAACTAGTTCCCCCATCCTTCGTCACAACTATCACTTCTGAAATCCCGTCATCGGTTAAATCCTCATATATAATCTCATATAGAAAACCTGAATAAAATATTTTATTCTTTCCTATACTTATCTCCTCTTCTTCTCTATCTACTTTTATTTCTCGTTCCTTTTTTCCATCCCCATCAATATCTATAAAATAATTTTCTATCTCCTGATATTTAGCTTTATATTCCCCTATTTCATCTCCAAAGGCATTACTTAAGCTAATTAATACAATTAATATACTCAATACACAAATTACTTTCTTTTTGCAGTACATTGTCTAATCCCCCCATAGACTGTCATATTCATCATTTAATTATATCACACCAATATACTATATAGTAAAAAGTAGGAAGAAAAAATTTCTCCCTACTCTTTTAATTGAGCAAACTGCATAATTACCACTTTAAAAGACTTACTGCTACATATAGTGTTAAAATCACAAGAGCCATACAACCGAAATATGCTCTATTCTAAATCTTTAAATTAAGGATGATATTCGCATATGCAATTCTGCCAAGTTAGAATTATATAGTTTCCTCAATTATCAATCCACATATTATATATCTCATCGGTATCTTCATCGTATGAAAATTTCACAAAAGGCTCCTTGCCATTTAAGATATCCTTAAGGACTTCAGTTATATCCTTGTTTTTTTCAGAAGTCTCTATATAGCCATCCTTAAACACATAATCTATTTCAGGATTCTTGGAGAACATCACTTCCTCTCCGTCTATTTCAATGGTAAAACAGTCCTCCTTCTCCCTGTCAATGTCCCTTAGAATTCCTTTTCCAATCTTTTTAGCATCTTTACTATCCAAGAGTTCTACAGCCAATGCCATATTATCTTCCACATACATTGCCACCAGGTTAGATTTTTTCAAATCATTTAGGCCTACCTTTTCATCGCCTCTAAAGACCTGTGTTTCATCGGAAATCCTATACCTTTCACCTTCAACAAATATTTTTTTACCACTTACAGAATCAAGCTCCCCGGAAACAAATTCCACTTCATCATCTTCAATCAACATGAATTTGTTATCGGTATTTATACCATACAATACTACTCTTCCATTTAAAAACAAGTTCTCATAATCGTCATCTATAAGATGCTGAGTCTTAGATTCATGGATGTTGCTCTGCACCTCTACATAGTACTTGTCACCCAATCTATATTGATTCAGTACATAGCCTGGTATTGTATCCTCCTGTATCCCCTCAATATTATCCCGAATTACTAACAGTTTTAATACATCATCCTCTTCTACGGCTATGACCTCAACATCTTCAAGAACCTTTTTATTCTTAAATTTATTCCATTTAAGGGCCTTTACCCTGTATCGATTACTGTTTGTATAGTCAAAATAAATAGTATCTAAATCTATGTTGACCTTTTTACCGTCTATAACTGCATAATCCTCTCCAAAATCGTCACCGGCTCTAATAGTCTTTATATTTTCATCTAGCCTTATTATGTCATCTTCAACGTTATCACTTAGGTTTTTAAGTTTCTTTGACTTTCCTATGGAGTACTTAATTATACTGCCTACAGGTATATTATTCTCTTTCATTCTTTCATATTCATCTACTTCCTCAAAAGCATATACCCTCGATGAACCTGTTTTTATATATATCTGGATTTCTCCCCTGGCACTATCTCCATACTGCCTAAATATTCCATATAGGTCTGAATTAGTTCTAAAATCTCCTTGAATATATACAACTTCATTTCTCCAGTTCCTATATACATCTACCTTTTCACTATAGAACTCACCTAATTTATTAATACCTGAAACAGTCTCATCCTTTTCTCTTGATACCTTTTTACCTTTATCATAGGAGTATGAAAACTCATCGGCAAAGTAATACTTCGTTTCCTGACCCGTAAGTAAGAAGGAAATCCTCTGACCATAACTTCCTCCAGATAACCTGGCAAGCTTACCATTGACACTTTCCCTCCATACATATATAAGCACTTCTTTACTTTCTTGTTCCTCACTTATATTTATAATATCCCCTACCAACAATTCATTGAGGGTTATCTCTACTCTTTTATCCTCCTGCACTAGATATATTTTATATTCACTGGAAAAATCTTCTATTTCAATCTCTCTTTCATTTCCATCATTTGTATCTACCGCATAAAATGTTTCCGCTTCTGTATCTATAGATTTTATATATAGATTCTCCTCTTGCCAGGATATAAGATTAGCATAATCGAGCTCGTCATCATCGTCCAAAATAAAGGTTCCAAAAACATCCTGGTCTAAATATTTCTCGAAATCCCTATTATTAATGGCTTCACCATTAATATATATATCACAATCCTTAGAGATTTCAATATATTCATCACTTGTTGATAACTTTATTTTTTTTATAGGCTTTTCATTATAATCGTTAGTTATTATTTCATTAATAAAAACCTTACTATCATAGTCTCTTACATCATTATAGTCAATATAGAGTATCTTTTCATCCTCATTAATGTATATATCTCCATCAATTCCAACGTATAATTGAGAGCTAAATTCATCCTTTAAAAAGAAATTCTCTATATCACCATCTTCATATTTATTATTTTTATAGTGAGTATCTTGGGTAAACTCAATATCTACATTAATATATTCACCGACATTTTCTTTGTCAATAATTTTTACGTTCTCTAGCTTGTATAAATTTTGCCTATCTTCCAATAGGTTTGTGTTTGTTACGTAGTACCCTCTTCCATCGGGATAGCTTTTAATGATATCTACGTCCATGGCATTATTTATAAGCAAAGCCGCAATCCCTCTATTGATAGCAGCATCTTTATCCATTTCGATACTATCAAGAAGCCCCAGCTCAGCTGCTTTTAAAATATAATTATGAGGCCACTGTCCCTTTAAGAACTCATCCCTATATCCCAATGCCCTAAGAATTATAGTGACTGACTCTGATAAGGTCACCTTTCCAAAGGGGTTAAATAAACCCTTATCATTTCCATTTACAATTCCTTGACTGGCTGCAAGATTTATATAGCCAACGGCCCATCCACTGGCTATTCCAATATCTCTAAAGGGAGATTGCTCTGAAGGTATAGCTGCTGCATCTCCCATTCCCAGCACATCTACCATAATCTTTGTAAATTCTTGCCTAGTCAACTGATCTTCAGGATAATATTTTCCATCCTCTTTTCCCTGGACAATTCCAAAGGCCATAAGTTTATTTACCGATGAATTTATCCTCTTATCCAGCTTGGCACTTAAAGAACCTGCATCATCCTTGAGTGTATTTGCAATACTGGTATTCACAGTATTATTAGCATAGGTATATGTATGCATAGATGTAACAAAAATAGCAATAATAATATAAAGAAGAATTTTTTCCTTAAAATTCATCTGACTTCCCCCTAAACAATTATAAGATATATCTTAATTATTATAATTTAATTAACATGCAAAATGCAAGAAATTATTACTAATTCCTACATATTACCTAGTGTGAATTCATTTCATATATGATACCATACTTATAGATACTTCTATCCTTTACGCCTTTAAGATAAAAAATTTTATATTTTATCTTATTTACTCTATTGAGGCTTAGTATATTTCATATGAGAATATTATTCTCAATTTGAATTATATAAAAGGAGAAAACTTTTTGTCGATTTCCAACATCAATATCTTGACATGTTGTGTTACAGGATTTATCATACCATATCCTAAGGGTATATGTTAATGGTAATCCTTGGTATATTTATGTAAGGAAATCCTTTTTTGAATGAATTTTCTTATGTATATCTAATTGCTTACGGCTATGAGAATACATAAAATTTTAACTCTAAATTTATATAAATGGGATTGAAGTTCTAAAAATCCTTAAAATCAATATTAGATGGGAAAGGAGATGGAAAATGTTACTCCATATGGCTATAGAAAAATACAAACAGTACCTAATAACAATGGACAAAAGTACAGAAACTATAAAGGGTTACATGTCGGATTTATCCTCCTTTGAATATTTCCTTGAGAGAAAACATAACTGTCCCTTATATATAGATGAAATAGAAACTGTAGACATTGAAGATTATCTATATTGGCTAAAGGAGGAAAAAGCCTTAAAATCAGCTAGTAGAAGCAGAAATCTCTATACACTTAGGTCTTTTTGGAAGTATACACATAATAAAGGATTGTGCGATAAAAATATAACTATTTCATTAGAGCCAATCAGATTACCCAAAAAAGAAAGGACCTATTTATCAGTCCAGGAAACCGAAGAGTTCATTGAGGGAATAAGTCATCCATTGATTAGAGTAGTTGCCCAAACCCTATACTATACGGGAATGAGGATTAGTGAATGTCTCAGTCTCAAGCTTAAGAATGTAGACCTTGAAGGAGAGATAATTCATGTAGTCAATGGAAAGGGGAAAAAGGATAGAAAGATACCTATTAGCAAAAATCTCCTTCCAATATTTGAAGATTATTTGCACAGTCTACGTCCAAATGTAGATAATGATAATTTTTTTGCCACAGGCAAAACTGGTGGTTTAAGTGCTGCATATGTCAACCGAGTACTACAGGATACAGCCATAGAGCTTGGCTGGAAAAAACACGTTACTGCCCATATATTACGCCACAGCTTTGCCTCTAATTTAATTAAAAATGGAGTAAATCTAGTACATGTGCAAAAGCTACTAGGTCACTCTAATTTAAAGGTAACTTCCGTATATACCCATGCAAATATAGATGATTTAAGTAAATCCATCAATGTACTATAAACTAGGTGAAAGGTGTGAATTTTATGTCTATGGAACCCCATAACAGTAATTATCATGATATAGAACTCTATGAAGATGAAAATACAAACTACTATGATGAAGAGTATCTGATTGAAGAAATGTCAAATGAAGAAGTTGCTGCTGCTTTACAAAATGGAAGAGCAACTGATTATAATGATAAATATATATTAAAAAGATTAATGGAGGGAATGTCCAGGGAGGAATTAGCCCAGGAACTCGACCATAAGAGCTATAGAACATTGGATATGTATATGCGCCGACGTGGCTATAGGTGGGACGGAGACAAACAAATATACATATTAAAGCCCGATTCACCTACGATATCCACACCATCTCCAACCACTTCTAAGGTTCAGCGAATTTTAGCCCTATTTAAGGGTGGAATCGACCCTAGGGAAATAGCCAAAAGGGTTGGCATTAAGGATCATAGAACCATGGCAATGTATATGAAGTCTAAGGGCTATATATGGTCAAGTGACAAGCAAACCTATGTACTGCTAAAGGGTAAGATGTCCACAGAGGATAGTCAAGATAACGGAGATAAGGATGAAATTAGATTAATTGAAGATAATTCCTTAGATAATAGATATGAAGTAGATGAAGGTATTGACTTTTCTAGAGAAAAATCATCAAAACTTCAAAGACTAGAAAGGCTTATACCTATGCTTGAAATGATAGACCGTAACAAGGATAAACTAATCCAGCTCCTTGCCATTAATGAAGGTGGAACTATTCCACGCTATGTTGTAGGCGGTGTAACCATAACAAAATCTCTATGTATGTCCCATCCCTTAGACGAATTAGTTAAGGAGTTTAGCAAGGAAAAGAATATCAGCCAAAAAGAAATTTTTGAGGTTGCTGTTATTGAGTTCTTAAAAAAATATGGTTATGATAATGAAATCAAAGCATTATTTGTATAATTGAAAAAATCATATTTAGGATTTAGCTGTAAATATAAAAACACTATGAAAATTTATTGAAATCTAATAAATCTTCATAGTGTTTATTTTAAGTTAATCTACAGATAAACAACATTAACATTCAAAATATATTTCAAAGAAAATAATGAATGCTTCTACATTTTTAACTTGAAATTTATTAAAGCTTAAAGTTGTTTATATTCACAAAAAACTCTGATATTCCCTTGAGTCTAAACTTTTAATAAAGTAAATGCTCTATTGGACCATAATCTTCAATAGGGTTATGTAATATTTCTAATATTAAATTTTTAAATTCACTTAGACAGCTTACATCCTCAATTTTATTATAGCTTAGGTCCAATTCTTTTAGGTTAGTTAAATATTCTATGATGCTTATATCCTTTATTTCATTATAGCTAAGCTCTAACTTTTCTAAACTCGCTAAACCTGCTAGAGGGTCTATATCATATATGTCATTACCCTTTAAGTCCAAGTCTTCAAGATTTATGAGATTGCTTAAGGGTTCCAAATCTATTATTTGGTTAAATGCTAATTTAAGTTCCTTTAGTCCAATTAGATATTGTATTCCCTCAAGGCTAGATATATCCTTTTTATTTAAATTTAATTCCTCTATATCCTTTACATCTTCGGAATATATTTGACCCGTAGGCTCATTTATAGCTTCCCTTACAGCATTTTCAATACTACTGTCCTCAAAATCTATCTCCTTGCTTAACACGACACTAAATGTGTCGTATACAAGCTCTTCGCCATCACTGGCTGCTATGGTTATTTCTAAGGGCTCAGTTAAATCCTCTACAGTGTACCTGTAAATGCTCCCATACACTTCTCCATCGGTTGCCTCATATATTAAAGAGTCCCCATCTTCATCTAAAAATATTTCACTTAAATCTATTGTTATAACTTCCCCTTCCTTGGCTATGTAATCTTCTATTTCCTTTACTAATAGGGGAGGATTATTAACTGAAGAGGTAATAAACTCCATTTCTACAGATTCTTTTAAATAATTTCCATTAGCAGACCTAACTCCCTCAGTTATATATATGTAATAGCTTTCTCCTGAATTATATCTATCCTTAGATATTATAAATACTTCCTTATGATTATCTTCATTTACATCTAAATAAATATCTAATTTTTTATCCTCTGAATCCTTTATAAATATATTTTCTGTATTTAAAGTATTTTCATCAATTCTCTCATTGAACTCCACTACCCAAATCTTATCTAGTGGTACATCGGTCTTTTTATTCCATTCAACTGCACTTACTGGAATAATCGATGCTAATGTCAAAACTAACACTATAAGTAAAGAATATACCTTTTTCATATAAGTCTCTCCTTTGCCAATTTTCTACAAGTTTCTCTAGCTTTATTATAATATACAGAAAATGATTTGTTAAGGTTTTATGTAGAAATTTTAAGTTTTACAATTGCCATAGACTGTGGAATCTGTTTTTAAAGAAAACTATATTAATTGTAATTAAAAATAAAATTATAATTAATATTGTAACTTCGTTAAATGAATAATATATAATCCTATAAGTGTTAGAATTTATTTTATTATAATAATATTTTATTTTCAAAGTTATTATAAGGCACATCCCCCAGTTTCTTCTATATTGCTTAGTTTTATACATGCTAATTTTTGGTATATTTTTTGGTAAAATATGTGCTATTAA
>JAKSBP010000340.1 GCA_022361035.1 Clostridia bacterium
AAGAAATATTAAATAAATATAAGTAAGAGGTACTATTAATAGATGATACTGGAGGAATCATGACCTCTATAATAATTAAGAAATACAACAAGGAAAGAGATAAGTCTTTTTGTGAAGTAATTCTTAGAAAAGATGAACTATATTTTAATCTCTTTAATAATCATGATTAGTATTGCTAAGCTATTATTAGATGAATTAATTAAAGAAAATATTGATTTTTATTAAAAACCGCAGTTAAAGTGAAACGGTGAACTGTATCATAAATGACGGTGGTTTTTTTAAGGCAAGGTTTAATTTTTCGCATTTACACTAATCAAGTCCACAAAACCGTATTGAAAAAACAATGTGGTTTTATATTGTTTTGTATAGATTAGGATTATTAGTGATAAGACGTATTACAATTGGCTACGAATGTGTCTAGGTTTTTTTAAACTAATGGATTGAGATATTCCAATAGGTTAGCTTTTAAAAAATAAACTATGAAATTTTATTAACTGTCCTGTATTTTAAGTGCATTTTGAATATAGCTTTGAATTTCGTCTTTGTATTCTTTACTAATTTGAGACCAATCAATATATCAGTACCTATAATGTTTAGAGATACATTAAATAAAATCTCCTGTCTAACTAAAGTCGCTGGTAAGTACTCATATGAATCATAGTATTTATTATAATCTATTGCATATAATTCCCATCATTTATAAATGAAAGGGCTAATTACCTCATAGATCAACTTAAGTGTTTCTTCCGAAATATTGATATCGCTAGGTAAAGAAGAAAAGTGTTGAATACCATTACGTAGTCTATCGAAATTATCAAAAATTTTCTTGTTGGGCAGCTTTATACCTTTAATTAAAAAACAAACTTTCAGATAAGTTGGACCATTGAATAATCCTACCATTCTTAAATAGGTCTTCAATTTCAACTTAGTCTCTATTTATACTTTTATAATGAGGAAAGCTTTCAAATATTAGCAATAGATTTTCTTCTACAATACGAGCTTTTGTCAATATTTCAGCAGCATGAGCTATTTGAAGTATCAATAATTCATACCATATTGAAATTGCCATATTTGAATATGCAGAATGCCTTGTAGAATGAGTTAGCACACCTAAATCTCACTTTAACATATGATTCCATGCCCCTTTTAAAGAGTCATTGATTTATATCACCTAATTTGTTTATCGTAGCTTCTCAATACGTGGTTCTTTATATATTTTACTATAGAATTATATCTGAATCATAGGAGAAACCAAGTTATATATTTGAAGATTATTACGAAATGATGGTATAATAAAATTGGTTACAGTTGGTATAAACCAAAAGATAAGAGCAAAAAATTACCTGTTTTGAAAAAAAGGAGGATTAGCAATGAGTGTTGAATTATGTAGAGTATGTAATAAACCACTACATGAATCTCAAATATTGATTCACAATGGGATTAAGATAAAGTCTTGTCCAAAATGTTCTACTTTAAATGGTAAAGAGCATGTGTATTATGAAGAACATGTTTTTGGATTTACTGATGAACGTATAACGGAAAATAATCATGATGGAATACAAAGCTATTGTGCACCTTGCAGGTCAGATAAGTTAAATACTATTCAAGGAATAATGTGTAATTATATAATAATATAAAAATAATCTTTTACGGAGTCAGAGTTTCTTTACTCTTAGAAAAGTATTGTTAAAAAAATTTCAACGAACATATATTCTAATGCTTGCAAATAGGTTATAATATATTATAGAAACTTAGTTGTGAAAGGAAGAACAGTATGAAATATAATAAGCTTGTAGCACCAATACTCAAATGGGTAGGTGGAAAGAGACAACTGCTTCCTGAGATTAGAAAATATGTTCCTAAAAAGATTACAACATATTGTGAACCTTTCGTAGGTGGTGGAGCAGCTCTCTTTGATATTCAACCGGAGAAAGCGATTATAAATGATATAAACTCTGAACTAATTAACTTGTATGAAGTAATTAGAGATGATGTAGATTTATTAATAAGTGATTTGAAGAAACACAAAAATGAGCAAGCGTACTTTTACAAAGTTAGAGAGATGGATAGAGATTCTGATGTATATAATAATATGACAAAAATTGAAAGAGCTTCAAGAATACACTATCTAAATAAAACTTGTTACAATGGTTTATTTAGAGTTAATCAAGCTGGACAGTTCAATTCACCGTTTGGAAGATATAATAATCCTAATATTACAAATGAAATTACTCTAAAAGCAGTAAGCAAATATTTTAATGATGCAAATATAACATTTAAATGCGGAGACTTCGAGAAAAGTATTAAAGGCATTAGAGAAGGTTCTTTTGTATATTTTGACCCACCTTATGACCCAGTTTCAGATAGTTCAAATTTTACTGGATATGCAAAAGGTGGATTTGATAGAAGTGAGCAAGTAAGATTGAAAAAGTTATGTGATAAATTAAATAATAGAGGTATTAAAGTTCTATTATCAAACTCTGCGACAGATTTTATAATGGACTTATATAAAGACTATAATATTGAAATTATTAAAGCAAAACGTGCTATTAACTCTAATGGGAAAAAAAGAGGAGAAGTGGATGAGGTGTTGATGAGAAATTATGAGTAATAAGCCAAAAACCAAGAATGATAAAGCTTGGGAAAAATTATTTGACAAGTATAATATTATTGAAAATGTTACTAATAATGGATTCTGTGAAATAGCGTCGGAGCAGATAAATGAATATAGGGAAGCTAGGTTAATGACGAAATTTGACCATAAAAGTAATCTTCCACAGTTATTTGAGAATAATAAGCTGTCGATATTACCAATTTCTCGAGGGAATTATATTATCGCAAAATTTGAAGCATATCATAAATTTGAAAAGTCAAACCACCTAATTGAAAGGGTAAGGTTCCCTGATTACATACAAAGTATAGATTATGAGAATATTACAAGCGAAGCAACTGCAATAAACACTGCATATGTATCTGGTATTTTTACTGATTTTACTGGAGATGAAGAATTGCTTCCCACTGTTAGTGGGAGAATGAGTTCCAATGCTTTTGACTTTCAAATAAAGAATACTATTAACGGACAATTGATACCCATATCAGTTGTGAATTCCCAGATAGAAATAGATGGAGGATATGAGGGTTTAGACTCTCTTACAATTATTGAAGCTAAAAATTCAGTATCAGAGGATTTTTTAATAAGGCAATTATATTATCCATATAGATTATGGAATAACAAATTAAATAAACCTGTTAAGCCTATATTTCTTACATATTCAAATGGTATTTTTAGTCTTTATGAATATGCTTTTGAAGAGCTTGAGAATTACAATTCGCTTTCATTGATTAAACAAAAGAACTATTCTATTGAACCAGATGAAATTACTTTAGATGATGTTTTACAAGTATTTAAAGGAGTAAAGAGAGTTTCGGAACCTGATGGTATACCATTTCCACAAGCCGATAGTTTTAAGAGAGTTATTAGTTTATGCGAAATTTTATATGAAAATGATACATTATCTCGAGATGATATAACATATAGGTACGATTTTGATTCAAGACAAACTAATTACTATACTGATGCAGGTAGATATTTAGGCTTAATAGATAAAAAAAGAGAAAGTGGTTCTGTAAAATATTATTTAACAGATAAAGGTGAGGCTTTATTTTCTGTGAATATTAAGACAAGAAATTTGAAGTTTGTTGAATGGATTTTGGAGCATAAGCCCTTCTATCTTACTTTTCAATGTTATTTGGATTTATTAGAAATGCCATTAAAAGAAAATATTGTAGAAATAATGAAAAATTCAAATTTATATAATATTGAAGCGGATTCTACATATTTTAGAAGAGCATCCACAATATCAGGTTGGATTAACTGGATAATGGACTTATCGAGATAAAATTTTAAGTTATAATTTTTTGAGCTCACGAGAGGAACCAAGTTAACACTTTGTATGATAATAGAAAATATGGGGTAGTAAGTGATATGTATAGAAAAATTAATTGTGTTTTCTGTGGGGAAAGTTTTTATATTGATGAATATATTGAACATCTTGAAATAGCACATGCGTATCATAGTTATCAATTAGAGAATTATATGAATATACACCTTGAAAAATGCTTAGGAGAAGATACCAAGAAGATATTGGAACTAAGAGAGTCAAAAGGTTTATATACTTGCAAGAATTCAAAGATAGTAAAAGATTGGAGTCCAGATAATTTTAATCTAGAAACTACTACGATATGGGGATTTCCTGATAGGGGAAAATGGGCAACACATAATGGAAAGTACAGAGGTAATTGGTCCCCTTATATTCCTAGAAACCTCATTCTAAGGTATACTGAAAAAAATGATGTAGTTCTAGACCAATTTTTAGGTAGTGGCACTACATTGATTGAAACAAAGTTATTGGAGAGGCATGGTATAGGTGTTGATATAAATAGTAGTTCAATTGAAATTGCAAAAACCAATCTTTACTTTGAGAAAAAGAGTAAATACGAACCAATAATATATAATTCAGATGCAAGAAATCTTAGTTTTATTGAAAGTTGTAGTATTGATTTAGTATGTACACATCCACCATATTCCAATATAATAAAATACAGTGAAAATTTAACAGGGGATTTGTCACGGCTTGATGTTGAACCTTTTATTAAAGAAATGGGAAAAGTTGCAACAGAAAGTTTTAGAGTATTAAAGAATAATAAATACTGTGCAATATTAATGGGAGATATAAGAAGAAAAAAACATATTATACCTTTGGGATTTAAAGTAATGCAAGAGTTTATTAATTCAGGCTTCGTTTTGAAAGAGATTGTAATTAAAGAACAGCATAATTGTAAAACCAATAATTTTTGGTATGGTAAGAGTATAGAATACAATTTCCTATTGATTTCACATGAATATTTATTTATATTCAGAAAACCAATTCCTAAAAAATAGATATATATTATTTTAGTGATTAAAAGCCTATGGGAAAAATGAATTTTAGCCCAGGAGACAATAGAATTGCTTTTTAGATTAATGTTATATTTAGAAAAAAAGTCTATATCTATGACTATAACTATCCGTAAACTATCTGATAGGAGTGTTGTTTAGTGTTAATTAGTGAGTTGAATAATAGTGATTATGATAGAATTCTTAACGATTTTTATAGTTCATTCAAAGATGGATATGTTTTTGAACGATTCTTGAAACATTTTTTTGAAGAAATTGGTCTAGATGAAATTGAAGTTACCAAACGAAGCGGTGACAATGGCATTGACCTTAAAGCTAAAAAGAAAGGTTTTGATGAACATAATTATTTAGATACAATTAACTATTATATTCAAGCTAAAAGATACTTACCGACATCATCATTATCTCCAAGATTTGCTAGAGAACTAAGGGGAACACTTCCAAGCGGATATAAAGGAATATTAATTACTACAGGCAAATTTTCAAGACGAACACTAGAAATGGCAAATGAAGATGAAAGTAGGCCTATAATATTTATCGGTGGGAAGAAGCTAATACAGATGTGTATAGATAATGGTATAGAATTTACATATAAACCAGTATTTAACAATTTCGATGTTCAACAGTTGATTAATGAAAATAATTACATAGATGATAATAGTACTAACGATGAAAATGCGGATACGTTTGAAATTGTAATAAATGGTGAGCTAAGAGAGTTGCGAATCAATCACAATAGAAAGTATTTTGGAGGTATTACAGATATTTATAGAGATTTAGGAATTATGCTCGATGGCTCTTTTAATGAATATGAGTCTTATTGGACATATGATTCAGATTTACAGAGACTAATAGTTACCATTTATCAAGTGAGTTAAATTAAAATTGCAAGGGACATTAGAAGGCCAGATTATGACATATAAAAATTTAGGAATCAAAAAATAAGAAGCATATATAATAATATTGATAATACAACCTCCAACGGATATAAGTCTGTTGGAGGTATATTTTTACTTGTGAAGAAAAGGGGTCAGGCTCACTATTAAACTTTAAGTTATAATAATGTAGAGATGAGCGAAAATGGCAAGAAAACCGAAAGTACATTATGAGGGAGCACTTTATCATGTAATTGTCTGTGGTACTAACCGAGATTTTATTTTTAGTGAAGCAGATATGAAGCAGTTATATATAGAAAAAGTTATTAAATATATAGAAAAATATAGGGCTAGATTGTATGCATATGTGATTATGGATAATCACGTCCATCTATTAATAGAAGTATCTGATAAATCATTATCTAAAATCATGCAACTAATTCAGTAGATATTTACACAAAGCTATAACAAAATAAATAAGCGAACAGGTCATGTGTTTGAGCAATGTTATAAAGCCATTTTATGTGATAAAGATACATATTTGTTATCCTTAATTAAATATATCCATCAAAATCCAATAAGAGCAGGAATAGCAAATATTAATTATAAATGGAGTAGCCATAAGGAAAATGTGAATTATGAACCTAAAAACTGTAGTATTAGGCTTTCTCTATCAATATTTTCATCAGATAAGAAGAAAGCTGTTGAGATTTATATGGAATTTGTTGCGGAGGACGATACAAATTGAAGGAGAGGAAACCTATAAGATAATGCTAGAAAAAATAGCTTTTAAGAAAGCAACAAGTAAAAATAAACAAGATGAAAACATCAGTATAAATATTGATGAACTTATAGCCATAACCAAATCTAAACATCAGATTAAATTTGAAATGCTAAAAGGAAGGTCAAAAAATAGGGAAATAATAAGGATAAAAGATGATTTTATTAAAAAGACTGAGGGACTTTCAGATGAAAGTTCTTTTATTTTGTGATATTTATTTTTAAATACAATCAATTGAAGTGATTTCAGGTATTTTAGAAGAAAGGGTATAAGAAGAAAAAATAGTACCCTTGGTACTATAAAAAAGTATTGACAACGATATTCGGGAATGCTATACTGAATCTATAGCATATGGTACTGGCAGTACCATGTTTTTCGAGAGGGACTTAACCCCTTATAAATCCAAAATTTGTAACAAAAATATGCAATGTAGGTAAATTAAAAGTTTTTTATATACAACACCTTAGCAAGTATAGTATATGGAAGCTTTTATAAATTGTCTACTGCTAATAAAGGGAGGACAAATGAAAGTATCAATTGATCTAAATAATTTAAGAGAAGATGAGACAATTAAAAAGCTTGAGAATAAGTTTAAATGTGCTGGTAAAGAATTGGAGAAAAAGATATTGCCTGCTATAAGAGCTAGCATTGAAGAATGTTGTATGATGCTATCGGGGAAACCTATACCTGATAATAGTAGGGATATAAAAGTAGATAAAGCATTTTATATTATAAGAAACAGTGAAGATGACGTAATTTTAAATGAGGATGATCTTTCAGGATTATTTTGTATTACTAACTCAGAAAGTGAAGAGATATTGAGAGAAGTGAAAGTAAAGTATGGTGCCGAAATTCGTTCTAAATTAGATAAAAGTATAGAGAGTATTATAAAGAAAGCAAAGAAAAAAGGTGATTACTATTACATTGTAATAAAGTCCATAAATATATTTGAAGAAATGAATATAATTTTAAATAGAATTGCTCCAGAGATTGAGCAAATACTAAAGGTAGAGAGTACAGGAAGTTTGTATAAAATATCAGAAGATTCACTTGAAAAGCTAGTTCAATATTATAGTAATTGTCAAGCAAACAGCATGAAACATAGGAGAAGGGTAAACTAAATGGAAATAAACTCACAAATTGAGCAGAGTATACAAGTAATAAGTATCTCTTTAGTAATTATAAGTATTTGGTTTGGATGGCGATATCCGATTATGAAAGAATTTATTGATGATGAATATGTTAGCAATACAGCAAGAATTAAAAGACAAAAGAAGAAAAAAAGATTAATTGTATGTATAATAGCTAATAATATTCCTCTGAGTATATTATTGATAATTATGTTCGTTTCGATGTTACCATTAGCAGTTGAGGTAATAAGAAACTCTATATTCACATTATGGAAATGTGATATTTTAAGAACAACTTATGTACTTCTAATAAATTTAATACTGTTATTACTGAACTGGAGCGTATACATAAGTATTAAATTAATTAGTAAAGTAAAAAGGATCTAATATTTTGTATGTAAATAGGATTAAGGCAGGAGGAAAGAAATGAAAAAAATAAAATTATTAGAAGTATGCAATATAAGGTCGGGATACACTGGATTTAAAAATGATAAACGAAATGACAAGGGAAATTATATGATTTTGCAATTAAGGAGTGTTGACAGTCAAGGAATTCTTGATATAAATGGGGCAGTTAGATTTAATGAAGAGAATGTCAAAGATATTCATATTTTAAAAAAGGGAGAGATAATAATTAGAGCAAAAGGACGTCCGAGTAGTGCTGGATATATCAACTTATCATTTTCAAATTTGGTAGCAAGTTCACAATTCCTAAGGATTTCTTTAAAAGCAAAATGTGAAGGTGAATTAGATACAGAATATTTGTGGTGGTTTTTAAATCAAAAACCAGCTCAAGACTATTATAAAAATAATTCACCAGGTTCAGCTCAGGCATCTATCAATAAAAAAACATTAGAAAACACAGAAATATTATTGCCAACATTAGAAAAGCAGAGAAGGATAGCTGAGTTAAATAGATTAAGGTTAGAAGAGAAAAAATTGGCATTAGAACTAATTGAGAAAAGAGAGAAGGTAATTAACAGAATCATGTTTAACTTTATTAAACAGTAGGAGGAAATTATGGAAAAGACTACGTATGAAAACGATATTGATCAAATATGGGATTTGCTTGGCATGAGTAAAGGGATATTAAAAGAAGAACAATTTTTTGAATTGTTAATAACATTAATATTGATAAAGTTTGTAATTTTAAAGAAAAATATGATTAATTTAAATACTGAGACTCAAGGAAGTGATGTTAATTTTCCTAACATACCAGATGACATGAGGTTTAAAGAATTATATGAAAATATTAAAGAACCGTATTTCTTAAAAAATCTATGTAGCTTTATTGAGCGCTTAAAGTATGATAGTTTTAATCAGTTAGAAATAACACAAACTTTTAAGTATCTTCAGAATCTTGCATTAAAAGATGATAAGAGAATTAATAGTTTAGTTTATAGATTAATGATGACAGTTGACCAAATTGTCAACATTAAATTGCTTGAGGCACAAAAACATGAGACTAATATTGGAACATTGTTTAATATTATTTTGACAAAATATGCAAATTATATGAGTAAAAAAGGTGATGAAAATTTTACTCCACTTGAAATATCTAAACTAATGGCAAAGCTGGTGGGCCCTACAGAAGGAGAAGAAATTTATGATCCTGTATGTGGATCATCCTCACTTCTTATACGTGTCGCTAAAGAAATTCAAGGTAATAGGTTTTCATTATATGGACAAGAAATTAATATAAGAACAGCTGCAATTAGCAAAATAAATATGATACTTAATGGGATGGATTCAGTTTCAAATATTGCTCAAGGAGATACTTTAAGAAATCCAATGTTTCATGATGGTGAAACGTTAAAGAAGTTTGATTTAGTAGTTACAAATCCTCCATTCGCAGTAAGTAATTGGGGATATGAAGAAGCTCATCACGATCCATATAATAGATACATGAGAGGAATACCTCCTAAGCGTAATGGAGACTACGCGTTTATATTACATGCAATTGAATCTCTCAATAAAGATATAAATAAACAAAGTCGGCTATGTATTGTTACCTCTAATGGAGTATTATTTAGAGGTGGGGCAGAAGGGAAGATAAGAGAAAATCTAATTAAAGAAAATCTGTTAGATGCAGTTATTGCATTACCAGCGAATCTTTTTTATGGTACAGGTATTTCATGTAGCATTCTGATTTTCAAAACTAATAAAAAGGATAAGAAAGTTTTGTTTATAGATGCAAGTGAAATGTGTCATAAAAAAGATAGAATCAAAAATAGACTAGGTGAAGAACATATATTTCAGATTCTAGATATTTACACTGAGTATAAAAGTTTAGATTCCATATCTTATGTTGCTGATTATAGTGAAATTAAAGAAAATGATTTTAATCTAACTGTAAGTAGATATATTACTTTTGTTCAAGAAGAGGAAATTGATTTAAAAGTAGAAATGGATGAAATAGAAATAATAGAAAAAAAGATATTAGCAATTCAGAAAGAAATGCATAAGAGTTTAAAGAATTTTAAGTAATATTTAAGAAGGTAAATGGGGTCATACTAGAACACATAAAATATATGATTATAATTAATTGTTTTAAATTACGTGTTCTAGCCTGACACTTTTAATTTTACTTTTAATTTTTTTGTAAAATCTGATAAAAATTATTATTTGACTAAAGCACATCAGTTGCAAGTGCAAGTTCTATGTCCTCAGCAAGAAGATTTTGTGTATTTGTATCAATCAATTCAATAGTGAATATATAGATACCTTCTTTATTAAAAGTAATGTAAGTAGGTAGTGTTGTATTTGGATTGACGCCATCAATCTGCGCGAAACCGTTAGTAAAATCAACTGGAACTATTACTCCATCTACAACGGTTTCGATTATAAGGGATTCGGATCTAGTGGTATCACCTAATACTACTCGGTAAGATAAATCTTGGCCTAACTCTTCTGCGGCTGCACTGAGTACATTCGAAAGATTAACAGAGTTTCGTACGTTAACTGCTACTGTTGATGTAAGTCCAGCTGAAACAGCGTAAAGTCTTCCTGGTATCACTTCTTCTTGAATTTCAACATTACTAACTTCTGTCATAATATAACTCCTCCTTTTTTTCTATATTTGATTAGAAAAGCTTTTTAATGCTTTTTCACTATCTATATATTCCTTCAGGCTAAAGTAGTTACAAATCTATATAACATTTTTATACAAACAATAGAAGAAGAAAAGGCATAGCTATAGGAGCTTCAGAATAGAGGACAAGGGGACAGGTATGTTGTCCCAAGATAGTTCAATTATTTTAACAGATATATTGCTTAAACTTGATAAAAAATCGCTGTTGTAGTATGCGCAACAAGGGGACGGAGTTATTGACACCTCAAAATTTAAGCAAATAAATCAACAAAAAAAGAAAAAAGGGGGTCAGGCTCACTATTAAGCTT
>JAKSBP010000235.1 GCA_022361035.1 Clostridia bacterium
AGACAGTACAGTAAAAAATATACAATATGACACAGGAATAAACATAGATTAACAATACACAAAGGACAAGGAAATAAAAGCAATAACAGTAAAAAACACTGCACAGGAAATAATAACCCAGTCCAGTTATCAATAAGACAACGACATACCAATATGATAGGGTAAACAGGCTAGAAGAAGTCCTGTACCCCACAAACATAACAGAAAAATTCAAATACGACAATGCCGGGAACAGAAAGGAAAGAACCTACGGTCTGGAAACAACAACATACATCTACGACAGCAAGAACATGTTAAGGCAAAGTCACCGAGGAGATGACAGCACCTATTACTATTATGACTTAAATGGAAACCTGATAGACAAGAGGTCAAAGGGAGAAACGACAACCTACGAATACGATGGCTTTAACAGACTAACAAAGGCAGCATTACCCGATGGTAGATTTCAAACAAATGAATACAACGCCCTAGACCAAAGAACAGAGACAATGGAAAATGGAGTAGTAAGGCAATATGCATATAATGGAAGAAATGTTATAATGGAAACAGACCAAGGGGGAAAAAAGAGGTCAACATATATAAGAGGTCTAGAACTGATATCCAAAACAAACAACAAGGATCAGATGTGCTACTACCTACATAACAGGCATGGAGACATAACGGAAATAGTAGATAAAGAAGGAAAAGTACTAAACAAGTACGGATACGACCCCTTTGGCAACCTAAAGGAAAGCATAGAAAGAATAGACAATCAGTACAAATATGCAGGAGAAAGATACGACGGCATAACAGAGAAGTACTACCTAAGGGCAAGATACTATGACCCACATATAGGAAGATTCACCCAAGAGGATACATATAGGGGAGACGGTCTAAACCTCTATGCATATGTATCAAATAACCCCTTAAAGTACGTTGACCCTAGCGGTCATGGCAAAGATGGAGCTATTATTAATAGTGGGATTCCAAGGGTTGTTGATCCAGAAAGCATGGTTGTCAATAGGTTAAGTGAAGATGAATTTGGACCATCTCTAAAGGGGAGTAGTAGAAATACAGATAATCCATATGGATTCAATCCAGAT
>JAKSBP010000240.1 GCA_022361035.1 Clostridia bacterium
ATCCGGTGGCAATAGCGAGGGGGATACACCTGTAACCATATCGAACACAGAAGTTAAGCCCTTCAGCGCCGATGGTACTTGGCGGGTAACTGCTTGGGAGAGTAGGTCGTTGCCGGTTAATTAATAAAAACCTGAAAAGAAAAATATTTTCTTTTCAGGTTTTTTATAATATATAAAAAATTATAAACTTATTATCAAAACTGTGGATAAATATAAAATTTCTTATTTATTATATACAGTTAACCTAAAGGATATTTATAAAGGCTTTTTTATAAATAAAATAGTTGAAATTACAGAGGTGTGTAGTGTGCACAACTTATTTTAAATTGGGCTTAAGCTTTAAAGTATTCACAGACCTGTTGATAAATATTTCTATACTCCTCACTTTGTCCACAGTTTTTCCACATTTTTGTCGAATACATATAGTGTCTAAGAAAATTATAAACAACTATATGATGTGTTTACTACTAATTCAGTCTACATAAAACAACAAAACTAGAATAAATAGTACAAAAGAACTATAATTTCGATGAAGGAAATTTTAAGTAAATATAGAATAATTATTTTATAAGGAAATAAATTTAAGGGAATGATAAATTATGGCTATCTTAAAGATGTCACTTAGAATAGTATTTTTAGTGTTATTATGTATTCCAATTGCTTATATTGAATACTACATCGTAAAAAATACTATATCCGATGTAATGAATAGTAAAAAGAAAAATTTATCTAAATCTACTAGTAGTGTAAACAACTACTATAGAAATGAGCATTTAAAGGTTGCAAAATAGTTTGTATTATTTGTATCAAACTTCTTTTTGTAGTAGAAATAAAAAATAGTACAATTCAATACAATATAATTGGGGATTATTAAAAAAATAATTTGATATATATCTTTTTTTTAATCCCTTATATATTTTAAATATGCTTAAGATTAAAAATACATAGAAAATCTTCTTAAATATGGCAAACTCATTTTTTATAGCTCTAAAGCTCTCTAACTTATTGTAATTATTATAGAATAGTGATAATATGTTATTATCACATTAAGTTGGGAGTTTTTTTTATGTCACCAATGCTCAGACAAACTGTAAAGAAAAAAAATATAAGCTTTTTAAGGATACTAGCTATGATTGTTATTACAGTTATAATAATAAATGTAGCTATTGATTTTTTTACTAGATATGGAGCTTCCTATGGGAGTATAGCAGCGTTAATATCACTAATTTTCTGTACTACTGTTTGTGGATATATACTCTATAGAAACTTGGCCTACTATAATTATAAAATAATAGAAGACGAACTAATGGTTGAGAGGGTTATAGGCAGATCAAATCACATATTCTTTCATATAAAGCCCAAGGATGTTATAAAAATAAAGCCTTATAATCAAATTGACCAAGATAATAAAGATATTAAGGAATATAAATTCACAATAAACGGTAATAAAAATAGCTGGTATGCTATCGAATTTTTAAAAGAAAACAAAGAACATAGACTTATACTAGAACCCAATGAAGCCTTTTTAAATGCATTGAAACGCAATTTTGATAAAACTCAAAATGATAGGGTTATTAGTTCTTGAGCTAATAGCCCTATAGTGCTATTATGCCTTTAATTTTAAGACATGGACATTCTTTATGAAAATCTTACTAATTGCCTTTATATGGCTTTCATTTATATCCTCCTTTAAGATATAATTATAATAGATGAGGAAATTGCATAATGCTTATATTATAGGTTTTGAGATTTTGAAGTTATATCTAGTAGTTAGTCTTTTGGGAACATAATTGTGCAATTTACTCAGATAAAAAATAATATCTTCATTTAAGATTATTCCTAGGTTTTATGAAAAAGTTTACTATACTCTAAAGGTTTGTCAAACTCTATAGGAGGAAGGGGTAATTTTTTGAAGGGTGCTATTCTACTTAATGAGCTAAAGAAACTTTCAAAACGAAACATGGTTTCATTTCATGTTCCTGGACATAAAAATGGGAAGCTATTAGAAAGATATAGCGTAGCAATGGGGAACAATATTGGAAAACTTGATATTACGGAGATACATGGTTCAGATAATTTGCACGCTCCAGAGGGAATAATAAAAGAGGCACAGGAGAGGGCTAGAAAGTTTTATGGAGGAGATTATACATTTTTCTTAGTAAATGGTACTACTTGTGGCGTTATTTCTATGATAATGGCGGTAACAAATCCTGGAGATAAAATCATAGTACCGAGGGATTGCCATAAATCGGTAATAAATGGAATAATACTTGGTGGATTGGCTCCTGTTTATGTAAAGCCTGAAATAGATTCAGCTCTATCCTTAAGTATGGGTATTACTCCACAATCTATAGAGAGTACTATTAAAGAATATCCAGATATAAAGGCTGTTATTATTACATATCCTAACTATTATGGAGTATGCAGCGATATTCAAAAAATAGCTGAAATAGTTCATAGATATGATAAAGTTTTTCTTGTAGATGAAGCCCACGGTTCTCATTTTAAGCTAAGTGACAAACTTCCAATATCGGCTTTAGATGCTGGTGCAGATATTGTTGTTCAAAGCACCCACAAGACCTTACCAGCCCTTACTCAAGCTTCTATGCTTCATGCAAAAGATGGAAGGGTAGATATAGATAAACTTAAGTTTATGCTGTCTTTAAACCAAAGCAGCAGTCCATCCTATTTACTTATGGCATCTTTAGATTTAGCAATGGCTATAGTAGGTGAAGAAGGAAACTTCTTAATGGAAAAACTCCTAGATAACCTTAATAATTTTATAGAAGAGGTTAAAAAAATACAAGGATTAGAGATACTTTCTAAGGAGATTATAGGAAAACATGGCGTTAAAGATATAGATAGAACTAAGATAACTATTAATATGAAAAAATTAGGTATAGAAGGTACTAGACTTGAAGAAATTTTAAGGAAAAAATATAATATACAGATTGAGATGGCTGATATACATAATATATTGGTAGTGTCATCAATAGCTAATGATAAAAATGATTTTAACAGATTGCTTAAGGCATTGAGGGCAATAGCTAATGACAAAGGAATTGTACATAGAAAGACATTAATTCCAGAGTTTAGTTTTATGATACCTAAGATAGGTTTTTTACCTAGAGAAGCCCTGTATAGAGAAAAGGAATCCATACCATTTATTGAAAGTGGTGGAAGGGCCAGTGGAGAATATATAATACCATATCCCCCAGGTATTCCCCTAATTTGTCCTGGCGAAATAATTAGTGAAGAAGTTATTGAATATGTAAAATTACTTAAGGATTTAGGCATAAGCATAATTGGAATGAGCCAAAGGTCCTTAGACACAATAAAAGTCATAAAATAGAGAGAGGGATAAGATGAGAGGAGTATTCATAACCTTTGAAGGGCCAGACGGATCGGGAAAAACTACACAGATAAAGCTATTAGAGCAATATTTCAAGGAGAAGGGTTATGATATATTAATAACTAGGGAGCCCGGTGGAACTAAGATAAGCGAGCAAATTCGATCTGTAATATTGGATAAGAATAATATTGAAATGGACAGTATAACAGAAGCCCTACTTTATGCTGCATCAAGGGCTCAACATGTTGCAGAGTTTATAAGACCTGCACTTTTAAAGGGAAAGGCAATTATATGTGATAGATTTGTGGATTCCAGTATAGTGTACCAAGGTATAGGAAGAAGCTTAGGTATAGATTTTGTTAAAAAAATCAATGATATGGCTATCGGGGGGACTGAACCTAATATAACTTTTCTTTTGAAAGTTTCTCCAGAGATAGGGCTAGCTAGAAAATTTTCATCCCATGAATGTAATAGATTAGATATGGAAAATCTTGAATTTCATGATGAGGTTTATGAAGGATATCTTAAACTTGAAAAGTTATATCCAGAGAGAGTAATAGGCATAGATGCAAGGAAGTCTATTGAAGAAGTCCATAGGGAGATAATAAATATAATTAATAATAGATTAGAGTTATAAAAATGAGAAAAATACATCAAGCCTTTTAATTTCGATTTTTTCAATATCCTTAGAGGACTATATTAGAAAATATGAAACTTAAGAAAGGAGAATTGGAATGAAACTTATTATTGCTATAGTCCATGACGATGACTCCCATAGATTGCTTGAGAAGTTAACCGAGGCTAAGTTTGGAGTTACAAAGCTGGCTTCAACAGGAGGCTTTTTAAAATCGGGAAACACTACACTTTTAGTAGGGGTTAAAGAGAAGGAAGTTAATAATGTAATCAATATTATAAAGGACATATGTAAAACTAGAAATGAAATCAAGGCAGCTTCTCCAATGATAGCAGATAACTCTAGCTATATTCCTATACCTATTGAGGTAGTTGTTGGAGGAGCAACAATATTTGTTGTTGATATCGAGAGATTTGAAAAAGTGTAATGAAATATTATAAAAAATAATAGGCTTTAAGGTATGGGCAGCTTTTCATAAAAGGATGTAGAAGACTTCAATTTTTTAATTAAGTAATATTGGTTACTATAGAAAGGGTTATAAACTATGGGCTTTGAAAAAATTATAGGACATGGTAAAATAATAGATTTTCTAAGGACAGCAATAAAAAGCGATAGACTGGCCCATGCATATATTTTTGAAGGTCCAGAGGGAGTTGGCAAAAAATTAGTATCAATAGAGTTTGCTAAGGCTATAAATTGTAAAAGTAAAAGCCTTGGCTGTAAAATATGCTCATCCTGTGTGAAGGTAAATAAAGACAATCATCCTGATGTGAATATAATAGAACCCGATGGTAATAGCATAAAGAATAAGCAGATTGAGGGGTTTCAAAATGATATTCTTTTAAGGCCATATGAAAGTAATAGGAAGATATTTATAATAGAGGCCTCCGATACTATGACTATTAGTGCACAAAATCGACTTTTGAAAATATTAGAAGAACCGCCCCAGTATGCTATGATTATTCTCGTTACTGAAAATTCACATAATTTGCTTCCTACTATAAGGTCTAGGAGTCAAAGAATAAAATTTAATAGGATACCAAAAAAATTAATAGAAGAGTATCTTATAGAAAATTATAATATTGAGAGTAAAGATGCATCAGTTTTTGGGGAGTTTTCTGATGGTTCATTAGAAAAAGCAATAAACATATATGAGTCTGAAGAATTTAAAGGCAGAAGAGAGATGGTCATAGATATAATAGATGAAATAATAAAGGGGGATAAAATAAAGCTTTTGGATTCTATGGCTTTTTTTGAAAAGAATAAAGAGAAGATTACAGAAATATTAGATTTTTTTACAATTTGGTTTAGAGATTTGCTATTATTAGCTGAGACTGGAGAACGTAAGTATTTATTAAATATAGATAAAATAGATAATTTAAATATACATGTAGGGCAAGTATCCCTTGAAGGTATATCCAAGTCCATAGATATTGTAGAACAAACTAGAAAAAATTTAAATTGGAATGTGAATTTTAATCTAAGCATTGAGACTATGCTCTTGAATTTACAGGAGGTATAATTATGGTAAGGGTTATAGGAGTTAGATTTAAAAAAGCAGGAAAAATATATTACTTTGATCCCCATAATATTCACGTAAAAAAGGACCAAAACGTTATTGTGGAAACAGCTAGAGGAGTAGAATTTGGGGAAGTAGTGGTAGGTTTAAAGGAGATTACTGAAGAAGAAATTGTTGCTCCTTTAAAAAAAGTATTAAGAATTGCTACCTTGGAAGATGAAATCATAAATAAAGAAAATAAAGAAAAACAACAAAAAGCATTTCAAATATGTTTAGAAAAAATAGAAGAGCATGGTTTAGAAATGAAGCTTATTGATGTGGAATATACCTTTGATAATAATAAGGTCATATTTTATTTTACTGCCGACGGTAGGGTAGACTTTAGAGAACTGGTTAAGGATTTGGCATCAATATTCAGAACTAGGATTGAACTTAGGCAGATTGGTGTTAGAGATGAAGCTAAAATGATAGGTGGTATAGGGCCCTGTGGAGTGGGTCTATGCTGTTCAACTTGGCTGGGAGAATTTGAACCAGTATCTATTAAGATGGCTAAGGAACAAAGTTTATCATTAAATCCTACAAAGATTTCGGGGATTTGTGGTAGACTTATGTGTTGCTTAAGATATGAACATGAAAGTTATATAGAGCTTAGAAGGGGATTGGCTAATCCAGGAGAAAAAGTGATTACCTCAAAGGGCCCTGCTATTGTTATTGATAATAATATATTACTTGAATCCGTTAAAGTTAGACTTATAGTAAAGGAAGATGGGAAGAAAAAAGATGTAAGTTTAAGTGATGATATTTATATATTCCATAAAAATGAAGTAGAGAGAACTGGTAATGTCGATATTCAGCAAGAAGATGAAGATATAGAGGATTTAGAATTCCTAGAAGATTTACAGGAATAAGAGAGCAGAGAATATAACTAAAAATATAACTTCAATCAATACTTTAAGTATTTAAATTAAATATTTAAAGTATTTTTTTGAAAAATTTTTAATTATTCTTTAAATTTTTTATATAATAAAATAAAGGGTCCTATTAAATAATAAAAGGTATAATAAAAAATATATCAAGTGGTTATAATTTAATAGGAAAGAAAAAGACTTTAAATTATATTTGGGAGGTGAAATAGATTATGGCCTATGTTATTGATGAGAGTTGCATTAACTGTGGTGCATGTGAGCCCGAATGTCCTGTTGATGTAATAAGCGCTGGAGAGGAGAAATATGTTATTGATGCAGCGGGATGTATTGATTGTGGTGCTTGTGCTAATGTCTGTCCGGTAGACGCTCCCCATCCTGAGTAGTTAAATGGAGACCCTTAGAGATAAAGGGTCTTTTTTGTTTTTCTTATAAGTTCAATATACATATCTTTGTTCTTAACCTATTTCATGATAAAATTTATATAAAGTATTAAAAAAATTAATAAGACTTTTCGGAGATGGTTAAATTGATAGAGCTTTTAAAACAGCTTGTAAATAATTTAGGATACGTTATAATAATAGCCTTTTTTATATCTAGACTTAAGAGGTTAAAACAAGTAGTTTTGAAGGAAAAACTGGGAAGATATGAGATAATAATATTTTCTCTTGTCTTTGGTGCCTTTGGCATACTTGGAACATATATAGGAATCGATGTCAGAGGTGCAATAGCAAACACAAGAAATATTGGTATTATGGTAGGAGGGGTATTATTTGGCCCCTTTGTTGGAATAGTTGCAGGAATAATTGCAGGTGTTCACAGGATAGTAATAGATATTGGAGGCATAACTGCCCTGCCATGTGCCATAGCAACAATAATGGGAGGTTATATATCAGGGTTAATTTATCAAAAAACTAATATAAAAAATAGATGGCTCTATGGCCTGATAGGAGGAATAATAGTAGAAAGCTTAAGTATGGCTTTTATTTTAATTCTTTCAAAACCCTTTGATCTAGCTTTTCTCATAGTGAGGCAAATATATATTCCTATGGTAATAGCCAATGCTGGAGGTATAGCTATAGTAATATTAATTACTGAAAATATGTTTGAGGTTAAAGAGCAAATAGCTGCTAAGCAATCGAAGCTTGCTCTAGAAATTGCCAGCGAAACCTTGCCCTATTTTAGAGAAGTAACAAGGGAATCATTAAAAAATGTATGTGAAATTATAAAGAATTCTGTTGAGGCAGATGCGGTTGCCATAACTGATACAAGTTATATATTGGCCCATGTTGGAGCTGGAGAGGACCATCATACTGAGGGAGAGAAATTTCTTACTAAGGCTACGAAAGAAGTGATAAGAAGGGGAGAAATTTTAATAGTAAATAGCCCAGAGTCTATAGAATGTCAAAACGATAATTGTCCAATAAAATCTGCAATAGTTGTTCCATTGAAGGCTAAAGAAGAAGTTATAGGAACACTTAAAATCTATTATAATCACGAAAATGGAGGAACATATAGGGATAAAACCTTGGCTGAAGGCTTATCTCAATTGATATCAACCCAGCTTGAAATTAGCAAATTAGAAAGTATAAAGGATATGGCAAATAAGGCAGAGATAAAGGCCCTTCAGGCCCAGATTAATCCACATTTTCTATTTAATGCCCTTAATACAATAGTATCCTTTGTTAGGATAAACCCTAATAAGGCAAGGAATCTAATAATTGATCTTTCTACTTACTTGAGATATAATCTCGAAGAGGCAGATGAGCTAGTAAGCATTGAAAAGGAGCTTGAACAGGTAAGGGCGTATATAAAAATTGAACAGGCTAGATATGGAGATAAATTAAAAGTAATTTATGATGTGGACAAGGAAATAGATGTAAAAGTTTCTAGTCTAATTATTCAGCCCCTAGTTGAGAACGCCATCAAACATGGAATTCTAAAATGTGATGGATTTGGAACAGTTAAAGTCAGCATAAAGAAAATTGATGGGGGCAGCTCTATCAAGATAACAATTGAGGATGATGGAGTAGGAATAGAGCCTGAAACTATTAGTGCTGTATATGATGATAAAATGGAATATCATAAAATAGGCTTATCAAATGTTCATAGCAGGCTAAAACTTATATATGGAAAAGGACTTGAAATACAGAGACTTAAAAAGGGAACTAGGATGAGCTTTGTTGTTTACAATAAAGAGTAAGGGAATGTGATGAAATTGAAATGTATTATAGTAGATGATGAATATCCATCAAGGGAAGAACTCAAATATTTCATTGAGAACTATAGTGATATCCATATAGTTAAAGAATTTGATGATTCATTAGATGCCTTAAAATTTATTGAAAAAAACAAAGTTGATTTAATATTTTTGGATATAAATATGCCTAATCTTGATGGCATGTGCCTTGGAAAAATAGCAAATAAGTTTGAAAAAAAACCTATTATAGTTTTTATAACAGCATATAAGGAATATGCAGTAGAAGCCTTTGAGATAGAAGCTGTGGACTATATACTCAAGCCCTATTCAGAGAATCGCATAATAAACACCATAAAAAGAATAGAGAAAAGCTTTTACGAAAATAAGATACCATCCAAAGAGGAGAGGCTACTGAAGGATAGAATTACCCTATGGAAAAATGACAAGATGAAGGTGATAAATATAGATGATATATGCTGCTGTAAGATTAAAGAAAGAGAAACCATAATATATACGGGAAGTGAAAAATATATAGCAAATATGAGTATTTCAAGCTTCTATAATAGACTTCCAAAGGAGCGGTTTTTTAGAAGTCATAGATCTTATATAATAAACATAGATAAGATAGAGGAAATAATACCATGGTTTAATAATACCTATAATGTCAAACTTAAGGGATTAAATATGCAGATACCCGTTAGTAGGAGCAATATAAAAGAATTTAGAAAAATAATGAGGATTTAGACACGAATTGCAAATTGAATTTCGTGTTATTTTTTTTGCATTTCATGGTACAAATATTACAGAATACGGACGAAAAGTACCTTGAGCTATTAATTTAAATTAAAATAAAAGCTATAAAAGAAAAATACTTAGAGGGAGGACTCATATGTTTACTTTTATTGCATCAATTATAATTTTAATTTTAGGCTATGTTTTTTATGGTAAGTTTGTGGAAAAGGTTTTCGTAATAAAGGATTCCAATGAAACACCAGCTATAGCTATGGAAGATGGAGTAGATTATATTCCAATGAGCTGGCCGAGGATTTTTTTAATTCAGTTTTTAAATATAGCTGGATTAGGTCCAATTTTTGGAGCCATAGCAGGGGCTTTATGGGGACCTGCAGCCTTTTTATGGATAGTTCTTGGATGTATATTTGCCGGTGCTACCCACGATTATTTTTCAGGAATGCTCTCAATAAGACATAAGGGAACCAGCGTATCAGAAATAGTAGGAATTTATCTTGGCGATAGGGCTAAACAGGTAATGAGAGTATTTAGCGTTGTACTTTTGGTTTTAGTTGGTGTAGTATTTATAAAAGGACCTGCAGGTTTGCTTAGTAATATAACTGGTATACAAGCAACTATTTGGGTTGGAATAATAATAGCATACTACTTGCTTGCAACTGTACTTCCAGTGGATAAGCTTATAGGTAAAATTTATCCATTATTTGGGGCATCCTTACTTATCATGGCAGTAGGTATAGGTGTTGGAATTATAGCTAAAGGCTACACTATACCAGAAATAACCCTTGCAAATCTTCATCCGAAGGGAACATCAATATTTCCATTCCTATTTATAACTATAGCATGTGGTGCTATTTCAGGATTCCATGCTACGCAATCCCCTCTTATGGCTAGATGTGTGAGAAAAGAGAGGGAAGGTAGAAGGGTTTTCTACGGTTCAATGATAGCAGAGGGTATTATAGCACTTATCTGGGCGGCGGCAGCAATGGCATTCTTTGGAGGAACAGACGGTCTTGCGGCTACCTTAGGTAATGGAGGTCCGGCTGTAGCAGTAAATGAAATATCAAGAACGCTTCTTGGTACTGTGGGTGGAGTATTGGCACTACTAGGAGTTGTAGCATGTCCAATAACATCTGGGGATACTGCATTCAGAAGTGCTAGATTGGTTATAGCCGATGCGATAAACTTCAAACAGGATAAAACTGCTAATAGATTTATGGTAGCTATTCCATTGTTCATTGTGGGTATAGCACTTACACAGATAAATTTCGGTATAATTTGGAGATATTTTTCATGGTCAAATCAAACTCTTGCCATGATAGTTCTTTGGGCTTCAGCGGCATATTTAGCTAAAAATAAAAAGCTGCACTGGATTTGTACAGTACCGGCAACATTTATGACAGGTGTTACAACAGCCTATATATTACAAGCTGAAGAAGGTTTTAAGCTTGCAGCCGGATTATCAAATTCTGTTGGAATATTGACAGCAGTAGCTTTCTTAGGGATATTCTTAGTAAAATCTAAAAAAGACCATAGTGTAAAGCAGGAAAAGGTGACAGCATAAAATATAATATAAATAGTTTTCGACAGCCTTAAAGGCTGTCTTTTTTTGTAAAGTATCTTGTAGTTTGATATGAAGTATGAACTATTCATCATGACCAAAAAAATACAAATCTATGCTGGGATTGTGGAAAGTTTTGTTGAGAGCTAATAAAATACCTTATCTTACTTTTTTACCCTTTGAGATTCGATATCAATATAGTATAATAGTTATATGACTTAATACCAATAGGGGGTATAATCATTTGAATAATAATATTTCGTCAATAGTAGTTTTTTTCCAAGGAATGGCATCTTTTTTGTCACCTTGTATTTTGCCATTAATGCCTATTTATTTAAGCTATTTAACGGGAGGGTCTCTAGAAGATATAGAGGCAGGAGCCCAAAGGAAGGCAATATTAATAAATTCCCTAGGGTTTTTACTGGGGCTAAGCCTAGTTTTTACAATGCTTGGTGCTACAGCTACGGCGCTAGGAAGATTTTTGCTTTTTAATAATAACATAATTAGGAAGGTAGGAGGCATAGTAGTTATAGTTTTCGGCATACATCACATAGGAATTATCAATCTAAATTTTCTCAACATGGAAAGGAAATTTAGATTTCATGGAAAAACACCTAAATTTATTAACTCAGTAATATTGGGTATGGCATTTAGCTTTGGATGGAGCCCTTGCATTGGTCCAATTCTTGGTTCAGTACTTATGATGGCAGCTAATTTAGAGAACTATGTAAAGGGTATATATCTCTTAATGGTATATTCCTTAGGTTTTAGTGTACCATTTATTATAACAGCCATGTTTCTAAATATAATACTTCAAAGAATCACAAATTTAGATAGGTATTTAAAGATAATTAAAGTTGTAAGTGGGATTTTACTTATAATTATGGGTATATTAGTATACACAAATAAAATTAATATGATTTCGTCGATTTTCTCTTAAAAAACTTTAAATGGGATGTGATACTATGAAGAAAATTCTTAGTTTATTAGTAGTTTTAATATTATCGGTGGCGTTAACTACATCGTGCACAAATAAAAATAATGTAGAAAATGACAAATCTGATATTACAGAAGAGGAAAATAATATTGAAAAAACTTTAGAAGCCGATGAAAATACTGAAGGAGAAGCTGACGAGGATGGAGAAGTCAAAGAAGGGATTTTTCCAGGAAATAAGGCCTATGATTTTACGTTACTTGATAGGGAAGGAAAGGAAATAAGTTTATCCTCCCTACGAGGAAAGGTTGTGTTTCTAAACTTTTGGACATCTTGGTGTAGATATTGTAAAGCTGAAATGCCTGATATGCAAAAAGTACATGAGGAATACAAGGATAAAGATGTTGTAATATTGGCAGTCAATATTACAGCTTTAGAAAAAAATGGTGCAGAGGATGTTAATAAATTTTTAAAAGAAAAGAAATTTACCTTCCCCGTATTATACGATAAAGAAGGAGCCGTTTCCGTACAATATAGGGTTTCCAGCCTTCCCACAACCTATATATTAAACAAGGATGGAATTATTGCAAATTTTGTAACTGGAGCTTTGAGCGAAAAAAGGATAAAAGAAGAAATCCAAGCAGCAATGGAATAGGATTAAGCCTAGGAGTGAGATTAATAAACAATTATTAATCTCACTCCTAATAGAGGAGCGATAACAATGAATGGAGCCTTATTGAGAGAAGAGGAGAGAATAGACGACCTACAATGTAAGGGACTTAAAATTATTCAGAACCCCAAGGGTTTTTGTTTTGGTGTAGATGCTGTACTTCTTAGTAATTTTTGTGAAATAAAAAGGGATTCAAAGGTTGTGGATTTGGGGACTGGTACGGGTATAATGCCTATACTTATAGCTGGAAAAAGTAGTGCTAAAAAAATCTTCGGAGTAGAAATTCAAAAGGAAGTTGCCAATATGGCTATGAGGAGTGTAAAACTTAATAAACTAGAGGATAGGATAGATATAATAAATGAGGACCTTAAAAAAATAGAAGAATTAATAGAAGTAAATTCTATAGATGTGGTTGTATCAAACCCACCATACATGAATTCCGATGGAGGGTTAAAGAATCCGGGGGATTTAAAGGCTATTTCAAGGCATGAAGTAAAATGTACCTTAGAGGATGTGATTAAAGCCGCAAGTCGGCTATTAAAGCATAGGGGCAACTTCTATTTAGTCCATAGACCCCATAGATTGGTGGATATTATGTGCTTATGTAGAAAACATAAACTTGAGCCAAAGAATCTGAGATTTGTACATCCAAGCACAAACAAAAAACCAAACTTACTGTTATTAAAATGTGTCAAAGCTGGAAATCCAGAGCTTAAACTTTTAAGTCCACTATACATTTACAATGAAGATGGAAGCTATACAGATGAAGTCTATAAAATATACGGCAAAGAGAGATTGGACAGTCAGTGATTAGAATAAGGAGTAAACAAATATGGAAGACAAAAGAGGAAAGCTATATATTTGTGCAACACCAATAGGAAATTTAGAGGATATAACCATAAGGGTTTTAAACACTTTAAAGGAAGTGGATTTAATAGCTGCCGAGGATACTAGGCATACCCTTAAGCTGTTAAATCATTATGAAATTAATAGACCTCTTACAAGCTACCATGAGCATAATAGGGCTAAAAAGGGGCCTGAACTCATGGGTAAATTACTTCAAGGAAAAAGAATTGCACTAGTTAGCGATGCAGGGATGCCTGGCATATCTGACCCTGGAGAGGACATGGTAAAGCTTTGTATTGAAAATGACATAGAGATAGAAGTATTGCCGGGAGCAAGTGCAGTATTAACAGCCCTAGTGGCTTCAGGCTTATCTTCACAAAAGTTTTCCTTTGAAGGCTTTCTAGATAGACATAAAAAAAGGAGACGTGAAAGGCTTAAAAGGATAAAAACAGAGGATAGAACCCTGATTTTCTATGAATCTCCCCATAGATTGATAGATATGTTAAAGGATATGAGAGAAATATTAAATGACAGACCCATGGTCGCAGCCAGGGAGCTTACAAAAAAATATGAAGAAATTATAAGGGGATATATATCCCATATTATAGATTATTTTCTAGATAATCCGCCAAGAGGGGAATTTGTCCTTTTAGTTGCAGGGACAGATGTAGAGGATAGTAATAATAAAGGTTTTGAAGAACTTACAATAGAGGAGCATATAGTATTATATATGAATAAGGGATTATCTAAAAAAGAATCAGTAAAAGAGGTAGCTAAAGAAAGAAATATTTCTAAGAGAGAAGTATATAAGCATAGTATAGAAATTTAAACCCCTTATTTAAATGATTAGAGGAAAACTTATAGACTATATAGAATAATATACTATTAAGGGGGGAAGATTGAATGAGATATAACAAAGATATGACTATTTCTGAAATATTGTTTGCTAATCCTAGAAACGTTGAGGTTTTTAAAAAGTATGGTCTCCATTGCCAAAGTTGTTTTGCTGCTCAAACTGAAAGCCTTGAGGTAGCATCCAGGGTAAATGGTGTAAAATTAGATAGTATCCTTGAGGACCTAGAAGATTTAGATAAAAATAATGCTTGTGTATAAACACAAGCATTCAGATTGTTGACAAATATTCTAGCTTAAGAGATGCTGAAATCTAGAAATAGAGTTTTCAGCAGTAAAGCAGAAATTATGACTTTCTCAACAGTCTAAAATGCTTGTGTATAAGTACAAGCCTTCATGTTACTTTGAATCTTTTAATTCTTCAACGCAACCGGGACAGATATTTTTCCCTTTGTAGTTAAGATTGTCTTTAGCTTGCCCACAGAATATACAAGCAGGTTCATATTTCTTTAAAATGATTTTACCGCCATCGACAAAAATTTCTAGTGCGTCCTTTTCGCCGATATTAAAAGTTTTTCGTAGTTCTTTAGGTATAACAATCCTCCCAAGTTCGTCTACCTTCCTAACAATTCCTGTAGATTTCATCAAAAAAACCCTCCTTTAGACATCGTTCGACAATTTTCACTTTAAATAATACCATTCCTACCAATAAAAGTCAACCTTTTAAACATAATTTATTATAGACAAATTTAATTTTTTTTATTAGTAACTTTTTCATTTAATAGTTAATAATGTAAAAAACCTTTATTTTAGGGCGATTGACAGGATTATTTAAAAAGTTTAAGATAAAATAAGATTATATATTTTTAAGAAAGAATTTATTTCTTTTTTGGTAGGTTATATATATAATGTAGTGGGATAATAAGGATTACTTCCCTTTAAGAGTAACTAATTTTAATGGAAAAGTTTTTGCCATATATATTATCTATATATAAATATATATGAGTTTAGGACTATATATAATAGCTTTGTAAAAAATATAAATTAAGTTTTAATATTGAATAAAAATTTATTCTTTAACCTAATATATTGTATTCATGGGTCTAAGGGTCATTAGATGACGATTGGTAAAAAAATAAGATTTTAAAATTAAATGTTTATGTATGGTTGGGAGTGAATATGTTGATTTTCGCCAAGGGATATATTGAAGAGATAAGTAAATTAACTGATAAGAATATATATTTAGCGGGTTCTTCAATTAGAGACTACTTTATAAAAAAAGAAATTACAAATCTTCATATAGTGACTCTTGAAGATACAAGGAATATTATTAAGAAGTTTAAAGATATGGGAAAGGTAAGCCTGATTTCTTTCACTGAAGGAAATCAAATGTCCCAAGTAATTTTTAAAAGTGATAATAGGGAAAAGCCAGATATATATATTCATAAAATAGAGGGTAAAAATATATACGAGTATTTATCGAAAAAAGATTTTACAATCAATGCTTTAGCCGTAAAAATTCAAAATGGAAAAATAGATTTTAATAATGTGATTGACCCCTATGGAGGTTTAGAAGATATAAAAAATAAGATTATAAGAGAAATTAATGAAAATATATTTGATAAAGACCCTATGGGAATGTTAAGAGTGGTTAGACTTATGGCTCAGTTGAACTTTGATATATCTGATAAGATTTATGAACTTATCAATAGGAATAACTATAGAATAAAAGAAATTCCAGGGGAAAAATTAAGGGATGAGCTTTTTAGGATATTAGGATTTAAAAGAGCTTACTATTACTTTGGCTTTATGGATAAACATCTAGGAATTTTAAGTAAGATATTTCCTGAAATAGAACCTATGAAAGAAGTAGGTAAGTGCAAATATCACGTTGTAGATGCATGGACTCACTCTTTGCATACTATGAGAGTTATTGAAAAAATTATTTATGCTGATGGATATTTTGAAAAGCACCTTAAAAAGGCCTACGAAGAGCACGCTGGTCAAATAATGGCCAAGGGTCATACTAGAATTCAGCTTATAAAGCTTGCAGCCCTATTCCATGATATTGGAAAACCAAGGGCAAGGTGGGTAGATGAAACTGGAAGAGTTAGATTTAGAGGCCATGAAATAGTTGGAGGAGAAATAATGGCAGATATCTCTGACCGGCTAGGGCTAAGTAAAAAAGAGAAAAAATTCTTATGTAAGATAGTTAGAGAGCACATGTGGCCCCTTACACTTTATAAAACAAATGATGTAAGCGGTAGGGCTTTATACGATTTATTTAAAAATTTTGGAGAAATCACTTTAGACATCATACTTATAGGACTTGCTGACATCATATCTACAAGACAGCTTTTAAAGCCCCATGAAGAGATGGGTATGTATAAAGTCCATGCAGAATATCTTGCCAATAATTATCTTACAAGGTTTAAAAGACTTGAGGATATATCTGGTGTAATAAATGAGGATGATATACTAAAGAATTTTCATATAGAAGATAAGCAAATTATTAACCACATACTTGATTCAGTCAAAAGAGCCATATTCTTTGGAGAAATTCCATTAGAAAGAGGGCGGATATTAAGTTATATTGAAGACCGTTTGCTATAAGAGTATCGGTTATAGGTTTAGACTATTCTTTGTAATGATTATTCAATGAAGGTGCTGAACTCTTTTTCATAGGACTAGGAGTTATATTTATGTTTTCCAGCACCTTCTAACCTATTATAGATGTGTGATTGAGAATATTAACGTACTCATCAGCCACTGAGAATCCTTTAGGCTCATGCTATAAATCTGTTTATAGATAGGTAATAGAAGGTAAAACAGATTTATAAAAATCGCTCTAAAGGAAACCTCAGAGTCTGCTTTCGTTTGTTAAGTTTGTAAGTCACTCATCTATAACACAATTAGCCCTCCCTTTTTACTTTACTCTTTAAAGCTAAGCTATAGTGAGCAAATAAAAAAGAATTCTTAACTAAGAATTCTTAAATAACCCTTCTTTTTTTAGGAAATACATTTTCTAGAAAATTTTTAATAAATACAATACATTGAATTATGGCAGTTATACCAGTTATTATACTATCAGTATCATCTAGGGACTTGGCAGCTGCCCCGCTTTTTTCTGTTATGGTATCTATAGTATCCCTAACAGCCTTTACATCATGGGCAACTTCCCCTGTTATTTCATCGATATTTTTAGCTATTGAGGGCATCTCACCTAGGGTTTTTTCTATATTCTCCTTGTTGACCTCAATTATCTCATTAACTTCCCTTATAGTATCGTTAAACTTTTTAAGGACCAATATTAAATAAACGATTAACACTAATAAGGCTGCCCATAATATCATCATTCCTAAATCATTAAGATTAATCTGTATAGTTCCCATAAAATCACTCCAATTATATATTTTGTCTTTTGAATCTTACATTAATTCTACAAAGTTTAACATTTTTCCTGCTTTATGTGTATTTTTTATAGATTATTTTTAAAACTTAAAATTTAATAGTAGTACCAATTTGATTTCCCTATAGATGAAATATGTAGGGTCTTTTGAAAAAATAGTAATTTCTGTCCTCAAATTTTAGATTGTAATTATAAAATTTGACTATATAATAGAATCAAGAAAGGGAGGTGTATAAAATTTATGGAATTTAAAATGTACATAAATGGAGAATGGAAGGAATCCCATGATGGGGAGTACTTTGAAGTTATCAATCCAGCAGACGGAGAAATAGTCGGTAAAGCACCTATGGGAGGGAAAGCGGAAACTCAACAAGCTATATCCTCAGCCTACGAAGCCTTCTCGGAATGGTCAAAGCTCCCTGCTAAAAAGAGAAGTAAATATCTTAAAAAGTGGTATGAATTAATTATAGAGGAAAAAGAAGAGATAGGGAGGCTTATGACCTTAGAGCAAGGGAAGCCTTTGGGAGAAGCTGTAGGAGAAGTATTATATGCTGCTAGCTTTGTGGATTGGTATTCAGAGGAGGGAAAGAGGATATATGGAGAGACTATTCCGGGGGACTCTGAGAACAAGAGAATACTTGTACATAAGCAGCCCGTAGGAGTGGTGGCGGCGATAACACCCTGGAATTTTCCAGCGGCTATGATTACCAGGAAGATGGCACCGGCTTTAGCCGCAGGCTGTACCGTGATTGTTAAGCCAGCATTTAGAACCCCCCTTACGGCCATAAAGCTTTTTCAGTTATTGGAAAAAGCCGGTTTTCCCAAGGGAGTTGCTAACCTTGTCACTGGCTCTGCTAGGGAAATAGGAGATGCTATGATGGAAGATGGTAGGGTAAGAAAGATTACCTTTACGGGCTCCACTGAAGTTGGAAAGCTTCTAATGTCTAAAGCTGCCGAGACTGTAAAAAATATATCTCTGGAGCTTGGAGGCCATGCTCCCCTGATAGTTTTTGAGGATGCAGACCTTGATAAGGCGGTAGAGGGAACCTTGGCATCTAAATTCAGAAATGGGGGACAGGTATGTATTGCAACAAATAGAATTTACGTTCAAGAGGGAATGAAGGATAAATTCATAGAAAAGCTAGCTAGCAGGGCTAAAGAACTTAGGATTGGAAATGGACTAGAACCGGGCGTAAATATTGGACCAGTTATTAATAGAGCTGGATATAAGAAGATAAAGGAGCATATAGAAGATGCAGTATCTAAGGGGGCAAAGATAGAGGTAGGAGGTAAAGGAATACATGAAGGAGAACATGGTGATGCGGGATATTTCTTTGAGCCTACAGTACTATCATCTATAAATGAGCATATGCTTATTATGAAGGAAGAAACCTTTGGTCCAGTGGTTCCTGTGGCTACCTTTGAAACAGAAGAAGAAGTAATAAAGTTTGCTAACAATACAAATTATGGATTAGCAGCCTATGTATTTACCCAGTCCCTTTCAAGGGGATTGAGGGTAAGTGAAGCCCTTGAATATGGCATAGTAGGCCTCAATGATGGAAAACCCTCGGCTGCCCAGGCACCCTTTGGGGGCTTTAAGGAGAGTGGATTAGGTAGAGAAGGAGGGCATTTTGGAATAGAAGAATTTTTAGAAGTGAAGTACATATCCATAGGTTTGTAATATAAAATTTATAAAGGGAGGTCTAAAATGTTTAAGGATATAAAATATAATGAAATGTCAAAGGAAATGATTAGTCAACTGGAAAAGGGAGCATTTCTTACTGTAAAGGGTGATGATGAAATTAATACAATGACTATAGCCTGGGGAACCATAGGTTTTATATGGGTTAAGCCTATATTTATGGTAGCAGTACGCTATTCCAGATATACCTATGAGCTCATTGAAAAAAGTAATGAGTTTACTGTAAGCTTTCCCCTTTCTAGGGACATGTCAAAGGAGTTAGCTATTTGTGGTACAAAATCGAAAAGAGAAATTGATAAGTTTAAAGAATGCAATTTAACTCCTGAAAAGGGAAAAGTAGTAGACACACCTATAATAGGGGAATGTGACCTTCATTATGAGTGTAAAATAGTTTACAAACAGGCCATGGAGCCGGGGATGATAGATCGAGATATAAAGGACTTTAAATATTCCGATAATGACTTCCATGTATTATACTATGGAGAGATAGTTGCAAGTTATATTAAGGAATAGGAGAAAAGAATCATGGCAAAGCCTAGGCTTTGCCATTTTTTATGTAGTATTTAAAAAATATGTAAAAAATAATTATTATTGCTCATAAATCTTAAACTTATTTTTTAGGCTGAGGGAAAACCTAAGCTTGCCAAGGGATAACAAAGTCTAGATAGGGGCTTTATTCCATACCTATATATTTGGATATCCCACCCTGAATCGCTTATCATCTATCTTGATGGATCTAGCTTCAATAAACATAGAAGAATCTAGTAATTCAAGGGCAAAATTTGGTGCAGAAATATCCTTTTCATCTATCTCCTCATCGGAACAATCAAAATTAGCAAATTCACCTATACCCTTTTCATAATAACCTATTGAATTAAGCTTTGTAGAGTTAAAGTGAGGTTTTTTGCTTAAGACCTCATTTTCATTTATGAAATAAAAAGAAAAGACTTCTTCAAAAATAATTTCCACATTGTTATCGGAATTGCTACTATCTTTTACGTGGATAGAAATTTTATCCTTGGGAATATTTATGTCAAATTTTTTAATAGTACTTTGACTCAGGCTGTCTAAAAGTGGTGTAAGTTTTGATACTGTCAAATTATCACATCCTTTATCCATAGTTTTTAATATTATCCCAATTTATTTGTACCATAACGGAGTTTATAATTCAATAGAAAAATATTGTAGGCATGGCACACTTTCCATAATATTTGATACCTAGTAATCATATAATTTTATAAAACATAGTGGACCTTTGTCGCTATGCTCTTGGAGGCAAAAAATGATAAATGCTATATGGTTTTTTATGATTGTCATAGGAATAATATTTGCAATTATGGATGGACGACTTGATTTGATAAATGAAGTAATATTAGAGGATACGGGAGAGGCAGTAGCCTTTGCAATAGGTCTTACAGGAATTATGGCCACATGGCTTGGACTTATGAAAATTGCTGAAAAATCCGGTCTTATTAAAGCTGTAGGAAAGGTTATGAGACCCTTAATAAAATTTATCTTTCCGGAAATACCTAAAGAACATCCTGCTAATACTGCAATTGTTATGAATATAGTGGCCAATATGTTTGGTGCAGGAAATTCAGCTACGGCCTTAGGGCTTAAGGCCATGGAAGAATTACAGAAGCTAAACAGTAGAAAGGAAGTGGCTACCAATGCCATGGCTATGTTTTTAGTAGTCAATATGTCATCAGTACAGCTAATACCCCTTACGGTTTTAAAGATTAGAGCTGATGCCGGTTCTGAGAATCCAACGGAGATAATAGCTACCACATTGATTGCCACTGGTATATCCACAATAGTGGGGATTGTATCATGTAAACTAATGGAGAAGGAGTAGACCCTATGTATAGAGTATTCAATGTTATTTCATTAATTTCCATTCCCCTTATGATAACCATAATATTGTTACATGGATATATTAAAGGTGTCAGACTCTACGATACTTTTATAGAAGGAGCCTCAGATGGATTTAAAACTGCCCTTAGGATAATGCCCTATTTAATTGCCATATTTGTAGCAATAGGAATTTTTAAGGAATCTGGAGCATTAAATATGTTTTCAAACCTATTACTTATTCCCGGGAGGCTAATTGGACTTCCTAGAGAAATAATTCCTTTGGTTATGTTAAAGCCTATATCTGGTAGTGGGTCCCTGGCTATGGTTAAGGATTTAATATATAGCTACGGTCCCGATTCACTTATTGGGAGGATTGCCTCAACGATGATGGGTTCTTCCGAGACAATATTTTATACTATGGCTATATACTTTGGGACAATAGGTGTAAAAAAATCAAGGCATACTCTAATATGTGCCCTTATAGCCCACCTAGGAGGAGTAGTGGCTTCAGTGGTTGTCTGTAGTATTATTTTTAACTAATTTTAATATCTGAGAAGCTAGATTTTTAGTTTAATCTATCTCCTATAGATATATTAAACTTAGTATAGCCAAGCCTTTCTTCCTATCCAATTATTTTAGTCCTAGCTTAATTGGGATTTTAAGCATCTTGTATAAGGGCCTTAATGTGGCCAACATTGATATTTTTTTGGATAAGTAGACAATTATATACCTCATAATAAAAATATTGTTCTAGGCCCTTATATGGGCTTATATGGTATTGCTACATATTGACTTAGGAAATTCCTAGCTACTAAAAAATAATATTATGGGTTGATATGCTATAATATATATTGTATGTATTTCTTGATGGGACTAAATACCTATGATAAAACAGGAGGATATATTTTGAAGAGGCGAATATTTTATTTTATATTCTTTTTTCTGTTAATATCTATAATTTTTATAAATCAATACCTGAGAATAGAATATAATATTAATCTTTATGAATTTTTGAGGAACACTAAACCCTTAACCGAGGAAGAACGTAGATGGCTTGAGGACCATGGTGATATCGTCTACGGTGCCGACAACAATGCTCCACCCCTAAGATATGTGGACCCGGGAAGTGGACAATATAGAGGGGTTGTAATCGATTACCTAAGTGCCCTTTCTATCGAACTTGGAACAGAGATAAAGGTAAAGCCCTTAGTATGGGATGAAGCCTTGAAAAGTCTTGCTCAGGGAAAAACAGATATCTGTGATATGTATCCTTCAGAGGAACGATCAAAGGTCTATCTCTTTTCTGACCCAATTTATTATCAAAGGGGAGTTATATTGGTTCCCAATGACAATAACACTATTTTATCCCTTAAGGATTTAAGTGGTAAGGGTCTTGCAGCACAAAAAGGTGACTACGTCTTAGAATTTTTAAATTCCAAGGTCAAAGATATAGACTATACATTGACCTCCGATTACCTTGAAGCCCTTAAACTTCTCAAAGCTGGAAAGGTTGAGGCCGTTGTAGGTGATGAACCTGTAATTAGTTACTTTATTGAGATTTTAGATATCAAGGACGACTTTAAAATTTTGGATGACCCACTTTATGAGAGGGAATGTGTTCTATCTGTACCCAAATCTGAAAGGATTCTTTTAAATATAATTAATAAGGGCATATATAACCTTAATAGGAAAAATACGATGGGTAAAATTCAACAAAAATGGTTTGGAATTTCAACCCCTATTACTAAAACTAACTTCAGTGAAAAGATGAATCTTATTGTTGTTTTTTTTAGTATAAATATAATGATAGCCTCATCTCTCTTTTATTCATGGAATAAGGAATTGAAAAAGGAAGTTGATAAGAGAACTGAGGAACTCTACATTAGTAGAAATGATTTGCAGACAACCTTTGATGGATTAACCCATCTAATGATAGTGTTAAATAGAGACTGCACTATAGCAAATGTAAATCAGTCTGTATGCAATGTTATGGAAATTGATAGTAATAGCATCATCGGAAAAGACTGCTTTAAGTACTTTAAATTTCTTTACAATAGGGATGAAGACTGTATAATTAAAAAGACTTTTGCCACTAGGATGCAGCATCAAAGAGAAATAGAGTATCAAAATAAGCTTTACGAAATGACATCCTTTCCCCTTAAAGATAAACAGGGAAGCATTAATCGTGTACTTGTCATGATTAAGGATGTGACTCAAATTCGCATTAGCGAAGGCCAGATTCTTCATTCCAATAAAATGGCGGCAGTGGGTCAATTAGCTGCTGGAGTTGCCCATGAAATTCGCAACCCACTAGGTGTAATTCGAAATTCCAGTTATCTTTTAAAGAAAAACATGAACTTTAATCCAGAAATTGTTAATACATCTATTCAAATGATTGAAAAGTCTGTTGAACGTGCTAGTAGTATTATTGATAATCTATTAAATTTTTCTAGGCTTTCCAGTACGAATTTGAATGAAGTTAATCTTCTGCAGTTCATAGAAGGCATTATTGAATTAAATAAAAAGGCTATGATGAAACAAAGCATTATAGTAAATGTGGTTTGTGACCCCTTTTTAAAATGTTACCTTAATGTGGAAGCTTTAAAGCACATATTAATCAATCTTATTTCAAATGCAATTGATGCAATGCCAAAGGGAGGTACTTTAACTATTAAATGTTGTTCCAATGGGGGACAAATCAGTATTAGCTGCATAGATACGGGCTGTGGCATAGATGAGAAGGATTTTGATAAAATTTTTAATCCATTCTATACGACGAAGGAGCCGGGAAAAGGAACTGGGCTTGGCCTCTTTATAGTATATGATGAAGTGCAAAAAATGGGAGGAGATATAGGAGTAACTAGCTCAGTAAACTCTGGTACTACCTTTACAGTTAAACTGCCTTTAAAGGAGGTAGAAAATCATGGACAATAGAAACCATTCATTTAAGATACTGATTGTTGATGATGAACAAGAATATCGTGAAACTCTGACCTTAATTTTGAAAAGCAATGGATACGTTACTCAGGCCGTAAACAGCGGCCATGAAGCTTTGTATAAACTAAAAAATGAGAAATTTCATCTTGTCCTCACAGACCTTATTATGAGCGGGATGAATGGCATTGAACTTTTAGAAATAATCAAAAAGGATTATAGTGGAACTGAGGTTATCATTTTCACCGGTTATGGTTCCGTAAAAAATGCTGTTGAAGCCATGAAAAAGGGAGCCTTTACATATTTTATCAAAAGTCATGATCCCGAAGAACTTTTGATGGATATAAGAAAGCTGATTAAGCTAATAGACCTTGAGCATAAAACAGCTCTACTTACGGAGCAAAGAAATCCGAAGTTTATGCTAAATACTTCCAATGAAAAATTTAAAAAGACCTTAGAAGTTGCTCGAAAGGCATCGGTTAGCAATGCTAATATTCTTATCCTTGGTGAATCAGGAGTTGGAAAAGAAGTATTTTCCAGATATATTCATTATCACAGTAAGCGAAGAGATAAGCCATTTATAGCTGTAAACTGCCATGCTTTTTCAGAAACCTTACTGGAATCGGAACTGTTTGGTCACGAAAAGGGAGCATTTACCGGAGCCCTTGAGCGCCGAATCGGTCGATTTGAGGCCGCCCATGATGGAACCCTTTTCCTTGACGAAATTGGAGATACATCCTTTGATACCCAGATTAAACTACTAAGGACTATTGAAGACAAAAAAATTGAAAGAATTGGTAGTAATCAATCAATTGATATTAATTTTAGGTTGATTTGTGCTACTAACCAAGACATTTATCAAATGGTAGCTGATAATAACTTTAGAGAAGATTTATTTTATAGAATTAGTACAATAACAATAAAAATTCCACCCTTAAGGGAAAGGAAGGAAGACTTGCCAGAATTGATCGACTTTTTCTTTAAGAAGATACAGAATGAGCTTAAAAAAGACATAGAGTTAATTGAACCAGAAGTAATGCGTTTTCTTTTAAATTATCATTATCCTGGTAATATAAGAGAGCTAAAGAACATTGTAGAAAGATTAGTAGTTTTATCGGACAAGGGAACAGTTAGAACAGAGGATATATCCGACATCAAATCTGTTAAAAATCTAACGTCTAAGGGTGACAGAATAAAGGGATTAAAGGAGTTTCGAAGGCAAGTAGAATCTGAATATATTCAAGATATTTTACAGGTTTGTAATTATAACATGACTGAAACATCTAAAGTTTTAGGTATTAGTAGAAGACAGCTATTCAATAAACTTAATGAATATGGTTTAAGATAATCTAGCAAATATAAAGTTGAGTACAGCTTATCTTTTTAGTTGGACCTCTCACCGTAAAATTATCTTTAGTAGTTTAGTTGAGAAAAAAAGTTCTTTGTAATTGGGAAAAAAATTTCTCGTTATGGAAATAGCATTGAGAAACTTAATAAAGAAAAGTAGACTTTAAGGTTTCCTCTTAAGAGATTTTTATAAACTTGTTTTATCTTCTCCTGACTATCTGAAAACAGGTTTATAATATGGCCTAAAAAGATTCTCAGCAGCTGCTAAAGTGAGTTAAACTCATTAGTCACATAGCTATATAAAAATAAGAGGATTGTCATCTTTCTAATTACTTTTATAAACATTAAAAATACATAAATAATTCTTTATGTTACGAAAACTTAAAAAAATGGCATAAAACTTGCAAAATTATTTTAATATCAAAAGACTGTAAGACAAATTTAGCTAAAATTTATCTAAATTAGACCTTTATATTGATAAATAATAGTCATAAAATATATAGGTCCTTAAGGAAATATGGAAGTTATTGGATTTGAAAAGTTAGTATAGTATAATAAATTAAATCATTTTTCGTCTTGCAGCAAAATTTTTTAAGGGGGAGATTTTTTGAGTCAAATTATTAATTTTCTTAATAACATTATTTGGAGTAGGGCCCTTGTTTTTCTTTGTTTAGGTGCCGGAGTATTTTTTTCCGTTATGATGAAGTTTCCACAGGTACGCCTTATTAGAGACATGGTAGATCAGCTTTTTGCAGGGGAGAGTTCAGATGAAGGAGTTTCGTCTTTTCAGAGTTTTGCCATGGCCCTTGGAGGACGTGTAGGTACTGGTAATATTGCCGGCGTTGCTACAGCCATTGGTTTGGGAGGCCCCGGTGCAGTATTTTGGATGTGGGCTATTGCCTTCCTTGGTGCAGGTTCAGCATACGTTGAGGCAGCGTTGGCACAGGTATGGAAAGAGGAAATAGATGGTGAATATCGTGGTGGGCCTTCCTATTTCATTGAAAAGGGTCTAGGGCAGAAATGGTATGCAATTTTCTTCGCAATCTCTACTATTATTGCAATGGGTTTCTTCCTGCCAGGAGTTCAGGCCAACAGTATTGCTTCAGCTATGAGCAATGCCTTTGGTATTAGACCTGCTTTTACAGGTATAGTAGTTGCAGCTTTATTAGGACTTATTATATTTGGTGGTGTTAAAAGAATAGGTAGGGTGGCTGAAGTCATCGTTCCATTCATGGCAATTATATATATTATTATTGCAATCATCATTATCATTTTAAATATAGGTAAAATACCTGCAGTTTTTAGTTTGATTTTTTCGTCGGCATTTGGGGCACAACCAGTATTTGGAGCCATTGTTGGGCAGGCTGTTATGATGGGTGTTAAACGTGGCATCTACTCAAATGAAGCAGGTCAAGGTACAGGTCCTATGGCTGCCGCTGCTGCTGAGGTATCCCATCCTGCAAAGCAAGGGCTAGTTCAAGCCTTTTCAGTATATATTGATACACTTTTCGTTTGCTCGGCAACAGCCTTTATGATTATCATAACAGGTATGTACAATGTTGCAGATGGTGTTGGTGGATTTGTAACTGAGAATATACCAGGGATAGAGGCTGGTCCTGCCTTTACTCAAATGGCAGTTGATACATTAATTCCCGGGGTTGGACGTGCTTTTGTAGCCATTGCATTATTTTTCTTTGCATTTACAACTCTGATGGCATATTACTATTATGCAGAATCAAACGTAGCATATTTGGCTAGAAACTTTAAGAATCACAAGCTAGTTTTCAATATCACCCGTGTAGTTCTATTAGTTATGACCTTCTATGGTTCAATTAACACAGCGGGTACAGCTTGGCTCCTTGGTGATGTTGGAGTTGGACTTATGGCATGGCTTAACATCATAGCTATTATACTTCTTACAAAAACAGGTGTTGCAACACTTCGGGATTATGAAGAACAAAAAGCACAGGGTATTGACCCAGTCTTTGACCCTAGAAAATTAGGCATCAAAAATGCTGAATTATGGGTTAAAAAATTGAATTCTAAAAAATCTACTGAAAGAATTAGTTAAGGGCTATTAGGTGAATAAAAAATGAAGGAAATACTTGTTATAGCAACGGGCGGAACAATTGCATCCTCCGATGAAGGAAATGGGCTTACACCCCACTATAATGTTTCTGAGCTCATTTCATTTATTCCAGAAGCAGAAAGCAAATTTACTATTACTGGAAAAATGCTTATGAATATCGATAGCAGCAATATGACTCCAAAGTGCTGGGTAAAAATAGCTAGGGCGATTAAAGACCATTATGAAGAATACGAGGGATTTGTAATTACCCATGGAACTGACACAATGGCCTATTCCTCTGCTGCCTTAACATATATGCTAAAGGGCCTAAGTAAACCTGTAATATTAACTGGATCTCAATATTCAATTGAAGAGAAATGTACCGATGCATTACAGAACTTAGGGGATGCCCTTAACTTTGCTACAGAGGAAATTGCAGGAGTGTTTATTGTATTTGATGGCAAACTCATTTGTGGCACCCGTGCCATGAAGGTTAAGACCAAGAGTTATGATGCCTTTGAGAGTGTTAATTTTCCATATGTTGCTGAAATAAAACATGGCAGAATCACCTATAATAAATATATCTCAGCACACTTTAAGCCAAAGTCTGAACCCTTCGTCCTAAGAGATAAAGTATGTGATAATATAGTTGTTTTAAAGATATTTCCAGGAATAGATACTGAATTATTTAACTTTATTCAAAATAGATACAGGGGTATCATTATAGAGAGCTTTGGTATCGGAGGTATTCCCTTTGAAAATAGGGATGTAATCTCTAAAATAAAGGAAATGACCGATTCAAATATTGCAGTGGTCGTTACAACTCAGTGTCTTGAAGAAGGTGTAGACTTAGGTATCTATGAAGTAGGAAAAAAATTACCCATCAATAAAATAATTTATGCCAGTGATATGAATACAGAAGCCCTTGTACCGAAGCTTATGTGTGCACTGGGAATGTCAGAGAATTTAAGTGAGATAAAAAAATATATTGAAATGCCTATTATGTTTGATATAAATAGAGACTGTTAAAAAAGTTAACAACATAATAGATTATGACGATTTTCAGGTTCAAGGAAGGTTGAAAGCAGCAATCTGTTAACACCTTCATAATTATAGATATACTATCTTTTTATCAATTTTTAAAGGGGAATGTCTCAGAATGACAAATTTCTGTGTCATTCTAAATTATAGGGACTTGGCATGTACATAAGTACTAGCCAATCCCCTGTAATTTCAAAAACTTAAGTTTCATTCTGAAACTCCCCGGGGCTAAGCTTATAAGATGACTTATAAGATAGCCCCATTTTTCTTTTCTACTTTAAAGAGGAATTATATTTTTATCTCGGTCTCTAAATTTGTTATTTGGAAAGGGCTCGTTAAATAAAAATAGTGATTCTATCTTCCTTCTTTCATAATGTATTTAAGTTTTACGCCTTATCATTGATTAATATTTCTTTGTTTTTAAGCCTCGGTTGTATTTTCAATAAATATTTTTCATATTTTAATTAGATATCTTCATAAATAGATAGGTATAATTTAAAAAAATGAAATTTTTGAAATTATAAATTGCAAAAAAATAAAAAAAAGAACTTGGCGAGGATAACGTTTGTTGCAAGGGCTAGGAAATTCAAAAGAATAGGAAAAGGACAGCGAAATTTTTTGAGAAACATTGAAAAAAATTACTTATATTCATTCAACTGTTGAAATTTTTTGATAAACGTGATAATATATATAAAAGCCAATAAAAACTCATAATTTCACAAAAATTCCATAAAATGCAAACTGCGATAACAATAGAAAGTCCTATAGCACCAAAGGATTATACATCTCTTATAAAATCTCTCAGGTAAAGGCACAGAGGAATATGAGTAGCATCTAAATATGGGATGTTATTTATATTCTTTTTTATCCTTTACGTAAAGAATGGATGTTTGTAATTAACTTAGCCCCTTGTATAGTAAAGGGCAGATTGTGACTATGCAAGGACCTAAACCAATATCAAAACTTCTGACTTTAGAATCTAGTTCAATGAATTAACCTAGAAAAATTATAGTAAAAACCTATCTCTTATAATCGAGTAGAGGATATTCATACAAAATACATAATCAAGATTATATTATAATCTTGATAATTATGTGATATTACTTTGTTTTAATATATTGAAAGGAGTGAAAAGGATGCAGTGTTGTTGTGGAAATAAAGAATCTATTCCACAGATTGACCTAGAAAAATTAGACCCAGTCCTAGAGAAGTACATGGGCCAATCTGGAAGCTTAATTAGTATTCTTCAAGATGTGCAAGGCATATATAACTATTTGCCCCGTGAAGCCTTAAACTATATAGCTCATAAAATGGGGATAAAGCCAGCAAAAATATTTGGAGTAGTAACATTCTATACCCAGTTTAGATTAGAGCCAGTGGGGAAATATGTAATTATGCTATGTCAAGGGACTGCATGCCATGTTAACGGTTCTGAGCTAATTGAACAGGCCCTTTGTGACGAGCTTAATATAGAAGAAGGGGAAACTACAAAGGACGAATTATTCACGCTTGAGAATGTGGCCTGTCTTGGTTGCTGTAGCCTATCACCAGTTATGATGATTAACGGAGAAACCTATGGAAATCTTACTACGGAGGAAGCAAGGGAAATCATAAGAAAAATCAAGGAGCAAGAAAGTAAGGAGGTGTAGAGGGTGAAGATAATCATTGGCCAGGGAAGCTGCGGTATTGCCGCTGGAGCCAATAAAGTATACGGAGAATTTGAAAAAGAGATAAAAGACAAAAATCTGGATATAGAGCTTGAGCTAACTGGTTGTATTGGTATGTGTTACCTAGAGCCTATTGTTGAGATAGTTGATAATACCAATAAAAAAACAACATATATAAAGGTAACACCAAAAACTACCCGCCAAATAATAGAAAGGCATATACTAGGAAAGGAAATAATTAATGAACATATTATTGATAAAAAAGACAGGGCTGTATTAGATAAACAAAGGAGAATAGCCCTTAGAAATTGTGGAATTATTAATCCCGAGCATATTAACGAGTATATTGAAAATGGCGGATACAAGGCGGCTAAAAAATGTATCAAAGAGATGAGTCCCGACGAAGTAATAGAAGAAATTAAAATATCGGGGCTAAGGGGTCGGGGAGGAGCAGGTTTTCCCACTTGGTTTAAATGGAATGCAGCGAGAAAATCTCCAGGCAATACCAAGTATACTGTATGCAATGCCGATGAAGGAGACCCAGGTGCATTTATGGATAGAAGTATATTAGAGGGTGACCCCCATACTCTGATTGAAGGAATGATAATCGGTGGTTATGCAATGGGTGCTAAGGAAGGTATTATATATGTTAGAGCAGAATACCCCCTAGCCATTGTTCGATTGGAAATAGCTATTAAGCAGTGTAGAGAAAAGGGCTTTTTAGGAAGAGATATCTTTGGGGAAGAAGGATTTAATTTTGACATAAGGATTAAGGCGGGAGCCGGAGCCTTCGTATGTGGAGAAGAAACGGCGCTTATAGCTTCATTAGAAGGAGAAAGGGGTATGCCTAGATTAAAGCCTCCCTTCCCAGCACAAAAAGGGTATTGGGGTAGGCCTACAAATATAAACAACGTTGAAACCTTTGCCAATGTTCCTTGGATACTGTCAGAGGGTGGTAAAGCCTTTGCAGCCCTAGGAACTGAGAAAAGTAATGGTACTAAGGTTTTTGCCCTCACTGGAAAGATAAAAAAGGGTGGACTAGTTGAAGTTCCCATGGGAATGAGTCTAAGGGAGATAATCTTTGATATAGGTGGAGGAATTAAAGACGATAAAGAATTTAAGGCGGTTCAGATGGGCGGACCCTCAGGGGGATGTATTCCATCACATCTTTTAGACACACCCGTTGATTACGAATCAATAAATGAAACTGGGGCCATTATGGGTTCCGGTGGAATGGTTGTCATGGATGAAACCACATGTATGGTAGATATGGCACGTTTTTTCTTAGAGTTTACCCGTAAAGAATCCTGTGGTAAATGTATATATTGTAGAATCGGTACAAAGAGGATGCTTGAAATTCTCACCCGTATTTGTAATGGCGATGGTAAGGAGGGGGATGTGGAGCTATTAGAAGAATTAGGGATAAAGATAAAAGAAGGCTCCCTGTGCGGCTTGGGACAGACGGCTCCAAATCCAGTTCTTAGTACCCTTAAATATTTTAGAGATGAATATGAAAGCCATATATATCATAAGCAGTGTCCTTCTAAACAGTGTGTAAGCCTCCTCACCTATAATATTTTAGAGGATAAATGTATTGGGTGTACCCTCTGTGCCACAAAATGTCCTGTAGAGGCAATTGATGGTGCCAGGAAGGAGCCCCATAAAATAGATAGTGGTAAATGTATCAAATGTGGTAAGTGTGAAGAAGTATGTAAGTTCGGTGCAATTAAAGTAATGTAGCTAGATAGGGGTGAAATTGTATGTCGCGGATAAGATTAAATATTAATGGAAGGGAAGTTTTGGGATATAGGGGACAGACAATATTAGAAATTGCAAAGGCAAACAATATAGAAATACCTACCCTTTGTCACGACGAAAGGGTGGAGGTTTATGGGTCATGTGGGCTTTGTATAGTAGAAATAGAGGGAATTCCAAAACTATTGAGAGCATGTGCCAGCGAGGCAGTGGATGGAATGGTGATTCAAACGAATACAAATAGAGTAAGGGAATCTAGAAAAACAGCCCTAGAATTACTTCTTTCAGACCACATAGGAGATTGTCGACCTCCTTGCGTTTTGGCATGTCCTGCTAATACCGATTGCCAGGGATATGTGGGACTAATTGCAAACGGAGAACATAGAGAAGCTTTAGAGCTAATAAAGGAACAACTACCCCTACCCGCCAGTATAGGGAGGGTATGCCCCCATCCATGTGAAGATGCATGTAGGAGGCAGCTTGCCGATGAACCCATATCTATTGCATGGTTAAAAAGCTTTGTGGCTGATATGGACCTAAAGGACGAAGATATATTTATGCCGGAAATAAAGGAGTCTACAGGAAAAAGAGTAGCTGTCATAGGTGGAGGTCCTGGTGGCCTTACAGCCGCATATTACTTGGCTAAAGAAGGCCATAAGGTTGTAGTATTTGAAGCCATGCCAGAAATGGGAGGGATGCTTAGATATGGTATACCCCAATATCGACTTCCAAAGGAAATCCTTAATAAAGAAATAAGCCTCATTGAAAAAATGGGTGTTAAGATGGTTAACAATATAAGGATTGGTCAAAGTGTAGAGCTTAGTCATATAAGAAAGACCTTTAATGGAGTTTATATTTCCATAGGTGCATGGAAAAGTGCCAGTCTAAATTGTCCAGGTTCCGATTTAGAGGGAGTCATAGGTGGTATAAATTTCCTTACTAAATTTGCAATGAATAAGCCCATCAGAACCGGTGATAGAATAGCAGTAGTTGGTGGGGGAAATACTGCAATGGATGCCTGTAGGACTGCCATAAGGCTTGGTGCTAAAGAAGTTTACCTATTATACCGTAGGACAAAGGAAGAAATGCCTGCCGATTATAGGGAAATTGTTGAAGGGCAAGAAGAGGGAGTAATCTTTAAATATCTTGTTAGCCCAATAGAGATAATTGGTAAAGGTGGAAAGGTAAGTGGGATAAGGCTTCAAAAGATGAAGCAGGGCAAGGCCGATAAGAGTGGAAGAAGGAGACCTATAGCAATTGAAGGAGAAGAAGAAATTATTGAAGTAGATTCAGTTATATGCTCAATAGGACAGAAGGTTAATATAGATGGCTTTGAAGAGTTAGAGCTTACGGACTTTGGAACAATTCGTGCCGATGAGTGCAGCTATCGAACCAACCTACCTGATGTATTTGCCGGTGGAGATGCAACCAATGGTGGGGCTGGTATTGCCATAGAGTCTATCGGTGAAGCCAAGAGGGCTGCACAGGTAATTTCCAAATATCTTGAAGGGGAGATAGTTTCCTATAAAAAGCCATACTATGTAGAAAGACATGATCTCACTGAAGAGGACTTTATGGATGTAGAAAGGGCCTACAGACCTTCGATGCCCCATCTTTCTCCAGATATAAGAAAACAAAATTTTGAAGAAGTCATAGAGGGATATAGTGAGGAAGCTGCTAAAAGTGATGCTATGAGGTGTCTTGAATGTGGATGCCACGACTTTTTTGAATGTAAGCTCCTAGAGTATGCAAATGAATATGATGTAAAGCCATCAAGAATTACAGGAGAAGTTCATAAAAGAGAAATAGACGATAAACATCCCTTCATCACTAGGAATTCCGACAAATGTATCCTCTGCGGCCTATGTGTGAGGGTTTGTGATGAAGTAATGGGAATATCTGCCCTTGGGCTCATAGACAGGGGATTTGATACCGTAGTAAAACCGGGTTTAGATGCACCTTTGCAGGAAACGAACTGTATTTCATGTGGTCAATGTATTAGCCTATGCCCAACGGGAGCCCTTGGTGAAAGGCTTACCATAGAAAAATCAGTTCCTGTGGAGGCGAAGGAAACACCTACAATCTGCTCTGGATGTAGTATCGGGTGTAACATGAAGTTAAATACAAGAGGCAATCTATTAATGAGAGCCCTTCCAGATAAAAAGAGTAAAGCTGATAATGGACTTCTATGTGTTAAGGGAAGGTTTGGGTTCAATATAGCTGAGAGTTACCCAAGGATTACTGAGCCTCTAGTTCGTAAAGAAGGCAATCTTCAGGAAGTTTCCTGGGAGGAAGCAGCCCTTTATACGGCTAAAAGGGCTAAGAGTTTAACTCTCCTCTATGGAAGCAGCTCCTTAGCCCTATCTATTTCCGACAGGTATACGAATGAAGAAATATATCTAGCCTCTAAGTTTGGTAAAGACGTATTAAAGACTGAAAATATACTTTCCTTTAATAATAGACAGCATGGTATTAAAGATGTACTGGGATACGATGCTTCAACCAATACCTTTGATGAGTTACTCTCAACTGAAACAATACTACTGATTGGCTCAGACGTAATGAAGGACCACACCATTGTTGGACTTAAGATAAAGAAGGCAGTAGAAAATGGTGCTAAACTCATTGTAATAAATCCCGCTGAAACTCAGGCTGACGAGTGGGCCTATAGGAGAATAATACCCAAAAACGATATAAAAATCTTAAAAGAATTAGCTAAAACCTTAATCGATAA
>JAKSBP010000275.1 GCA_022361035.1 Clostridia bacterium
CAGCACGCGCCTCGACGCGGATGAAACAGATGTCCCGGCCATCGATCACGCCCTGCAACAGCTTCATGAACTTCATGAAAAAGTACGGACCTGAGCGCCCGCCGCATTGCGAAGAACAGAAATGAGATTGCAAAAATGATAGACGAAGTATCATTGATGAACCCGGTCGTCGGCATCGAATCCGTTGCGCGATACGAAACCGAACGCATGACGCTTCCGCCGAAAAGCGAAGCGAAAGTTGTCGGCGCAAAAATGCAGAACAATCTGCAAATTCTCTATGAAAGCAAGTCCGTCGACGAACAGGCGCGGGAGCTGACCGCGCCGCATTTCAGCGACAACACGATTTTTGTGCCGAACCGTTTTGACGCCGCCATGTACGACACGGCCGATAAAATGAAAGCTTATGGCGACAGCCCCGCGGCCGCGGAAATGCAGAGCCTGAAAGCGACGCGCATGCAATGGCGGGAAAACAATCTCGCCCTCAACATGGCGTGATACGCGCCATGACCCAACCGGAATGGACAGACAACGATACGAAGGTTCTTCAAGTTCTGGCGAGCGTTTTGACAAGCCAGGGCAAGGAAAGCCGCGCCGCAACGCTGCTTGAATATGCGTTGGAAAAAGACCCCGAAAATACGTCCGTCAAGAAAGCGCTTGGCGGCGTCTATACGCTTTTGAACAGATATGAAGAAGCATTGTCCATGATTGACGCTGCGCTCGCCGACAATCCGGCGCCGGCCGACCTTGACCGCCTTTTATTAGTGCGCAGCGAAGCGCTCTGGAAAGGGGGACGCGAAGGAGAGGCCCGCGCGGCGATGCAAGAATACATCAATCAAAGGGAAGCGTCGTGAACACCAACCGCGCCCAACGTCTGCTGATCGCCGCAACGTCGCGTTCCGACGTCATGCTGGCCGTGTTGATGGTCGGCATCATTTTCATGCTGGTCATTCCGTTGCCGACGGCGCTGATGGACGCGCTGATCGCAATTAACATCATGATGTCGATGACGTTGATGATGGTGGCGATGTATATTCCGTCGCCGCTTTCCTTCTCATCATTTCCGTCGGTTCTGCTGGTCACGACCATGTTCAGACTGGCGCTCGCCATTTCAACAACCCGGCTGATCCTGCTTGACGCGGACGCCGGAGACATCATCTTCGCCTTTGGAAATTTCGTCGTTCAGGGCAATTTCGTCGTCGGCGCTGTCATCTTTCTGATTATCACCATTGTCCAGTTCATGGTGATCACGAAGGGCGCGGAGCGCGTCGCGGAAGTCAGCGCACGCTTTTCTCTTGACGCCATGCCTGGCAAACAGATGTCGATTGACGGCGACATGCGCGCCGGCGTCATCGACCTCGAAGAGGCGCGTCGTCGCCGGTCAAATGTCGAAAAAGAAAGCCAGCTCTTCGGCTCCATGGACGGCGCCATGAAGTTCGTCAAAGGCGACGCGATGGCGGGGCTGATCATCACCGTGGTGAACATTCTCGGCGGCGTCACCATCGGCATGACGCAGATGGGCATGAGCGCGGGCGAGGCGGTGCAAACCTATTCCATCCTGACGATCGGCGACGGTCTCGTCGGCCAGATACCGGGTCTTCTGATTTCAATCACCGCCGGCATCATCGTCACGCGCGTGCAGACTGACGATTCCACGAATATGGGCGCCGATATCAGCCGGCAGATCCTGGCGCAGCCGAAAGCCGTGATGATCGCAGGCGCCATGATGTTCCTGTTCGGCATCGTACCGGGCTTTCCGACCGCCGTGTTCTTTGCGCTCGCCATCATCTTGCTGGTTATGGGCTACCTGCTTGACGTCATCGCCAAACGCAACGCCAGCGGGGACAGCGAGAACGCCATGCCCGCGATGGCGCCGGCCGCGCAAGCCGACCAGCCGGGCGGCAAGGCAAAACCAACCACGGATGATGATTTCTCGCTTACCGTGCCGCTGCTGATCGATGTCGACGCTTCCCTGGAAGAATCGATCAACGCCGAGGATCTTAACAACGAGCTTATCAAGGTGCGCAGAGCCTTGTATATGGATCTCGGCGTACCCTTCCCCGGCATTCATCTCAGATTCAATGAGCGGCTTACGGACGGGCACTATCAGATCTTGATTCAGGAAACGCCGATCACAAGCGGGCAAATCCGTCCCGACCACATTCTCGCCCGGGAACAGCCGAGCCAGTTCGATATCCTGCAAATTCCATATGAGAACAGCGAATCTCCGTCCC
>JAKSBP010000320.1 GCA_022361035.1 Clostridia bacterium
ATTAAATAATAAATTAAATTATTTTAAGGGCCATGCTAAAATTCCATCTTCTTTTATCAGCATTAGTATCTCGTCAAAAGAAATAGACCTTGTATATAGATGTATTAGCTTTAAACGTCAATCTATAATTGAAAGTGAAATTGAGTATCTAAATTTGAATAAAGACTATCTATATGTAATTAATAGTATAGAAGAAGATATTTCTTGTATGACTTGGTGCCTACATGTTTATGGTTCTCCTAAAAGTTTTAATTTAATACTACACCTTTATGAATACTACTACCTTAAGAAAATGCTTATTTCTTATAGTAACACTATTTTTGATAATGACCTGCAATTATATCGCTATCAAAAAATTATAAATAAATTTCAAGTTATTTCTAAAAGTGACTCCGTACTTTTAGATTCCTTTTTGAGCCTTTCATTAAATGAACGTATTAACTTAATTCTAAATATATGGGATAGCTTATTAATATAGTTTCTAAATATTATCATATACTCATAGAGTGATGGTCCAGTGCCAGCTACAATATTTAAAATACATAGTAAGTAATATAATATGACACTGATTAATGACCTAAGGTGATAAAAAAGTAATCCGAAGTTGTTTTCTTTTAGCGATTTGCTTAGTCTATAGTAGAATATCATAAATAAAAGAAATTATAACAATTATATTTTTAGATTAGGCATCAAGATATTTGTTATGCTAAAAGTTAATAAAAGTATTGTTTTAAAATTACCAGGTTTTATAATATACTGAATAAAGGGGGAGTAGCAATGAGCAAAAAAACAGAAGGAGTAGCTGTAAATGCTGTAGAAGATATTATATATAAAAGTAAAATAGTTGAACCTGATATAAGACGGAATGACAAAACTCCTTGTTGGGATGGAGATCTTCTTGTTTATAAAAAACCTTCAGAAGGAAATTATGACCATAGAAAAAAATATTTAAACAATAAAATCCCTGTTCAGATTAAAGGTAAAACTGTTAAGAAACTAAGTTCAGATACTGCTTATCATTATTTTGACAGAGATGACTTATCGATATACCGTGAAAATGGGGGAATTATTTTATTTTTGGTACAAATTGATCAAGAAGAAAATAGAAAAGTATTTTATATTCCTTTGTTACCTTATGATCTAAAAACCCTTTTAAAAGATTCTAAAAAAGAAAAAGGTGAGATTAGGGTTGATTTCAATCATATTGACCCTAGCATGATAAATGAGTTTGAAGAGATATGTGAAAACTTTATTTTGAATAGAGAGCTGCAGTACAGTACAAAAAAAGTAGAACTTCCGCTAGAAGAAGCGAAATGCCTTATACTAAAAGGCGTATTAAGACATTCTCGCTTAGAGGATTATATATTGAGTAATCCTCTATATTTGTATGGTACAAGGAACAAGCATGATGATATTCCTTTGATAGTAGATAAAATTGATATTGATGAAATAGAAAAAAAATTGATTAAAACCATTTCGATATATGGAAAAAAATACTTTGATACATATAAGGTAAAAAGAACTAGGGAGTATATGGAATTAATATTTTCTAATAATTTAATCTTCAAATTCAAAGAAGACAAGCTGAATATTAAATATATATCTCATGATAATTTTGATGAAAATTTAAAACTTGTTGAATTTATAAAGTTCTTTATGGACAACAGAGGGTTCAGTATATCAGAGGACCCCATAAAGCTTATTAATAAAGCTCCTGACCCTGATAAACATGAAGAAATAAATAATTGGTATAAGACTTTATGTAATATTGCAACATTATTAGATGTATTTAATATTGATTATAGTGAATTTAACATGAATAATATTTCTCAAAATGACCTTAAAAATTTAAACATATTAATTGATTCGATAGTATTTGGACATGATGTATCGTACATCAAAAATATATCAGGTATGTTTAGAGTTGATATTGCTAATATTTCTCTGCTAGTAATGGTACATAAAAATTCTAATGGTAAAGTAATAATAGAAAATTTTAATAATCTTAAGAAAGAATTTTTTAGATTCACATCTAAAGATATAGATGGTAAAGCAAACGTAGAGAGTTCATATGAATTTAGCCCATTTATAATACTAAGTTTAGAAGATATCCTCTTATTTACTAATATAAAACCACACTTAATTAAAGAAGGTATTCAATCAAGTGAATATAGTGAAAAAGTTTGCGATTCAGTTGTGAATTTATTGCTTAATATCATAAAAGCATATGATGAAACTCAAGATATTGACTACCTTGATTCTTCTTTGGGAATATGTACATGGCTGAAAGAAAACAACCCTAGTAATCCAGTTCATCTAATAAACGAATATCAAATATATAGTCGGCAAAGGGAATTAACACAAGAAGAAGTTGCTCGATTAAAAAACATGATAGAAAACCAAAAAAATCATACTGAGTATATTTCATTGTTGTGTTGTATTAATATCTTATTAAATAAATTTAGTGAATTTAAAGAGTGCTTTAATCAACTTTCAGAAGACCAAAGAAAAGAGTTTGTTAATTATCCAATTTATACACTATATAGCAACAAAGAATGTAAACCATTGAGTTTCCAGTCCACTTAGTACTACATCTCTATTATCAAGTCAGTTGTACCAAAAAGCAAAAAAACAAGAGAGTTATTATGGAAGTGTAGCTTACCAAGGTACAGAAAGTTTCAACATTAACCTTTTAAATGGAATTAACAATAAATACAGTTTAGAAAGGAGGTAGCATAAGGTAAGGGCTATCCCTTCCAATCCTAAAAGAGTGGGCTTCTTACCCTAAGTTCTATGATAATTGCATTATATATTATTAAAATGTATTTAAGGAATATTCCAAAATAGGCCGATTTTGTTTTTTATCTACTCTATGAAGAAAAAAAAGAATAAAAGGAGATAAATCTATGAACTTTCGCAAATATATAATGTTTACTTTGCTTTTAATCTTTTGTACAAGCTGCTCAGTTTCTTATTCACTTGAAAATATAAATCCTAAACTTATATTACCAATTAGTGTGCCCGATGATGAAATCATTATAGATTCAACATTTTCGTTAGATGAAAAAAAAGTATTGGTTCTATCACAGGAAAATAGTGATTCATTTAAGCATTATTTATATTATTTTGATATTGAAACAGGGAAAGAAGAAAGAAAGATAACTGTTGGAGAATCTTATTCTTTACATGCTTTAGATATAAAGCTAAGTAATACGAATAGGTATTTAGTTAAACGCAAACGCTATGAAACTCAATCAAATCTTTCAAACTTTTATATTGAACTTTATAAACTTCCCGAATACGAATTAATAGGGGTAGTACCAGCGAAGCTGCAATTATCTATACTCTAAGAGAACACTTCTAGTATTTTCAATGTCGTCCACGTTGTATATATATAAACAAAGTAAACATGTTGAAAATACAAGATTTTCTATTATATAGTTAAGATAACTGCAACCAGGGGCAAGATAGGGTTTATGAAACCCTGAAAGCTTAGCGTTGTTTTCGTAGAAAATGTTGGCGAGACCCCTATATGGTCCAATACCTGACAAACTGTAATGAGGGGCTAGAATATAATTATTTTTTCACAGTAACGTATAATTAAAGTTAAACTATGAAATATTAATTTTGAAGTTTAAAATAACAGACAGAAGGAGTGATTTATATTGGGAAATAATAATGACTTAACAAAATCAGAAATTAATAATATTGTATCTAACTATTTAACAAAAAATACCATACAATTGAAGATGGCTGACGGAAGCAAAAGTGATTCGGTAACTTGTGCTGCAAGTGTTTTTTATAGTTGTAGCGACTCAAAAGTGGCTGCATTTATACTTCCAGAAGGGTATAGAAGATATCAATTTTCTGATGAAAAAGAAACCACAAATGGAAATGCAAATGTTTTTTGGCTAAATAATGATCCATATAATGCTTCTATTAAGTTAGAAGTTAATGCTAATGCTCCTAATGGACAATCACGTGCTGCCGTATCTAATGTCACTGGAATAAAAGAATAGTAATATGCTATAATTACACCCTTAGAAGGGGTACTGAAACGATTCGTGTAATAATTGCACGGGAAGTGGTTAAAACTTTCTTTAAATAAACGAATATATTTTTTTATTGGTTTTTAACTCATGTAATATTTTAGGGTCTACGGATTATAGTATTGAAATGGAGAATGTTGGATTATAATTCTCCATTTTCAATTTTTTGTATCAATGTTGAAATCTTCACACCATATTTCTTTTCATCTTCTAATTTATCAATAAATATATTATTGAATTCGAAAGAACTATAATATAAAATGCCTTTTTCAGCTACAAAGTTACTTATACTGTATTTAGGCTTCTTAACTTTATGGATTCCTTCTGTATAAAAAGTTTTAGCTCCTAAAGCTTCAGGGAAGTATCCTCTACCATATCCATAGAACATCATGAAATACTATACAGTCTATCGTTTTACGTTGTCGGTAACCTATAATGATTATGCTTAAATCATTAGATGAAACATTAATTATTCAAGATTTTATGATATAATATGTGAAATATTAACTAATTATTATAAGGGGTTGAAGTAATGCCTAGAAAAATTGAAATAGTTAGTGACTTAGCCCACTTTAAAAAACCCTTTTCTACTAAAATACAGGTAACTTATTCTATTCCACCTATAAGTACTGTTATAGGAATAATGAAAAATATATTTTCCAGCAGTATTGATAATTTTATATTCGGATATGTTTTTAAAACACAGCCCTATGTCTTTAGAGATATTCATAAAATATATAAAGAAGTTAATCTAAATGCTCGAACTAACAGAGATAGATATGATAA